>NZ_CP150269.1:745000-1092500 GCF_037976825.1 Paenibacillus sp. FSL K6-1330
CATGAGAAATAGATATGTTAATTCAAAAGACCTAACACACTTAAAGTGAACCAGCGTACCTTTTGGCCGAGGAGGAATGCTTATGAGTCCAACTCCAGCAGATCATCTGTGGATTCGACTCGCCATAATATATGCATTCATTCAGATAATGATCGCTCTGTGGATGCCTGATGCTTTATCGCTTCAGCGTGTACTAGTCATTATTTCTCCTGCAGCCGCTTCCGTTTATTTAATGCGGATCCGTCGGCGTTTTGAGGTTCATCTTCGCAGGTTTTGGCTTATTGTGAGTCTCGGATTGATGGGGGAGGCAGTGGCCCGAACCCTCCACGCATGCAATATCTGGTTTGGAAAAGAGAACGCTTTCCTGCCAGTTCTAACCCATTTGTTCTGGGGGCTCGAACTTATCCTGTTCGCAAGTTCTCTCATTTATTTATTCCGGCATGTTCAGGGTTCGTTTCGGGGGCTGCGGTTTATGCTGGATATCCTGATTGTTGGCATAGCGGTCATGACGGTAGGATGGGAATATTTCATCAAGCCTGAGCTTCAGGGTCTGGTCCATGAGGCAGTATGGGGAAACCTTTGGGTGGACATGCTGTATCCACTGTGCGCAATGGTACTTATTTTTTTTACACTGGTGTTGTATTTTAATACCGGACAGTTAAGGAAATGGGCGGCCATCCTGTTATGTCTTGGCGGAAGTACATTTATTGCCGGAGATGTTCTGTACATCTATCTCGTTGATCTTTTGGATATCGAGGTTCGCTCCTACCTGTATCCACTCTATACGTTATCGGTATTTTTCATTAGTTTCGCAGGCGGACAGTCCGCTCCTGAAACCCGTAATCCATCTGTTGGCGAGCGGGAGCCTCGTTCAACCGGAAACCTGATCGTAAGGTACCTGCTTCCCTACAGCGTGCTCGGCGGGATGTTTGCCCTTATGGCGCAGCATTTTGGAGGGTGGACTGGACTGTTTACCGGCCTTTCCCTGTGCGTTATCCTGATCTTGTTCAGGCAGATTTTGATCCAGTTCGAGAACGACCGCTTGTTGGACCGACTGCATGAAAGTCTGATGCAGAGTGAATCCCTGGCACATCGCGATGATCTTACGGGGCTGTATAATCGTCGTTATTTTAATGCAAGGCTGTCAAGTTCGCTGAAGGAGGCGGACCGCACAGGTTCCCGTGTAGGCTTGCTGTATATGGATATGAATCGTTTCAAACGAGTCAATGACCGATACGGCCACCGTGCCGGCGATTTGTTGATACGAAAGGTTGCAGACCGGCTTCAATCACTCGAATCCAAGGGAGTTTTGGTTTCCCGTTTAGGAGGAGACGAATTCACAGTCATGATCCATCCGGCCGGTGATGATCAGGAGCTGATCTGGATGGCGGAGGAGATCTGGACGATGCTTAGTGAGCCGTACGAGCTGGAAGGGCATGAGGTCCGAACCACGCCGAGTATCGGTATTGCGGTTTATCCAGATCATGCCAGAAATGACCAGGAGCTGATTGGTCGTGCGGATGCAGCGATGTATGCGGCGAAGGAACGGAACGCCCCCTGGCATTTTGATGTAGAGCGGACGATGCTGCTGCAGCTTTTGGATCAAAAGGTGAGTAGATGAATGTATGACCATAGTATCGACAACAGGTTGTTAAAAGCAATATAAGTCGATTTTTGTAGAATTTGATGCAATCATTGCACGAATCTTGCGCATTTCTCTTAAAATAGGTCATAACTTCGATATAAAATCCATAAAATGCAAAGAAATCATATTCAAAATGCCGATAAGAAGCATAGTGAGAGCTAGCTTGCCAAGGAGGACGAACATGATTTGCGACAATTGCAGCACCTTTGAACCGATTGAGGACCAGGGGACCATTCATATGAAGCCTGCAAGTGGTGAGCTTATTCAGTTGCTGGCAGTGAACGGCTACACGGTACAAGAGAACAATGAGGGTTGTGCTGTGAACTACAAGGTACGTGCGGACCTGATCTCTATGATGAAGTGTCTGCAGCCCCTTCCGCTGAAGATTCGTCAAGAGCTGTCCTTCTGTGTTACCGGTGGAGAAGCTCCGCAAATCCGGCATTCGTGGACCCCTATGCAGAAGTTCGAACTGCAGATGGAGCATTACGATATGGTGAGTATCATTTTACATAAGCAGTTTACGAGCTACATGCAGCCCATCGTGGATACATCCGAGCAGATCGTGGCCTACGAATTTCTCCTTCGTCCGGTAGAGTGGGGAGCCAGATTCCAGCCGTATGAGCTGTTTGAGACAGCCCGTAAAACCGGATTGCATGCATTTCTGGACCGGGCAGCACGAACCAGTGCCATTGAGACCAGTGCCGAGTGGCTTCCTATCGGCGTGAAGCGATTCGTGAACTTCCTGCCATCCTCCATATATGATGCGGAGATGTGTCTAAGCCACACCTTTAATACCATAGACAGGCTCCATCTGGATCCGAGGGATTTCGTATTTGAGGTCGTGGAAACCGAGAAGATTGATGATGTTAAGCATTTGCAATCGATTTTCGAGGTTTATCGCAGTCATGGAATCTCGGTAGCCATGGATGACGTCGGCGCAGGGTATTCCACATTGGAACAGATGATTAAGCTTAAGCCGGATTATGTAAAGATCGACCGGAGTCTGATCGACCATTGCGATCGTAATCCCGCCCAGCAGAAGCAGCTCAAAATGATCACCAACATGGCTCATGATTTTGGGGCCATGGTGCTGGCTGAAGGCATTGAGAGACGGGAGGAGTTTCATTTTTGCCGAGAAATCGGGATCGAGCTCTCGCAGGGGTATTTGTTTGGGAAGCCATCTGAACGGCCTCCGCGTGACCTCATTCTCAACTAATCTATTCATAGCATACATAATCGGCAATTCCCCCGCCATCTTGATGCGGAGCTTTGGCATCTGATTGCCGCAGCCTTTGGCTGAGTTCAGACAATACAGATGCTTGGCATGGATGAAGACGGGTCCTTCAAGAAGGAGTAATGATGATGTCTGAAGGCCCGTTTTCTGTAAAAACAAGAGCCCTGGAGTGTTCTCCAGGGCTCTTGTTTTTATATAGTTCGGGGTAGCCATTGATTGAACAAGTTTGCTTGTTATCTTGCGGCTGTTACCTCTCCAAATCCGTTGATACTGTATTCCTTGCCATTCACGTTCAGGACAGCCGGCGTATCCGTTTCGTTCACGATGATGGTTTCCTTGCCTTTGACGTTGACCTTCAGGCGGGACCCGCGGAACATCACTTTGAAGGAGAAGGAAGACCAGTGGCCTGGAATGAATGGATTCAAATGCAATACACCATCCTTCACACGCAAGCCGCCGAAGCCATGCACAACGGACATCCAGGTTCCCGCCATGCTGGTTGTATGACAGCCGTCCTCGGTATCGTTGTTGTAGTTGTCCAGATCCAGGCGAGATGTACGGAGGTACATCTCGTACGCCTTCTCCTGGTACCCAAGCTCGCACGCGAGAATGGAGTGTACGCATGGCGAGAGGGAGGACTCATGTACCGTGAACGGTTCATAGAAGTCGAAGTTGCGTTTTTTCGTAGCCAAGTCGTACTGATCGCCAAGGAAGAACAATCCTTGCAGCACGTCAGCCTGCTTAATGTATACCGAACGCAGAATGCGGTCCCAGGACCAGTTCTGATTCAGGGGCAGGTGGGCTGGGTCCAATTGCTTCACCGGAACAAGCTCCTTGTTGAGGAATCCGTCCTGCTGCAGGAATACGCCGAGCTCCTCATCTATCGGGTAGTACATTTTGCTGATGATATCCTGCCATTTGGTTGTCTCGACATCCTGCAGCGCAAGCTTCGCCGTAAGCTCGGCATAGCGGGAATTCTCGTTCTCTTTCAAATATTCGAGCACGTCGAGCGTGTATTCCATCGTCCAGCTGGCAATCCGGTTTGTGTACCAGTTGTTGTTCACGTTGTTCTCATACTCGTTCGGACCGGTAACGCCGAGCATCATATACTGATCCTTCGCTGGCACGTAATTCACGCGCTCTTCCCAGAAACGGGAGATTTCCACGAGCACTTCCAGACCGTATTGGCCGAGGTAAGAGAAGTCGCCGGTATAGTTGACATAGTTGTAGATGGCATAGGCAATCGCCCCGTTACGGTGAATTTCCTCAAAGGTAATCTCCCACTCGTTATGACACTCTTCGCCGTTCATCGTCACCATAGGATAGAGAGCGCCTTTGGTAAAGCCGAGCTTCTTGGCGTTTTCCTTCGCTTTTTCCAGGTGCTTATAACGATAAATCAGCAAGTTGCGCGAGATGCTGGCATCCGCGGTGCTCAAGTAGAACGGCAGGCAATACGCCTCGGTATCCCAGTAGGTACTGCCGCCGTATTTTTCCCCGGTGAAGCCCTTCGGCCCGATATTCAGGCGGTCGTCTTCGCCGCTGTAGGTTTGGTTCAGTTGGAAGATGTTAAAGCGGATCGCTTGTTGGGCTGCTACATCGCCTTCAATGACGATATCACTTTCCTTCCATTTATCGCCCCATGCATCGGCCTGCTCCTTCAGCAGCAACTCAAATCCGGTCCGGGCCGCCGGCTCCAGCACAGCACGTGCAGCATCCACCAATTCGCCGAATCCATGATTGCGGGAAGTAACATTAGCCACATATTTATAGATGGCGATGACTTCACCTTCAGACACGGGTATGCCTACGCGGTTCCCCGCATATTTCTCTTTCTCCACCAGTTCCGCTTGAAGTTCCAGCTTCTCGCCGTTCTTTAAAATCGCATAAGACATGACGGAGGTTACATGGAAATCGAGCTTCTTGGTTTTTACAGTCAATGCGGCCGAACCTTGCGCAGCTTCCTTGAATACTTCAAGCCAGAATTTCTCGTCATAGTTGGAGTCCTTGTTCTTCACATCGCCATCGAGATAAGGGGTAATCGTAATCTCACCACTGAAATTGAGTGGGGTAACTGCATAACGGATGGCACCAATCTCATGGCGTACGATGCTGACAAAACGAACAGCTTCAACCTTGAGTTCTTTGCCGTCTTCCATGACAGCGGTGAAACTGCGGGAAAGGAAGCCTTCCTTCATGTTCAGCTCACGCACAAAATCCTTCACCGTGCTCTTGGCTAGATCAAGCGGCGCGCCGTCGATTTCAATGCCGATGCCAATCCAGTTAGTGCTGTTCAGCACTTTGGCGAAATATTCAGGATAACCGTTCTTCCACCAGCCTACACGGGTTTTATCCGGGTAATACACGCCGGCCATATAACTGCCTTGCAGGGAGGAGCCGCTGTAGGATTCCTCGAAGTTGGCGCGCTGGCCCATAAATCCATTCCCGATACTGAAGATACTCTCCGAGATCTCATGCGTGTGAGGATCAAAGCCCTCCTCAATAATTGACCATTCATCAAGCTTTAAATATTGTTTCACAATCATCGGCTCCTTTGTTTTTAGGAAAAATGGTTGCAGATCTATATGGGATGAAACTACCAGATGCCGTAAGCATGTGTACGCATTCGCTTACAACTCCTGTAGACGATCCACTGTGAATCCTTCCAGTGAGGGAAGAACGATGTTGGCCCGCCCTAAGGTTTCAGGGGAACCGATGCCGACGCTGCGCATTCCCGCGCGCGTGGCAGCTTCGATACCGGCTTCAGCATCCTCGAATACGACGCAGGCGTCAGGCCGGGCGCCAAGCTCATGAGCGCCCATCGTAAATACCTCTGGATCTGGTTTCGCTTGGGCAGTCTTCGTTCCATCGATAATGGCGTCGAAGTAAGGCGTGAGGCCGGTATTGTTCAGGATCAGCATGGCGTTTTTGCTGGCGGAGCCCAGCGCAACCTTGATGCCGCGGTCCTTCAGCGCTTGGATAAATTCGAGGGCTCCAGGTAAAATCTCGGATTCATCCATGTTGGAAATATACTCGACATACCAGGCGTTCTTCTTCTCGGCCAGTGCCAGCTTGGCGGCCTCATCCAGCTTCACTCCGCCAACCTCGAGCAGAATATCGAGGGAGGCCATGCGGCTTACTCCCTTCAGCCGTTCATTGTCCTGCTCCGTGAATTCAAAGCCGAGTTCCCCGGCAAGACGCTTCCAGGCAATGTAGTGATACTTGGCGGTATCCACCAGAACGCCGTCAAGATCAAATAAACAAGCGGATATGGATGACATGAACATCCTCCTTAACGAATTAGTGCAAACGTTTGAACCAAGCTGCAAAAATAAAGGAAGCATCACGATGCTTCTTTATTTTGAAATACTTCGTGTATCTTTCGCATTTTGGAAACACATTGTGTATCTTCCGCGATTCGATCCGGACCTTAAGATTTCGGCAGCGAAAACATCGAGGATTCGCGGATCATCAACCGGTGCGGAATGATATAACGGTGCGGCAGTATCGTGTTGTCATCGTTTCGAATGGTCTGGATCAGCGCTTGGGAAGCGGTATAACCCAGGTTATAAATCCCGATGTCCACACTGCTCAGCGGCGGGGTCGATAGTTCGGTCAAAGAGATATTGTTGAAACTGATAATGGATACATCTTCGGGTACCTTATACCCCAGCTCGTGCAGTCCCCGAAGCACGCCGAAAGATACAATATCATCAACAATGACAAGCGCCGTCGGACGTTCAGGCAGGTTCATGAAAAAGGACATGGCGCGATAGCCGCTCTCCTGAAGGAACTCGCCTTCCACAATCCACTCTTTTCTCATCTCCAGACCCGCATCGGCAAGCGCTTTGCCATAGCCTTTCATCCGGTCCTGAGATACGATCAGGTTTGGCGGGCCGCTGACAAAGCCAATCCGTTGATGTCCAAGGGAGATTAGATGCTTGGTTGCATCATAGGCAGCCTGCACATTATCGGTATCGACGGATAACAGATCCGGGTATTTCTCGCTCCGGCCGACAAGCACGAACGGATAGTTGTTGGACTTGAGAAAATCAACCACCTTATCGTCCTGCCTGGAGTATAGCAAAATGGCGCCGTCGACGCGGCGACCGTTAAGCAGCCGGGATACGGCTTCGACCTCTTCCTTCTCGTTGCCGCCCGAACTGAGAACGACGTCGTATCCGGAGCGGTTCGCTTGGGTGACGATACCGCGGATCAGTTCCATGAAGAATAAGTTGAGGAACAATTCCTCCGCAGGTTTCGGCAGAATGACACATATGCTTTCCGTCGTTTTGGAAACAAGGCTCTTGGCCATAATATTGGGATGGTAGCCCATTTCCTCCATGATCTCTTTCACCTTACGCGAGGTTTCGCGGCTGATTCTAGGATGATTGGAAAGCACCCGCGAGACGGTGGAGGGGGATACGCCCGCTCGTTTTGCGACATCTTTAATCGTTACAGACATAATAGGACCTCCAGTGGAACCGTTTGCGTTTTTTTGAAAATAAGAAAGCGACTACTGGAGTTCTCTCTTGCTTCAGAAGAGTAACTTCCGCTAATCGCGGACCGTTCTGCTTTATTTAATTGTGGGTCTGTCAGGCCCTGAGTATACATGATACCTATTGATCTAAAGCCATATTGATCCTGTAAGTTAAACGGTTTCACACTGCTATATTAACGTTAATCGATAGGCTTGTAAATACGTATCCAAGTCAGTCCAGCGCAATTATTTCACAAATGCATCAAAAAAGAAGCAAGGGTTAGAAAACTGGAGAAAGGCCGGTATTATGGCCAGAAAAGTCCGGAAAACAACTTAAAACGGCATTGTGCAAACGATTTAACAAAACAAAGAAGTGAGTTATGATATGGATGGATAAAAATGGGCCACCTATCGGAAGAACAAGATGGAATTCAAGTTGTACCACGAAATGTAACCGTTTTACTGGAAAACACTAGTGGCTTTAAATACAAACGTTTGCGCTTTCTCGGAATGCTGTAGAGATATGAAGAGATACATTTGAATACATAAATGCAGTAACTGGATGAACTTCTGCTGCTGCAGCGAACAGGAGGTAAATAATGTGATACGTTTTACATGGGGAAAACGCAGAGCTCTGCCTATATGGCTTGCCGCCATTACGCTTACCGGAAGTCTGCTGGCAGGCTGTAGCGGTACAGCGGCTCCACCGCAAGAGGAGGCCAAGCCGCCAGCGGCGCCGGAAACGAAAGAGTCGGATCCGAAAGCGCCTGCAACAGTGGAGACAGGGGAGGTGGATGAGCAGCCCTCCGACGTCTATTATGAAATTTTCGTGCGCTCATTCTATGATTCCGATGGGGATGGGATCGGTGATTTACAAGGCGTCATTGAGAAGCTGGATTATCTAAATGACGGAAATCCGGACACTACTGACGATCTTGGCGTGACGGGGATTTGGTTGATGCCGATCAATCCTTCGCCAAGCTATCACGGCTATGACGTGACCGACTATCGTTCCATCCATCCGGAGTACGGGACGCTTGATGACTTCAAGACGCTGCTTGCTGAAGCGGATAAGCGCGGGATCAAAATTATTATGGATTTGGTAGTCAATCACACAAGCACGGAGCATGCCTGGTTTAAGCAGGCTGCGAAAGACAAAGCTTCGGCGACCCGCGATTGGTACATCTGGGCCGAGGATCGAGGGAAGACCCCTTCGGGGGCCAGCGCGGCCGGCAGCGGCTCGCCTTGGCATGAGATGAACGGTGCCCATTACATGGGCACGTTCTGGGGGGGAATGCCCGATCTAAACTTCGATCATCCCAAGGTCCGCGAGGAGATGAAGGATATCGGGAAGTTCTGGCTGGAGCTCGGTGTCGATGGATTCCGGATCGATGCAGCCAAACATATTTATGAGGATCTGATGTCCGATAAGGGCGAGGCAACCACGGCCAAGAATACGGCCTGGTGGCAGGAATTCCGCGCCAGCATGAATGAGGTGAACCCGGACGCTTATATCGTAGGTGAGATTTGGGATAATTCCGCAGCGGTCATTGCCCCGTATCTCGATAAAGCGTTTGATTCCGGGTTCAATTTTAGCCTGGGCGAGAGCATCATCGGTGCTGCGATGAACGAGACGGATAACAACCTGGCCTTCACCCTGGAGCGGACTTATGGTTTGTTCAGCCAGGTATCAGGCGGCCAGTTTACGGATGCCGCATTCTTGACGAATCATGACATGAACCGTGTCATGTCGCAGCTGAAGGGCGATGAGAACCACGCCAAGATGGCCGCCGGCATTCTGTTGACCATGCCGGGCAATCCATTTATCTATTACGGAGAAGAGATCGGGATGAAGGGAGCGAAGCCGGACGAACAAATCCGCGAGCCGATGATCTGGTCCAATACGGGCAGCGATAAGGGTCAGGCGACCTGGGAGCCGCTTAAGCATAACCGGGGCGATCAGGTACAGGGCGTGGAGCAACAGACGGGCGACCCGGATTCTCTGTTATCCCGGTACCGCACGTTGATCCGCTGGCGGAATGATATGCCTGCGCTGAACAGCGGCACGATCGAATCCTATGCTTCCGGCAATGGGCAGGTGATGGCTTATATCCGCCGTACCCAGGACAACAAAGCCCTTGTTGTCCATAACCTGTCAGGCGAAGAGCAGACGGTCGATTTGGCGGCAAAGAGCGGGGAATCGCCATTCCAATCCTTGTCGAAAACAACGGATGATAGAGCGACAATAAACGGCAGCAGCTTAACGTTGCCGCCTTATACGACCGTCATATTGGAGTAGGTCGCAGCTTGTCTATTGCAGTGGAACACCCAAAGACCCCGAGCCCCTTGGAAGGAGGTGTGCTCGGGGTCTTTTTGACCGTTAGGATGCCCTCCGCATGAGCCTGGAAGGCGTAAATGTCTAGGCTTGAAACTGCCGTAAATATCTGGCTGTTAGGGAATTCGGGTTCTTCAGCAGATCGTCCGGTTTGCCAGAGAACAGGATATTCCCGCCGTCTTGCCCCGCGCCGGGTCCCATGTCAATAATCCAATCGGCCTGGCTGATGATATCCAGATTATGCTCGATCACAATGACCGTGCTGTTCAGACGGACAAGGCGGTTGATGATGGACATTAGCCGCTCGCAATCGGACAGATGGAGCCCGGTCGAGGGTTCGTCCAGTACATAAATTTCACCTTTCTTATCAAGCTCGGCCGCCAGCTTCACCCGCTGCCGTTCCCCTCCCGATAGCGTGCTTAAGGGCTGACCGAGCGTCAAGTAGCCCAGTCCAACATGCTGAATGCGCTGAAGCGCGGCCACGATTCCTTGTTCCGTGAAATAATCCAGCGCTTCGTCGGTGGTCATGGCGAGCACGTCATTGATGTTTTTACCGCGAAGTTGATAGCGCAGAACGTCATCATGAAAGCGGCGGCCTCGGCAGGCTTCGCAAACGGTAACCAGGCTGTCCATAAAAGCCAGATCCATCGTAATCGTGCCGGAGCCGTTGCACACCGGACAAGCCCCCTTGGCATTAAAGCTGAACAGGGATGGGCTTACCTGATTCTCGTCGGCGAACAGCTTGCGAATGGCATCAAAAATGCCGGTAAACGTAGCGATATTGGAGCGGTTGGATGCCTGAATCATGTCCTGATTAATAATGATGGCCTCCGGATAAACGTTTGGCAGCACCTGGTTAATGAGCGTGCTTTTGCCTGACCCGGCAACGCCTGTTACCACCGTCAGCACCCCGGCTGGAATGCTCACAGACACCTGCTTCAGATTGTGAAGGGAGGCGTCCTCAATGTGCAGCCATCCGGCCGGCTCCCGGACCGAGGACTTTAACCGGGCGCGTTGACTGAGATATTTACCTGTCAGTGTGTTGGCGTGCTGCAACCCTTCCGGATCCCCCTCATACACGATCGTACCGCCAGCGGAGCCGGCTCGGGGTCCCATATCTACAATATGATCCGCAATCCGGATGACGTCGGGATCATGCTCCACGATGATGACCGTGTTTCCCTTATCCCGAAGCTGTCGCAGCAGGCGGTTCATGTTGTGCACATCGTGCGGATGCAGGCCGATGCTGGGCTCGTCAAAAATATACGTTAAATCCGTCAAGCTGCTCCCCAGCTGGCGGACCATTTTGATGCGCTGGGACTCGCCGCCGGACAGGGTTGCGGTTTCCCGGTCCATCGTCAGGTAGCCGATCCCGACCAGAAGCAGCTGCTCCAGCCGAGTTATGCAGGTTTCCACGATGGTTGCTGCCGCCGGATCCTGGATTGTGTGCAAAAAGGCGATCAACTCATTGACCTGCATCCGTGCACAGTCGGCGATGGAGGTTCCGTTGATTTTGCAGGAGAGCACCTCCTGATTCAGTCTTCCGCCGTGGCATAACGGGCAGGCGGTCTCGGCCACCACTTGATCGATGGCTTCCCTATATGTCCTCGCATCCCGTGAATCCTTACTCAGGAATGTCCGCTCGAATCGGGGGATAATGCCTTCATAATACGAGGTGGGCGGCCATTCCTCCGTCGGGTTCGGCGGTTTAAAGCCGGTTTTGTACAGCAGCGTGTCCCATTCTTCCTCGGTGTAATCCTTCAGCTTCTTATCATTATCAAATAGGCCTGTGGCGACATAACGCTTCCAGCGGAACTCCCCCGGACGGAATGTCGGGAACCGGATGGGGCCTTCGTTCAGCGATTTCTCCTTATCGATCAAGTTCTCGATCCGAAAGCTGTTCACTTTGCCCAGTCCCTCGCAATGAGGGCACATGCCTTGCGGGTTGTTAAAGGAAAATACGTCCGAATATCCGACGAAGGGCCGGCCGATCCGGGAGAATAACAAGCGCAGCAAGGAATGGATATCGGTGATGGTTCCAACGGTTGAACGGGCATTGCCGCCGATTCTTTTCTGATTGACGACGATGGCCACCGACAGGTTCTCAACCGAATCGACCTCCGGCTGCCCATAATGCGGGAGGCGATGACGGATAAAACTGGAATACGTCTCATTCAACTGACGCTGGGATTCCGCGGCAATCGTATCGAAAACCATGGCGGATTTGCCGGAACCGGACACGCCGGTGAATACCGTGATTTGTTTTTTGGGAATGGTCAGGCTCACGTTACGCAGGTTTTTGTTTCGGGCACCGTTTACCTTGATGAACTGTTCCATGTGGTTGCTCATCATGAGGGCTCCTTTCTTGTATCGTTTTGACCTGGACACAGCAATAGCATATCTTATAAACATGACAATTCTTGTCTAGTTATTGCTTGTGAGGTGGGTATTATGTCAAAAGCGAAACAGCTTATGGATGTCATCATGTATGCCAATGCCAAAAGGAGTTTTACCGCTCAGGAAGTGGCCGATGAATTCGGCGTTTCCGTTCGCACGGCGCACCGATATCTTACCGAAATCAGCGATATGGGCGTTCCCTTATATACGGAGCAAGGTCGGCACGGGGGATACCGTACATTGAAAAGTCGCGTTCTTCCGCCGATCTTATTCGATGAAGATGAAGTGTTTGCTATATTTTTTGCCTTTCAAGCCTTGAAGCGTTATACCTCGTTACCGTTTGAGCTGAATATCGACTCCGCCTCCCGCAAGCTGCTGGCCGGATTTCCGGAGGATACCAAAATGATGATCAGCCGTCTGGAATCGGTGCTGACGTTCTGGAGTCCAAGCAGAACCGCAGGGTCCCCTTATCTAAAAGATGTCATTGAAGCCGCTCTTCATCAGCGGGCTGTACGGATCAGCTATCGTTCCAAATCGGGCACGAGCGACCGGGAAGTGCTGCCGATCGGCGTTTATGCCCAGGATGGTTTATGGTATATGCCCGCGGTGGAGCACCAGAAGAAGGGTGTGCGTGTGTTCCGCATGGACCGGATGGAGTCTTTAGCCCTGACCGATCACACCTATGAGGTGGACTTTAGCATGCAAGAATGGCTCGAGGACTATCCCATTCGGGAGCCGGTTCGATTATATGCCGAGCTGACAAGAGAAGGGGCGAGACAGTGCGAGAGCATTCCGTGGCTGGAGAACGAGGTGGTCATGCAAGATGAGCACCGGGGCATTGTGGACACCATCGTAGATCGCAATGATTTTGAATATGTCGCTCAGGTCTTCCTGCGTTTGGGTATGGAGGCGAAAGTCATTGAACCTCAGGAGATCGTGGATATGCTGAGGGAGAAGGCAAGGAAGCTGAGCCTGCATTACGGAGTGGCGGATACATAGGTGCCAGGGTCACCTAAGGGCAGTAAGATCAAGTGGCGTGAAATGTTTGGAGTGAGATTCAGAGAAGGTTGATCAAGGATCAAGGTAGGTTAGCGAATCAGATGCCTGCACGCTTGGTATCCCATGATACAATGACAAATGATGTATCAATATATACATAAATTGATACAGTTTCCCTTACAAGGATCTAGGGAAGCCCTTCACAGGGGATATGAATATTGGCACGAGAAAGGAAGATGGATCATGAGCGCATGCATTCTATATATCGAGGACGACCGGGAGATCGGCGGGTGGGTCAGTGAATTTCTCAGGGATAAGGGCTATGAGGTGCGGTGGCTGCTAACTGGAGAAAAGGCCGTAGAGGAAGCGGCTCCGTGTGCGGTCGTTGTTCTGGATGTCATGCTCCCGGGGCTTGACGGTTTTACAATAGGGCAGCGCCTCAAAAAAGCCTATCCTGGACTGCCTATCCTGATGCTGTCGGCCCGCACCTCTATTGACGATAAGCTGCAGGGGCTTGAGTTTGCCGATGATTACTTAACGAAGCCTTTTCACCCGGACGAGCTGGCTGCCCGTCTGGAGGTGCTTCTGCGCCGGTCTGTCGTGAAATCAGCGGAGCCCATGAGAGTAAAGCATTTATCCGTATATGAAGCCGAGAATCGGATCGTGAACGAAGATACCGGCGAGGAGACGCTGCTGACCGGCAAGCAGTATCAAATCTTTATGTACCTGCTCCAGCACCAGGGGCGTGTCATGACCAAGGAGCAAATTTACGAATCGGTTTGGGGAGAGTCTTATATCGAGGGGGACAAGACGCTCATGGTCCATATCCGGTATCTGCGCGAGAAGCTGGAACGGGATCCCGCCAACCCGGAGATTATTGAGACGGTTCGCGGGCTTGGTTATCGGGTGAGGGCATGAGATGGAGAAGGAAGCAGGGCAGGTTCCGCAATTCGTTGACCAATCGTTATCTGCTGTTAATCTCAATGGCGATGATCTTCATGCCGATCATGTTTCCGTTAGCGTCGATTTTTTACTGGTTCGTGAATGATACGTTCTCGGATCGGCCGCCGGCCCCTGTCGGAAAGTATACCAGCGGTGCCGTGTTAGAGAAAATGTGGCATGCGGAAGCAGCCGGATTAAGCGGAGCCTCACCGAAGGTTATTGAGCAGAAGCTGAATTCGATACGGCAGGAGTATCCGGAAATCTCCATGTTCTGGGTGGACGGCAGCAATGAGACCAGGCTGCAGCTGCCTGTACAGTCTAACATTCCCGAGGTATGGAGCGCGCCCTATACCGTGCAGTTTATGAAAAACTCCCTGGATAGCGACCCGTTCACATCCGTCGCTTTTATCGGGGAAGAGGGATCGGGAGAAGGCTTTATGGTCATGCAGCTGCCGAGAAAATATATCAGCGTCCAGCAGCCCATTGCCAGTGAAACGGCGCTGTACGGCCTGTTCATGGCCTTGATGTCCGGCCTGTTCATTCTGGTCTCCTGGCTGTTCTTTGTGCGTATCCGCAAGCGGCTGCTGCGACTTCGCTTTGCCATGACGTCACCTCATACGGTGACAGGCATTCCGCAGCCGGTTACCTTAACCAAGCATGACGAGATTGGGCAGCTGGAGGCGGGCTATAACGATATGGTCATCCAATTAGAGGAAGGTCAGCGCCGCCAGCGCGAGGAAGAGGAGCTGCGCAAGTCGCTGATTGCCAATCTATCTCATGATCTAAGAACCCCCTTGACGGTGATTCGAAGCCATATTTTCTCCATGGAGCGGGAGCCGCTGAGCGAGAAGGGGAAGGCATCGTTGTCCCTCATCGAATCGAAAATTGCGGATTTAGGCGGTCTGATCGACAACCTGTTGTCCTACAACCTGCTCACCAGCGGCAGAGTGCAGCTGAACATGGAGCCGACCGACGTTCTGCGAATCGTCAAGGAAAGCGCAGCGGCCTGGTACCCCGTATGGGAGAAGGCGGGGATCGAACCCGATATCCAGGTGCGTGACGAACCGCTGAGTTGGAACGTAGACGTGCTGTGGTTCCGAAGACTTCTTGATAATCTGTTCCAAAATGTCGTCCGCCATGCCAAATCCGGGAAGTACATCGGAATACACACCGAGGAGAGAGAAGGGCTAAGGGGCGTGCTTGTCATTTCGGATCACGGACCGGGAATCGAAAGCGACTCCGGCAACAAAGGAACAGGCATCGGCCTGGCCATCGTGGATCACCTGACAAGGGAAATGGGACTTGGATGCCAAGTGGAAAGCTCGGATGAGGGAACGAGGATCCGCATCTGGAAGCGGTGAAGAATCAAGGGCTGGGCTATCAAGCATTATCTCTGGGATGGTTGAGGTCTAGATCGAATATATAAAAAGAGGAACCGGCATTTATAACGGTTCCTCTTTTTTGCTGTCTATAACAGAGACGGGGCACCTTCCCTGTAGGGCGTCCTCATACAATTGTTTTGCTCGAGTTTCACGAGCTCGTCAGTGAACCGGGTTCATAAGCAAGGCAGGCTACAGCTGCTAGGCTGCCTCTTGCACTCATGCAGATACACCAGCGGAGGGGACGGAATCGTTGCTGGAGAAGCGAAGCGTTCGCCTTTAAAACCGGGAAACCACCGCTGGGCAAATTCCAGTTTCTCGGTTTTAACAGCGATCGGAAGAACGATCCGGCCACGCAGCGCCTTAGCTGCACGAACTCACTCTTAGCTTCATGATCTGTAGAACTTCTCCAATGAAACAGACGTTTCAAAGAGACTTCGATAGCCGCATAGTTTTTTTAAAGAAAATTTAAACTTGAGGTCGACCGGCATTTAACCTTGGACATGTAGGATTTATACCTGAGGTGATGAACGTGACGGAACTCGTCATTCAAACGAAAGGCTTATATAAAATATACAAAAAGCGCGCAGCCGTTGTGGATTTGAATCTGGAGATCGCCCGCGGTGACATTTATGGCTTCCTCGGACCGAACGGTGCCGGGAAAACAACGACCATCCGCATGCTGCTCGGACTTATTCAACCAACGCGTGGCGCGATTCATTTGTTCGGCAAGGATTTGAAAAGCGAAAAAATGGACATTTTGCGCCGGACCGGATCGCTCGTGGAATACCCATCCTATTACGGCCATTTAACGGCCATAGAGAATCTGGAAGCCATTCGCCGGATTACCGGCGGGCCGAAGTCCCGCATCTCGGAAGTGCTGGAGATCGTCTCCTTGACGAAGGAAGCCAAGCGTCCGGTCAAGGGGTACTCCCTTGGGATGAAGCAGCGGCTTGGCATTGCAGCCGCCTTGCTGAACAATCCGGAGCTGCTCATTCTGGACGAGCCGACCAACGGTCTGGATCCATCCGGGATTCATGAAATCCGGGAGCTGATCAAGAATATGCCGCGCCAATACGGAATAACCGTGCTGGTATCCAGTCACCTGCTGGGTGAGGTTGAGCAGATGGCCGATAAAGTCGGCATCATCCGTGAGGGACGCATGGTGTTCCAGGATACGATCAGCAACCTGGTATCCACGGCGTCCAGCGGCTTCCGTCTATCGGTGTCCGAGCCGGAGTTAGCGCTCGGATTGGCGCTGGACCTGGGCTGTGAAGGAGTTCTGCGGAACCAGATGCTGGAGCTGGAAAGCATGCAGGACGCCAAGATCGCGCTGCTCGTGAAGCGGCTGGTGGAGAATCAGCATGCGGTGTACCGAGTGGAAGAACAGCGGAAGTCGCTCGAGGATATCTTCATGCAGATCGTAGGGGAGGGAAGCCGGGTATGATGTTCCGTGCGCTTTCCGCCGATTGGCTGAAAATCCGGGGCAAAGGCATTTGGTTTCTAGCTGCGCTCGGTCCCATCGGGCTGGCAGCGATGCAAGGGCTGAACTTCGGACTTCGCTATGATTACCTGATGAAATCCTACGCGGCCGATCCATGGGGCGGGCTGCTGGAGAACGTACTGTTTTTCGTGCCGATTGCCCTCTTTCTTGGGATCACGCTGGTCTGCTCGCTGATGGCCAACGTGGAGCATCAGCTGAGCTCGTGGAAACAGCTGCTCGCATTGCCTATTTCCAGAACGGCGGTATTCAGTGCCAAGTTCGTTCAGGCCTTCCTGATTCTATGCGTATCCTGTCTTCTTCTGTCGATCAGTACCGCCGTGCTCGGCATTATACTGGGGATGGGCGCAGATCAAATGCCGTATCTAGATCTGCTGCGCATCGGTTTTATGCAATTAATTGCTGCGCTTCCCATGCTGGCCTTTCAGCTGTGGCTATCATTGACGCTCAAGAACCAGGGGATCGCTGTCGGAATAGGTGTTACCGCCTCCGTTGTATCGATGTTTGCCCTGCAATTCCCCGATTGGATGCCGCTAAAGTGGCCGCTTCTGGCTTATTTGGGGCCGGGGGAAGTCAAGGTCATCGGAGCAGGTTTGCTGCTGGGCGCGGTGATAACATGCCTTGGCCTGATTCATTTTAACCGAAAGGATGTGGACTAAGATGGCATCCTGTATAAGAGCGGTGTCCGCAGAGTGGCTTAAGCTGTCAAAATCCAAATTGTGGCCGCAGATTTTCCTGTGTGCGATCCTGGTCATGCTGGTGGGCATATTAAATGGAAAGCCTGAGGAGCTGGCGCCATGGGAGCATTTAATCAGCATTATGATCATCCTGCATGCGATGCTGCTGCTCCCGATTCTGACGGGGATTTTTAGTGCCATGGTGTGCCGGTATGAGCATACGGGCGGGGGGTGGAAGCAGCTGCTCGTCCTGCCGGTTTCACGCGGCGCCGTCTATTTTGCGAAATTCTCGGTGGTAGCCATGCTGCTTGCCGTGGTGCAGTTATTATTCATGGGAGCCGTCCTGGGAGCAGGTTTGATCCATAAGGTGGAAACTCCAATTCCGTGGGAAATGCTGCTGCGCTGCGTGCTGGGCGGATGGGTTGCCTGTTTGCCGCTGGCCGCGCTGCAGCTTGGAGTCTCCACAGCCTGGAGCAGCTTTGCTGCTCCGCTGGCATTGAATGTGGTCTTTACCATACCGAACATGCTGATAGCCAACTCGCAGACATATGCCCCTTACTATCCGTGGACACAGCCGTTTCTTGCGATGATGCCGGCGGGTCAAGCCGATTTCGGTGCATTCAACCTGCCGTTTCAGAGTCTCATGACCGTCGTGGTTGGCGGGTTTCTTCTGTTCTTTCTCGCGGGCTTCATCTATTTTCAGCGGAAAGAAGTGTAACCCAGAACGAGAAAATCCGTGTTTTCATGTAAAAAAAGCTGCCCCGGGCCTTAAGGCCTTCTGGAGCAGCTCTTTTTCTGTGTTTTCTTAAGTGTGACGAACCCGTGGTTACGTTACTGAGGCAATTCTACCCACGTATATGGCGTGTCGGCTGCCTTTAATCCATACTCGATAATCGTGATGACAGCAATAGTTTCCGCTGAGTTGACGGCTGGCTTGCCCGATTCGAAGAAGTTCACCAGATTCTCAATGAACAAGGCGAAGAAATTCGAATTGGCGGTGACCTGCTTGAACCCCCCGGCGTCATTCTTTATCCCTAAGGTAAACGGGCAGTTCTCCCCAAGATGATTCACGGTGGCTTGACGCCCATCCCCAAAATCGATCAGCAGTGCGGGGGAGTCAGGCGTTCCGATGTACATCACCCGCTTCGGGCTGGCCCCCATCAGGCTAACGATCGGCTCGATCTGGTGGATCGAGTAATTGGCGAATCCACCGGGGCCCCAGCTGCTGATGGTTTGGATATCGCTCCGGTCCAGCTCCGTATATTCGCTCGCAAAACGAAGGGCCGACGTTGAATACATCGGCGTTCCATGCTGTGCCGCCAGATCGAACAGGCGGATAGCCGTGTCCCGGTCAGACGCGAACGTTTTATCAATATAGGTTGGTTTGCCGGATTGCAGCGGAAGCTTGGACAGCTCCTCATGGAATTCCGGGTTATCCGGGGACAGCACGATCAGGTAATCGCTGCGCTCCACCACGTCTTCGATCGTGGGCAGCAGCTCAATTCCATTCTCCTTGCTCCAGGCTTCGTTAGTGAGCCCGTTCTCTTTGTCTCTTTTGCCGTAGGCGTATACGACCTTCATGGCACTTTCCGTAGCCTGTTCAATCCAGCCAGGATATTTATTCGCATGGAATTGGTCCAGATGCAGGTCGATGAATCCGATTTTTTTCATGATAAAAGGTCCTCCCTGGCGTTCAAACTATAGGTTAAAGGCTGTTCTGGGCAACGGGCTGCAGCGAAACTTCCGAGCCTTGGTCGGACGAGTCGTAAATCGCCTGGATGATCTGGGAGGAGAGGATGACCGTATCGATATGCGAAGGCTGCTTCTCCCCGGTTTGAATGCAGCGGATGAATCCGTCGATTTCATTCTGGAACATGCTGCCGAGATTAAATTTCGGCGTGGTTTCGATCAATGCGCCGTCCTCCGTAGTGTAGAAGGTGAAGTCTGAGCCGTACTTCAGCCGGATGCCGCCTTTGTCGCCGAGGAAGTCGATGAACATTTCTTCGGCGCCGATATTTTGCGCCCATGCACCGTTCAGGGAAATGGTCGGGCCTTCGGTGCGGACGAGAGCCGTGACAAAATCATCGACGTCATATGTGCCGTCATATTTCGGTGGACCTGCCCACATGTTGAGGAAGGTGTAATTCTCCATATCTTTGCCCAGCTTGCAGTAGGCCTGCCCGGAGACGGTCTTCGGTTTCGGATCGCCCGTGCAGTACATCACAACATCGAGGAAGTGAACGCCCCAATCGATCAGCGCGCCGCCGCCGGCGATGGCCTTGGTCGTGAAGGCGCCGCCGAGTCCCGGGATCGAGCGGTGGGAACGGAAGCTGGCATATACGTGATACAGCTCGCCAAGATCGCCGTTTTGGATCATTTTTCTGATTCTGTTTACGCTTTCATTGTAGCGGTTGACCACCCCGATATTAAGCGTCTTGCCCGTTTCGTGTTGAACCTTCTGCATTTCCAGCGCTTCCGGGTAGGTGCGGGCGGCCGGCTTTTCGCATAATACATGCTTGCCTGCGCGTAAACAATCGATGGCGATGGAGGCATGGACGTCATTCGGCGTACAGATGGATACGGCATCGACCCCAGGATCATTCAGAATTTGTTGGTAATCCTCAATGGCTTGACCGCATTCGTATTTGGCGACGGCGGTTTCGGCCCGGTCCTTGACGATATCGCAAAAGTATTTGATCTCGGCGTCTTCGTTGGCCATATAGGCGGGAATATGGGCACTGTTCGCAATCGTGCCGCAGCCAATCACGGCAATTGTAATTTTGTTCATCGGTTCTCCTCCAAAGTCGTGGATTGATGATGCAGGGATTACATGAGCCTGACACTTGATTCTTCGTTATTGCTTGCCCCGAGTATAGCATGGGAACGATCGCTTCGATTTCACTATCGTGTTTATTTATTGGATTATCGTACCGGGGTGTTAGTCCACCGTTTTAAAAGCATTCTTTTTATAGTATGCGGGAGTCGTCCCCGTATATTTCTTAAAAATGCGGCAGAAGTAGGGAAGCTCGTTAAATCCGACCTTGAAGCACACGTCGGTTACCGTGAGTTCAGGCTCCGTGAGCAGCCGCATGGCCATCCGTATCCGGTAGTTGGCCAAGTATTGGCTGAAAGTCCGGCCTGTAACCTCCTTGAATCGGCGGCAAAAATTAGTCCGGGACATCATCGTCCGGGCACACAGATTCTCCAGCCATAGGGGCTGGTCGTAATGGTCATGAATATACTGGACTGATTCCAGGATGGGCTCCCGGTACTGGTCGCTACCGGCGGTGATCGATGTATGCTTCCCTTGCTCGGCATACTCGCGGTTCACGATCGCCAGCAGCTTCAGCAGATTGGCTTTCAGCAAAATATCAAAGAATGGGCCCCGGCTTCCGTATTCGGCCAGCATTTCGGTTAGGAGCTCCTTCACGGCGAGGTCGCTGCTGCCGGTCAAGGTAATTTTGAACGGTACGTTATCCTCGGTCGTAACAAAAGACTTGATGAAGGAAAGGTCGAACAGCTGCGTCTCGGTCGGCGTCTCATTCAGTCGTTCATTAATGAAGGCCGGCATGAATTCGCACCCCAGCACCTCCAGCTCTTTGCCCGGTATCATCTCCACGCGATGGACGCTATAGGGAGGAAGCACGAATATGTTGCCTTGGACCATCCGGTATTTTTGACCATAGAGCGTATGGATGAATTCACCTTTGCTGACATACCAGATCTGAAGATAATCGTGCATATGGTCGGACAAACTCCCGAACTTTTCGGTAATTCGGTACACTTTGCAGGGCAGGCCATTCGTCATTTCCAGCTCCGATGTAAAGTAGGCGATTCCTCTTCGGGTACACTCGGCGATATCCGGTGCCAACCAGTGAATAGCCATGATTCATTACCTCCTCATGCGCGTGTTGATCCTGTTATTAACAGCATAACTGATTAAGGACATGAAGGAAGTGAAAAATTGAAAAAGTTAATCGAATTCAAGGCGTTCAGGGAGAGAGACGGGAGGGGACGGTACGTTGTATTAGGCTAGGCTCATTTCTAAAGATCAAATCCTCTTTCGCGTGCGAAGATCAAGTTTCGTGTTGCAAAGAGCCGAGGCGTCCTGAAACACAGGTGCACAACCTCGGCTCTTTTTTGTTACGGGCAAAACTCCTTCAGCATCTGCTCCTTCACTTCATCAATGGGGAAGTGCTGGGGATACGTGGATATCATCAGCATAATCCCCTGCAGAGTAGAAGAAAAGTACAAGGAGCGCTTGTGCGGCTCGGGAACTCCGAGGCTTTCGAATATACGGCATTGAATCTCAAACTGTCGTGCAGCCTCTTCCACAAGACGCCTGCTGTAGGGGAACAACTCTTGATCCGCTTCGGGTTGGGTTTGAAGATGCAAGTAAAACCGGAATACTTCCGGCTGCTGATAGACGTTGTCGATGGCTTGCTCCAGAATAAATTTCAGCTGCTCTGCAGGTGCTTGGAGTGAAGCGGCATTCTCTATGACTTCCGCAACGCCTGCGATTCGCTCCTCAACCATGGCGGCCAGTAGCCCTTCCTTGCCTGAAAAATAGTTATAAAGCAGCCCTTTGGATATCCCGGCTTGCTTGGCTACATCACTAATGGAAGTGGCATGGTAGCCCTGATGGATAAACAAATCCATGGCGGCTTCTAAAATTTTGTCTTTTGCTATCTGGCGTATGCGCTCGTTCTCGCTGGGTGTGCGTGGCATGAAATCTTCATTCCTTCACAAATTTAGTGATATGGCGGGATAACTCCTCCGGATGCGTTAATGTGACCATGTGATCCGCTCCCGCGATGGTGGCAAAATCAATGCTCGGAACCCTCCGAAATTGTTCTCCTACCTGCTGGTTATCAGGCAGTTCATGATCTCCTATGATAAACAGCGTTTTGGCCGAGATATCCTGTAATCGCTCCATCGCCGGCGGCTCCGGCCAAATCGAGTCAAAGGTAGACCAGGTAAACGTGCGTTCAAAATGGTGCCGAAGCATATGGATCATAAGCTCCCGCTCGGGACGGTTTCTTGTAATTTCATAAGAGGGCGGCTCTATGCACAGCTCGATCATTTTCTCGATGTCAGGGGCAGCAGCGCTTACCCGGTGCATGTAAGTTTGCATTTCCTCAGAATAAGGAAAACCGGACAGGGCTGATGCAATGACAATCAGTTCCGATACTCTTTCAGAGGTTGTTCAAAAAGTCCGCTTTTGATCACGAAGAGAATCAGGAAGCAGCTCGGCATCGAATCTTGAATTCAGCCGGGCCTTCCGGTGCTCACGTACCCAAAACGTACGCTCCGCTCCTGACGTCCCTAGTTTCATCCAACCTTCTCGGTGCTGAAAACCGACCTTTTTGAACACGCATTTTCAGGATAATGGATCGCGAACTCCGTGGCAATCCGGCCGCCCATAGAATGTCCGATAACCGCAGCTTGCGAAATATTCAGATAATCAAGAAGAGACAACAGATCTTCAACATAGTTTGGCGGCTGAACGGGAGAGGGAGATCGTCCGGCTCCGCGGCCGTCAAAGGCAATCACGTAAAAGTTCTCGGATAAGAGAGGGACAAGATAGCCCCAATCCCGCATATCCGCTCCACCGCTGTGAACAAGTACGACAGGCTTACCGTTGCCGTGAACTTCGTAGTGCAGATCCAATTGAAAACCTCCATTCGATATCCAAGCATTTTGCATGGGTTGATGAGTTCATTTTAATATTCAATGAACGATCGGTCAATGAAAAGGTAAGGTCGAATCTTGAGATGCTTTTCGGAGCTGGGATCGTACGTGAATTTCGCTGTGAATTAATTCACTAATGTTAATTGTGAATTATGTTACAATCAAAAAAATAAACTTAGCGGATTAGGAGGAACGGACAATGGCTCGTTATTTTAACGGTAAAGAAGTGGAACTGTTGGCTCCTGCCGGAACATTCGAGATATTCAAAACCGTCATTGACGCAAACTGCGATGCCGTATATTTCGGGGGACCATCGCTAAATATGCGCATGATGCGCAAGGGCTATAACTTAAGTTATGAGGAAGTCAGAGAAGCTGTTCAATTGGCCCATGAGCGCGGTAAACGCGCCTACATTACAGTGAACAACCTGATGGATGAAGAGGACCTGGAGGAAGCGAAGCGTTACTTCGCCTTTTTGAACGAGGTTGGCCCGGATGCTATTATTGCGCAGGATCTGGCCGTGTTTCCCCTGATTCAAGAGATGAACTATACGAATATTCCGGTTCACTCCTCGGTCATGATGAACGTGCACAATCTGGAGATGATTGAAGCCGTCAAAGCATTGGGCGTTTCCCGTATCGTGGCTTCCCGCGAGATGGACCTGAAAACGGCGGAGGTGCTGCACGCTAAGAGCGGCATGGAGTTCGAGTACTTCGTGCACGGCGATATGTGCACCGTTCACGGTGCGAACTGCCTGTACAGCTCCATGCTGTTTGGCAACAGCTCGAACCGGGGACGATGCATGAAGCCTTGCCGCTGGGATTATCGGGTGAAAAAAGATGGATACCTCTATCCTACCGAGTACCCGCTTGCTGCAAAAGATATGTATATGTACGAGCATATTCCGGAGCTGGTCAAGTCCGGCATTACCAGCTTCAAAATTGAAGGACGCATGAGAGATACCGAATTTTTGCTGATGGTTGTTAATGCTTACGGAGATGCGATCGATCGTTACATTGCGGATCCGATAGGCTTTAACCGCGAAGCCGGGGCAGATACGCTGCATAAAAACCGGAAACGTGATTTCACGACAGCTTATGCTTTTGGCAAGCCGGGACTGGATTTCATCAATCACCGTTATGAAGGAACAGGCAAGTTTTACAGTACGGGAAAGGTGTTCAGCACACCTACCGCGGAACGCGAGATGAAGGAGGAACGGGTGCTTCAGGTGAAGGAATCGCTGCATCAAGCGAAGCGGGAGCAGCCGATCACGTCGATTCCGCAAATTACGGTCCATGTCAACACGGTAGAGCAGGCCCGTGCGGCAATCGAAGAAGGGGCGAACGTCATCTACCTGACAGGTGACGTGTTCCAACCGGATCTTCCATTCGGCCGTGAAGATATCGAAGCTTTGACGGCGGATAAAGGGAACACCGAAATTATTCTTGGCATGCCCCGCATGATGAATGAGCTTCATATGGAGCAGTATTATCAATTCCTCAGCGCAGGCAAGAAGCATAACCATTATGGTCTGGACGGCTTGCTTGCATCCAACATCGGTGCCATGCACAAGTTTCAATCCCTAGGGCTGCCGATGATTGCCGATTTCAGCCTGAATATATACAACCATATGGCGGCTTCGTTCTATCAGAAGCATTTTGGCATATCCAGAATCAATCCGTCGCTTGAGCTTCAGCTCCATGATTTAACGAAATTGCTGCGTCATCCGGAAATTCCAATCGAGTTCATCGTTCATGGCTCGCCAATCGTCATGTATCTTGAGCATGACTTATACGCCAATGCGGCCGAGTTCGAGCCTATTGCGGAAGAGGATAACAAGTTTGTGGATAACCGTCATCTCGTGCTGCTGACGGACAAAGGGGAGAACCCCGTATACCGGGATGCCTCGGGGCGTAACCACTTGGCACTGTCGAAAGAGCTGTGCAATATGCCGTTCTTGAAGGAGCTGCACGAAGCTGGCGTGAATCATTTCCGCATTGAAGGAAAGACGTATACGACGGAGCAGCTTCGCGGCCTGGTGCGGATATATCGCCAAGCTGCCCTGAATCTGGATTCATGCAGCAGGCTGTATGCAGACATGACACCGATCTATGCCGGTTATACACTGGGTTCGCTCCAATTCGGCCATGCCTTGCAGCTTGAACTCACGGAAGTATGAGATGAGCCTCGGAATCGAACATGAAGATTAACCTGGTGTGAGACTCAATTCATCTTGATATATTTCACAGTACATGGGAGAACGAGAACAATCTGAAGAGGTGAACATTTATGACGCATGAAGATCAAGCGTATATCGGCCCGGAGGCCATCGTGGCAAAACGACGGCAGTACGGCTACCCCTGCACGGCTAATTTCTACAAAGAGCCGCCTCAGATCGTCAGCGGAAAGATGCATAAACTTTACGGCCATGATGGCAAAGCGTATGTCGACTTCTTCACGGGGGTGTCGGTTGTCGCTTGCGGTCACTGTAATGAAGCCATTACTGCAAGAACAATTGAACAGTTGCAGAAGCTGCAGCATACGTCAACCATTTACCTTACCCAGCCGATGACGGATCTGGCGGAGCGGTTGGCAAACGGCGTTTTGCCTGGCAATCTAAAGCGTTCGTTCTTCGTGAACAGCGGCTCCGAAGCGAATGAAGGCGCACTCCTTCTCGCGCGTCTGCACACGAAACGTCGCAACTTTCTGGCGCTGGAACACGGCCTTCATGGCCGCACCTTCCTGACCATGAACGTGACCGGCATTCCGATGTGGCGTGCCGATGATTTCCTGGACCAGGAGGTGACTACGTTTATTCCGCGTCCTTATGATCCTGCCATGGATCAGGATGCTGCCGCTCGCCGCTCCCTGGATGCGTTGGCGAGTGTGCTCGCTGCGAAAGGAGACACCTTCGCCGCAATGATCGTAGAGCCGATCCAAGGCAACGGGGGAATGATCGTACCGCCGGATTGGTATTTCCATGAGCTGAAGATGATGCTGGAGGAGCATGGGATTCTTCTGATTGTCGATGAAATCCAGACAGGCTGCGGCCGTACAGGACGCATGTTCGCGATCGAGCATTACGGGATCGTGCCCGACATTCTGACCATGGCGAAGGCACTAGGCAATGGCGTGCCCATCGGCGCTTTCTCCACGACTGATGAGATTGCCGCCAGTCTAAACCGACCATCCGCCTCCACTTTCGGCGGCAACCCGGTGTCATCGGCCACGGCGCTTGCCGTATTGGATTACATCGAGCAGGAAGGTTTGGTCGAACGTTCTCTGCGTGTCGGCGGACGGCTCATCGATGGTTTGAGGGAGCTGCAGGGCCGATACGAGCTGATCGCCGATGTCCGAGGCAAGGGCTTTATGGCCGGGGCCGAAATCCGGGGAGCGACAGACGAGGAAAGCGCAGCATGGACGGATATCATTCTGGAGCGCATGAAGGAAGAAGGATTCATTATCGGCAAAAATGGCATCGGCCGAAACGTGCTGGCGTTCCAGCCGGCCATGATGATTCCGGAGGAAGAGATTGAAGCGATGCTCCGCGCCTTGGATAAGGTGCTGGCAGGGTTATCCCAAACGTAAACGAATGAGGTTGGATCCATGCAGATGATTTATAAAGTCGTTCATAAGACCAAAATGTTCGGAGAACTCGTGATGTTCTCCCACACGCTGTTCTCGCTGCCCTTTGCGATCATTTCCATGATCTGGGCCGCGGGCGGCGTACCGTCATGGCATGTCATGCTGTGGTCGTTGATTGCGCTGGTTGCCGCACGCAATGGGGCCAATGCCTTCAACCGGATCGTCGATATGAAGTTCGACGCCGCGAATCCGCGAACGGCGAACCGCCATATGCCGAGAAAGCTTCTGCTGCCTCGTGAAGTGTACGTGTTTGTCATCGTTAACTTTGCCATCTTCATTCTCGCGGCAGGGATGCTGAACCAGCTCTGCTTATGGCTCTCACCGGCAGCGATTATACTGATCTGCTCGTACTCGTACACGAAGCGCTTCACCTGGCTGTGCCATCTGTACCTGGGCTTCACGATTGCTTCGGCTCCGATCGGGGCTTGGTTTGCCGTAACGGGGCAATTTGCCTTCATTCCGTTTATCATCGGTACCGTTGTGATGCTGTGGATCGCGGGCTTTGATATCATTTACGCAACACAGGATATCGAATTCGATCGCAGCACCGGCTTGTGGAGCATTCCCCGCACGTTTGGGTTAGAGGGCGGACTGCTCATTTCCAGAATGCTGCACGGGATTATGGTCATCCTGCTGGTTTCCCTTTACTTTATCCAAGGCTTGGGCTGGCTCTACTTGACGGGAATTGCTGTCTCCGTGATACTGCTTGCCGTGGAGCATCGCATCATCAAGCCTTCCAGCCGCAGGCGGATGCATCTGGCATCCTATAACCTGAATCAGGTGATTAGTTTGACGATTCTGCTCTTTACCTTGGCCGACCAATTTTTGCTCGGATAAAAAAACTCCCTTCGACTGCCAGCCCGCATACACGGGCCATATGGCACTCAAAGGGAGTTTGATTTTTATTGACCGGCCTTTAAGATGGCAAAGCCATAGGCGGGCAGCTTCACGGTCAACTGGCCTTGCTTCGCACTAAGGCCTTCGCCGTTCCACAGGTTCGTCCACTGATGATCCAGCACAGGGACGGTCATTGTGTTGCCCGCCTTGTCGTTGTTGACGGCAATGAGGATCGTTTCGTTGTCGTCCTCGCGCAGGTACGCGATTTTACCGCCGTTCTTCTCGGCCTTCAAGAATTTGAAGGTTCCCGTACGGAGAGCGGAATGCTCTTTGCGGAGCTTAATCAGCGTTTGATAGAAATGGAACAGGTCCTTATCATGCTTGGACTCATCCCATTCCATGCATTTGCGGCAGCCCGGATCGTGCCCGCCGTCCATGCCGATTTCGTCGCCGTAATAGATACAAGGCGTGCCGAAATACGTGAACTGGAACATCGCGGCAAGTTTCATCAAGCGTTTGTCGCCGTTCGCCTGCGTTAACAGTCTTGCAGTGTCATGGCTGTCCAGCAGGTTGAACATCACTTCGCTGGCTTGTCTTGGGTAACCGGCAAGCTGTTTGCCAAGCATGAAGGAGAATTTCTCGGCATCGGCGGTACGATTGATGAAGAAGTCCAGTACGGCATTCGTGAACGGGTAGTTCATGACAGCGTCAAACTGGTCGCCTTCCAGCCAGATGGAGGATTCATGCCACACCTCGCCAAGGATGTAAGCATCCGGGTTGGCTTTTTTCACGACTTGACGGAATTCGCGCCAGAAGCTGTGCCCTACCTCGTTGGCTACATCCAAGCGCCAACCGTCGATACCCGTTTCCTTGATCCAGTACTCGGCTGCCTTGAGCAAGTAAGCTCGAACTTCCGGGTTCTCCGTGTTCAGTTTCGGCATCAGCGGCTCGAATGCAAAGGTATCGTAAGTTGGGATGCCATCCACCACTTCCAGCGGCAGGGAGCGAACGTAGAACCAATCCTTATATTTGGAGTTCATACCGTTCTTCTGCACGTCAACGAACGGCGCAAACGTTCTGCCGGAATGATTGAAGACTGCATCCAGCAAGACGCGGATTCCGCGTGCATGGCACAGATCGACGAGTTTCTTCAGCGTGTCCTTGTCGCCGAACTGCGGATCGATTTCCATATAGTCTTCGGTATCGTATTTATGGTTTGTTGTTGCCGTGAACAGCGGAGTGAAATAAATCGCGTTAACGCCGAGCTCGCTTAGATAATCGAGATGGTCGATAACCCCCTGAAGATCACCGCCGAAGAAGTTTTTCGGCGTCGGTTCGGCACTGCCCCAAGGCAAAGCGCCTTCCGGGTCGTTGCTTGTATCCCCATTCGCGAAGCGTTCCGGGAAGATTTGATAGAAGATCGCATCTTTGACCCATGCAGGCGGGTGAAAAACGTCATCCGGATTGATGAACGGGTATTCGAACAGGCGGTCCGGATTGGCCGGCGGCTCCGTCAGGAAGTCATATTCGGTCATCCAGCGTTTCTCGTCGCCCTGCTGGAGCAGGAAGCCGTATTTCAAGCGGCGGTAAGGAGGGGTTGCCTCGCACTCCCAATAATCGAACATTTCATCCGAGGACAGCTTGGTCATCGGAATGTATTCCATCGTCTGATCCCACAGGTACTTGTCGCCTGCGAGGGCGTACACCTCGGTAATGTCGCCTTTTTTGGTGCGGATTCTGAGATGGATGGTCGTACCGTTATAGGCATAGGACCAGTTTTTACGCGGACGGTGATAGATGGCTTCCAAGAACATCGATAATTCCTCCTTAAGTAAGTGAAATTAAAAAAAGGCACAGCCAGGACTATGAATAGCCGAGGTTGTACCTTTGTAAGATAACATTGCCTTTAAATTATGAGGTTTGGATCTGGATGACTATGAATTCATTCGTTATTTAAAAATATACCATGCGCTCTTGGCGTATACAAGCCCTATATCGAAGTTGCTAATGCTATGCAGCAGCCAGCAGCAGGATGCAGATTTTCAAGCGGGATTCTGCCGGCGGGGCAGGTCGTAAGGAAAGAGCGGGCGTTTGTTGTATAATATAAGGACAAGGATAAGCCTGACAGTGCAGATACGTATTATAGGAGGACAGTCACATGCAATACGACGATCAGATGAAAAACCGGATCAAGCGGATTGAAGGACAGCTTCGCGGCATTTTGAAGATGATGGAAGAGAACAAGGACTGCAGGGAGGTCATCACGCAATTATCCGCTTCGCGTACGGCGATCGACCGGACCATTGGCGTTGTTGTCAGCTCCAACCTGGTGGATTGTGTACGGCAGGCCGAAGCGAACGGTGAGGATACGGAGAAGCTTGTGCAGGATGCCGTTAATCTGCTCGTGAAGAGCAGGTAAACGTTTGAATAGCAGGCAGGGTGAAGGTCTGGATGAACCGCTCCCCTCAGGTATCCGACTCATGATGGAACCGCTTGAATTTAGCGGAACCCTCGAAATTGAACATGCACCTGAACGCGAAAGGATCACCTGCCGTTAAGGGGTCTGGCAAGGGCTGGGAAATTTGTAAACGGACAAAATGGGTAAAGATAAGATGATGGTTTTTCTTAAAGGAGGGTACTCAGATGTCTGTGAACGAACAAATTATACTAGCCAAAAGGCCGCAAGGCATGCCGGATGAGTCGGATTTTACCTTTGAGGAGCAGCCTTTGCCCGTTCCGCAAGCTGGAGAAGTCCTGGTACGGACCGTATACTTGTCGGTGGATCCGTATATGCGGGGCAGAATGAGTGATGCCAAAAGTTACGCGAAGCCCTACGAGGTAGGACAGGTTATCGCTGGAGGCGCAGTAGGGCAGGTGATGGAATCGACGGACCCGACCTATCGGGAAGGCGATTTTGTTGCAGGAACATGGGGCTGGCAGCGCTTTGCCGCCGTGCGGACCGGAACACTGCGTAAGGTCAACCCGGATCTGGCACCCGTATCGACCGCCTTGGGTGTGCTGGGGATGACCGGTTTGACTGCCTATTTCGGACTGCTGGATATCGGTCAGCCGAAGGAAGGCGAGACGGTGGTGATATCGGGTGCCGCAGGCGCCGTAGGCATGATTGTCGGGCAGATTGCCAAGATCAAAGGAACCCGGGTGATCGGTATTGCCGGTTCTGAAGAGAAAACCAAGTACCTGACGGAGAAGCTGGGGTTTGATGCAGCGATCAATTACCGGACCGAAGATCTGGCATCGGCTTTAGCGGAAGCTTGCCCGAATGGGGTGGACGTCTATTTTGACAATGTCGGCGGTGAGGTTTCCGATGCGGTGCTGCGTCTTATCAACAAAAATGCACGGATTCCGATTTGCGGCCAAATTGCACTCTATAACCTGGAGAAACCCGATACGGGTCCGAGAATCCAGAGCCTGCTGCTGACCAATACGGCACTGATGAAGGGCTTCCTGGTCGGCGACTACGCCAGTCGGTACAATGAGGCATTGCATGAACTGGCCGAATGGCTGAGGGATGGTAAAATTCAGTACGCCGAACATATCGTCGACGGTTTCGAGAAGACCATTGAGGCGTTTCTGGGGCTCTTCTCCGGGGAGAATCTCGGGAAGCAGCTGGTGAAGGTAAGCGAAGAGCAAAGCTAGTCTTTTGACAGACAAAAAATAAAAGAGTGTCGAATTTACGCACTTCGCAAGCCTCCGCATACGGGAGCTCTGCGAGCGGAAGGGTCATAGCCTTCCGGCTTGCGTGATCATCGGCACTCTTTTTTTGCGCAGAAACGAAGTGGTCGCCTTTGCCCCCGGATTTTTAACCATGATATGAATGTATCGAAGAAATCTGGGGGCAACAGCGATCGGAAGAATAATCCGCATTCGTAATGATGCTTAGGCTAAGAATCTTTAGTTCAACTTATATAGTTAACGATGGAACATGTCCGCTATATAGCCGCTTCTGGTGTCGTAAATTGCTGATACTGGCGATACATCGAAATGCGCCAGTGGACAATCATGCCGTAAGCCAGCATGAAGAACAACGCCGCGGTCTGCGGGATGGAAATATGCTGCTCGATATATCCGTGGAGCAGAAGCCGGATTGCCAGCAGGCCGAGCAGAATGTAAATAAAGCTTTTCGATTTCTGCATGAAAATCTGGCCATCGACCTTCTCGAATTTGGTGCTGCGAATCAGTGGATAGGAGAAGATGAACCAGCCTACCAGAAAGGCAATACCCGCCCACCATATGGGGATGCGTACTTGCGGCTCAACGAACATCAGAAACCCGGTGCTCATGGCAACGGGAGGGATGATGATCTTCTTGACGGTGACGGGGCGGTGACTCGCTTTCATTCGAATGAAAATAACGGTCAGTGCCATAACCAGCATCACAATCGTAGAGCCTATCTGAAGAATTGGGGAATCGAAATTAACCACAATTCAGAACCTCTTTCCATAAATAAAATGACATGACAATGTGCTGCCTTCTGATTATAGCACATTCTGATGCCAGGCAAAATCAGGCAGGTGCGGGAGGAGCAGCGCTATTAGCACCAGCTGTCTTTAAGGCTGGAGTCCATCGATGAAAATCCGGATCATAAAATCCAAGCTTTCATCTACATCCAAATCCATGGCGAATTGACCCCCACGTTCCAGAGATGAGAAGCCATGGCACAGGCTGCGAAGTGTCCGCACAGCATGCAGCGCCTCCGGCTCACTGAGCTGGTAAGGAGCTAAGATTTGGAGCAGAAGCTCGACAATCTGATTGCCTACTTGCTGCGTCTCCTGCTGTTCCGGACGGAGAGGCTGCAATGCGGCTTCGTATAATCCGGGGTGAGATCTGGCAAAGTCAACATAGGTAAGGCATACAAAACGCAGGGCATCTTCGCCTGACCGGCCGGCGACAGCCTTCAGCAGCCGATCATGCAATGTCTGGAGGCCATACAGCATAAGGGCGGCATGCAGACCGGGCAGTCCGTCTACGTGGTTATACAGGGAAGGCGACCGAACGCCCAGCTTACCTGCAAGTGCGACCAAGGTTACGGTATGAAGCCCATCCTGATCCGCTAGTTCGGCAGCGGTTTGAAGCAGTTGAAGCCGGTCAATTCCGGGTCTCGGACTCATTTTGCATTCCTCCTCATAATAGATTCCGCATGCGCAACGGCCTGCTGCATGGGAGCCGCCGGATTCTTTAGCATCCGTCCATGGCCGACAGCCAGAACGGCGGGCTTCCGTGCGGTTAGCATTTTGGCGCTTTCCAGAGCCAGATCCTTGCTCCAGGTTGCCAGGGCAGGGAAGGGAAACCAGGGCTTGAACACACCGGATACGGCTAATCCGCCCCGTGTCTGCCAAGCATCGCCGGCAATCAGGATACCGCTGCGCTCATCAAGGAATGCCATATGCCCCGGCGTATGTCCGGGAGTGGCGATGGCCTTGAGCGAACCAACGGATTCCCCGTCACCCAGAAGCACATCCGGAACGGTGGTTATGTTCTTGGGAATATCTCCGCGAATCGGAGTTTGCAGCTCTCCAGGTTGGAGCTCGGCATTTCCCTTTAGCAGCAGTGCATCACGCCGCGAGATGTAAACCGAAGCATGCGGAAGCTCTTTCTTTAACCCGTCGAGCGCCCCGACATGGTCGCCGTGAGCATGGGTCAGCACGATCCGGGTGATGGGCTTTCCTATAGCGGAGGCCGCTTGAAGAATTCCCTTTTGGGAAAATGACATGCCTGTATCAATCAGCGTAACCCCGTCGTTTTCTTCTACAAGATAGACATTTACCGGGAAAAGACGAGGAAGAAAAGAAATTTGAGTTACGTGTTCAATCGTTGTTATTAACATAATACAATTCCCCTCTCATTCAAAACTAATCATATTAGTATAATAACTAATGATATTAGTTTTATCAAGCCTGAATTTTAACATTTTCATGAATAGGCTTGTTTACCCCCTAAAATTTTTATAAATTTACCAAATTTTGAGTGCAATTTTCATCATTTTGAGTTACCATAAAGATAGATATACGGAAAAAATTGTAGATTATTGAGATAAAGGGTGAGGGGCGGACGACATGGATATTTTCAAACGCATCGTACTTCTGATGGTGATGTATGCCTTCTCCGCGGTACTTCTGTATGTAGCCAGTCAGCACACGCCATATCTGCTTCCTGTCATCTGGCTTTCTGCGCTTATGCTGCTGTTATGCGGCATCGGATATCTAGGATACCATTACTTTTTTAAAGGACGCAGAAAACGAAGTTAATCGAGAGATACGTTCAAGTCTGCCTGCCAGGGCGGACTTTTTTTGTGTGGAAAATAAAAAAACCGTTTGAATCGCTTCGCAGTCTTATATACAGAGATGAATACAAACGAGGTAGGTCGGAGGGGAAGGGTAATCGGATGATGGAAAATAAAGAGCTTGCGGCTGCCGCCTGCAGAGGGGACGAGGAAGCGTTCTATGCACTCGTTACGGAGCACCGAAGGCGCCTATACGGAATTGCGTACAGTTATTTGCATAACGAGAGTGACGCACTGGAGGTATTGCAGGAGACGGTATGCCGGGCTTGGATGAAGTGCCGGAAGCTGAAGCATCCGGAGGCATTTGTTCCTTGGCTCATTCGGATCCTGATTAACTGCTGCGTGGATGAGCAAAAACGAAAAAAGCGCATGGTTCCGGTTGAAGAAGTTCACAGCCGGGAGACGGCTACCGAGATGGTCAGCGATAGCAAGCTGGATCTGGAGCGTGGGCTCAGCCGCATGAAGCCTAAATACCGCCATGTGCTGATTTTGAAATATTATCAGGACATGACGATTAGTGATATCGCCAAGATTCTCGATGTTCCGGAGGGTACAGTCAAAACCCGGCTGTATCAAGGATTAAAGATGCTTCGGCAAAAAATCGAGCCAGGAGGTGCCATATTCCATGTTTGAGAAGGAAGAGCGAATGCTGAAGGAGATGAATAGGGACGCGGAGATCAGCGCAGCTGTTGTATCCGATGAAGCATTGGACGCGGCGGTGCGAAGCGGGATGCGAAGAGGACGGCGCACGCAGCGGGGCCGGGCACGAATGGCTACCGTCTCTGCCGTGCTTGTAACCGTAGCGGCTGCGCTGCTGTTCGTGGTATGGAGCGGGAACGAAGGGCTGGTGAATCCTCAAAAGCAAATGGCGGCTCAAGGGCCGTATCCGCCATTGACCGGGTTTGATTTCGGAGAAGATATTACGCTGAATACAGCCAACAAACACGGCATGATTCAGCCGGTGAATCAATCGGTGACCAAGGGGGATTATACGGTAACGGTGAACGGGATACTTGTAGGCTCCCAGCAGATGGAGGTGTTCTATACGGTCCAAAACCATGCGGAGAATCCCGCAGACTTAAAGAGGGTGGAGATGAAGCGCCGGGAATCCAGCGAATCGCTACCTTACAGTATCGGGTCATCTGGTGGAACTGAGATTAAGCCCGGCAAACTGTTCCGTTCACGATCAGACATTCAGATGGGCGAGAATCACCTTATACCTGAGGAACTGACGTTATCTTTTAGGATCGCCCCCTATTCGACGAATACGGTTTATGAATCCGCTACAGAGAACGAGCAGGTGCTCGATATTAACGTATCCGTTGATATGGAGACCGTTCAGAAGTATACCAGCACCGTTCCGCTCAACAAAATGCTGCAGATTGAGAGCCAGAGGTTCTATTTGAAAGAAGCTGTGTTGTCTCCTGTCGGAATCGTCTTGAAAGCGAACGTCCCGTCCAGTAATACGATGAAGGTAACCGGCTTATGGGATGTATATTTGGAAGCTGTGGTTAACGGCGAGAAGATCAGATTGAACAGTGATTCCGCATTCTTACCCGGTGCCGGGGGAGGGGATATGACTTACTTCTTCGACAGCAATATATTGGAGAAGCCAGAATCAATCACGCTGAAAGCAAGCGGATTCCAGGCGGTGGACCCCTCGAAGATGAAACTCGTGGTGGATACGGATAAGAAAGAGATCATCCGTTCACCGGACGGCGACCTTCGGTTCGGAGAGTACACGGGGCATACCCTGACATTTGAATACGAAGAACAGACTGACCGGCATATGGGCAGTGTGTCAATTGAGCCGGAGTTTGTGGATGGAGAGGGGAAAAAGCATAGGATCAATGAAGATGCTGGGGGGCTCAGTTCCTCGTCCCGATCCTCTTCGGATACCGAGGTAAGCCTCATCACACAGTATATCCACCTTAAACCCGGGGATTACCCGCAGCCGCTCACGTTTACGTTAAGCAGCTACCCTGGTGTCATGGAGCAGGCATTCGAGGTGCCGATTCAATAAATTTAGAGATGCTGAAAGCTCATCAGGATAACCACAACGCCGAATGCGATGGTCATTTTGCCGGCGCGAATAAGGAACCGCCCCCGACCATGTTGGCCGGAGGACGGTTCCTTTTTTCATTTATGATATCTTGTATCATGGGATTGATTACACGATTCCCTATGCTCGGTAGAGGAGCTGCCTTCAGGTCCCTTAGCATCCAGGAGTTCAATGAGCGCTTTGGGCACCCCGTTAAGCAGCAGCCACTCACGAAGCGTTTCGATGGCGCGGATATGGCCATTTCCTTCATCCCGCCAAGTCAGCAGCTCGACGACCTTGATGACGAGGAGCATCAGTTCCATTTTGTCATGCTCGGTTTGATCCGCGCGGATTTTTTGGAATACGGCTTCTTTCTCCCAATCTAGCAGGATCTCTTCCCCAATGGTTGGTCTCATGAGTGAATAGCTATAATCGCACTGCGGGCAGAGTACCGTGGTGAACTGTTCTGATTTGAACGTAACCCCGATATCCGCTTGGCACTGACGGCAGTGAAATTGGACTTCAATTGCTGAGTTTGTTTCCATGTCTATGATGCCTCCTTCGAAGAGAAAGGTATCTACTTATACCCATTAGTCGGTAACTATGACCCATCTTCCGATGAAAGAGGCGCATGAAACATGAAGAAGGAACCGTCAAATAGAGGCGATTCCTTGAGGATCCAAGCCTAAAATCAGCGTTTCCTTCTATGCGTACTTTTAACATGGGTAAGCACATTATATAGGAAAGCCAGAATGCCCAGCGTTACCAGAACGCCGCCAACAGCAATGACCGGCTCTACCGATTCCATACCGCTTACCAGCAGTGCGAGACCGATCATCATGACAGGCAGACCGATATTGTGCAGCCAGAAATGCACTTTGCCTGCGGTGGATTCTCCGGCTGCGGGGAACAGAACATAAATAACACCTGCAAGACCCAGGGATGCCCAGCCCAGAAGGTTGACGTGTGTGTGAACTGAGGCGTAATCGTAGCTGTGGGAGATCGACATGTACATGCCGAGCAATATCCCCAGTACGAAGTATACAGCGGCGATCTTGATTAATTTAACACCCATATAAGCCCTCCTCTTATGGATTACTACTATGATATATGTCAGCTATGGTGAAGTAGACCAAGAGGGAGGAAGATTTAATGAAGAACGATGTGTTTTATAGCCAGCAAAAAAAGAAACCGTGAACTCCCTCGCCGGGAAATTCACGGTTCATTTGTACGATTCGTTATGCCAGTGACCTATTCAAGCTCCAGCACATCATAGATCAGCCATTTGCCTTCGGCTTTCTTGAGCCAGTAAAGAGAGGTCGAACGGATGATTTCACCGTCTGCATCATCGCTTTCTTTGGCATAAACAACGGCGTCTTCCCCTTGGAAAAAGACCGTCCGAATCTCCTCGGACTTGATGTTGAAATTTACCTCATCAAAGATGCCTTCCGCAATGCTGGTTCGGAATATCTCGTGGTAGGCTGATTCCGGATGAATAACCGACATAAGCAGCGGACCATCCTCCTCATTGAAGCCCTTGGACTGGGTGTCAATGGTCGTCACGATGGCTGTTTGTTCCGCTACCGGCACTTCTGGACGAGCTTCCAGCAGTTCATCTCCGACCAAATATTCCGTCTCGTAATGGACCAGATCATAGATTTTCCATGCTCCCGAAGCATCTTTCTTCAAGAGATTCTCATAATGGAGTGTAGCATCCCAAGCAAAAGGTCCGCCGGTGCGGTCGAGGGTCACGCTGGTGTAGGCATGGATTGACGTTCCGGCTACCGTTACTTCCCATACATCAGCAGATACATGCAGATCGTTCTTAAATTGGCTCTGATAATATTCTTGCATTTCCGCAAAAATAGGAGATTTCGGATGGAAGGCGCTCATGACAGCATCCAGTTTCTTGGCACTTCCAGCTTCTTCAATTGTATGGTAAAGCTTCTTTACCTCATCGGTGGCTTTATCGATTGAACCCTCGCGGTCGATCTTGATGGTACGTGCCTTGGAGTCCCACTTCACGGGCAGTCCGGTGGCTTCAGCTACGAAACGAAGGGGAACCAGCGTGTTGCCGCCATCGGTGAATGGGGCAATCTGAAGCGAGGTTTTTGCACCATTGACATAAGCGGTTTTCTGTCCGATGGTCATCTGCAGCTTCTGATCGAGGTATGTACCCGTCACCTGTTTATTCGTGCTGTTCCAATTGACTTTATAATCCAAGGCCTGGAACAGAGGGCGGAATTGCACGAAGGTGACTCCATTCTTCATAATAGGCGCTGCCTGAAATTTGATTTCCTGGTTATCGAGGTAGACCCGGATATTCCCTTGATTCTTTGCCGGAGCTGCTTGCGCCGCAGTAGCGAGCAAGAACAGGAAAGCGATCGTCAGTAGGCTGATTTTTTTCTTCAATTGGCTGTCATCTCCTTCAACGAATGATAGAATAGAGTGGTAATTGTGGTAATCGTACATGATAAAACCAATGCTAGCAATACATTTCTTTATGAGTAATAATTGGTAGAGCAACGCGGGACGGCTTGCCGGATCGAATTGAAAAAAGGCGGTAAGCGCGGAGCCCTGATGGGTAATACATAATAAGAATTAGACCGGTTCACCGGATCATTCATTAGACAAAGGAGTGGATCACATGACAGCAGGACAGGAACTGATATTTTACATAGGAACCTATGGTTCGGAGGAAGAGAATCGAATTCATTGGGGGGCGATGGATCGAGGTACGGGCGAGCTGCGTATCTTAGGTGGTACGGCTGGAATAGAAAACCCTACCTATCTGGATTTCGATGATTCGATCTCTGTATTGTATGCAGCGAGCGAGAAGGGCGAAAGCGATGTGTCGGCTTATTCGGCCAATCTGGTCACCGGTGAATTAACGCTGCTGAACGTTCAGTCTACCGGCTCGTCCGGTGCATGTCATGTATCCCGTACATCGGACGGGAAGTATCTGCTTACGACAGGGTATAGTGATGGACATATATCGGTGCTGGCATTAGAAGAAGACGGCCGGGTTGGAGAGCTGGCCTCCAAGATCAAGCACAGCGGACGCGGCCTTCACGATGACCGTCAATCCGAAGCTCATCCGCATTCAATATTTGAAGACCCCGTCAGCAAGTATATCGTGGTCAGTGACCTGGGCATGGATGATGTGAACCTGTATCGGCTGGAGGAAGGCAAGCTGGTGACCCACCGCGAGATCAGTTTGCCGCCAGGCTCGGGCCCGAGGCATGTGTCTTTTCATCCATCAGGCAAGTGGGTGTATGGCACGAATGAACTGAACAGTACGGTAACGGCATATGCAAACGATGGAACATTTGGGGATTTGAAAATATTGCAGCATATATCGACCTTACCAGAAGACGTCGTGATGGATAACAACACATCTGCCCATCTGCTGGTATCTCCATGCGGGCGTTATCTGTACGCCTCCAACCGGGGCCATGACAGCATCGTTCAATATGTAATCGACCAGGAGACCGGTATGCTCCGTGCCGTCAACTGGGTGTCTTCCGGTGGTAAAACGCCGCGCCACTTCAATATCATGCCGGACGGCTTCCTGCTGACGGCGAATCAGGACAATGGTTTGATCGCAAGTTATCGGATCGATCCGGACACGGGCAACCTGGTTTCTACGGGTTATACACTAGAAGTGACGCGCCCGGTATGCATCTGTCCCGTGGAGAAGGCGAAAGCTAATAAACGTTAACGTATATAAAGAAGAAGCAGCTCGAAGACCCGAAAATGGGACTTGAGCTGCTTCTTTTGTTAAGCGTTCTGCCGGTAGCACTGACTAGAACGCGGTGTTCAATCTCCAACTAGCGAGGAAGCTGGCTGCAAGGTTATAGGAATTCATTGGTTTAAAGATTCATTCCATGAATCATTAATGCGCAAAGATATGATTGCCGATCTGCAGCACTTGCGGTCTGGACCAGATCCATTGGCTGGTTGCTGTTTTCGGATTGAAATAATAAAGGGATTCATAAGTCGGATCCCAGCCGCGAACGGCATCCAATGCGGCAAGATAGGCAGCCCGGTTCGGAGTCAACCAGTATTGTCCGTCATCTACGGCTGTAAAGGCCCCTTTTTGAAAGACGACGCCCCGAATATCATTCGGAAATTCGCTGGATTGAATGCGGTTCATGACAACAGCCCCGACGGCAACTTGTCCTTTGTAAGGCTCACCGCGGGCTTCGCTATAAATGACTCTGGCCATGACATCCATTTCGGATTGATTTAACGTATATTTTTTCAGCTGTCTCCAGGTTTGTGCGCCGGTAACTCCATCGGCTGGCACACCGTATTCTTTTTGGAAACGGGTAACGGCTGTTTTCGTGTTTGCGCCATATTTGCCATCCAGCGGCTGCGTGTAGAAGTCCAGCGTTTTCAGGCGATATTGAAGCTCCCAGACATCCCCGTTTTCATTGCCAGGCTTTAACACCGGAGCTGCCTCCGTCGTTTGGGCAAATACAGGCATGAACAGAAGAATACTAAGGAAAAGAGCAGAAATTATTTTTCGATTTGGCTTTGTTATGGTGATCAACTCCCTTTGGGGTAGAATTATAAGGTTGGAAGCGGGTTCATACAACCATCAGTAAATGGAAGTCCGCGTCGTGACTGCGTTCGTTGCACCAAAAATGGTTCTATGGTCCGTGTGGTCCTAAACTTGAAATTTTTTGAAAAAAGGTTTGACAGCAGGAGAGGGACTTATTACAATAGCAACATAACATACTAAACAGGTAGGAATTATAATGTATTGTTCTCACCGTATCGACGGAGGAACGCTCGAAGACTAAGAGCAGGCACGGTTGCAAACCGGCTTGACTCTGTTCTGATGAGCTTTCCTCCGTCTTTTTTTGCCATACGGCCTGTTTAGTAGAGAATAATAGGGGGAGTGATCCATATGAAAAAGGTGTTGAAGCAAGGGGTTCTCATCGGATTAACAGTGATGCTGACGGCGGCACTTACAGCTTGCGGTGCAGAGAAAACAGAGACAGTCGCAACCGCCAATGGAGACGCGCCTGCTTCGGGTTCAAGCAAGCCGAGCGTGGAACTGCTCAATGTTTCTTACGATCCGACCCGAGAGTTATATGACCAATACAATAAAGCATTCGCGGCGCATTGGGAGAAGGAACAAGGCCAGAAAGTAACATTTAAGCAATCGCACGGGGGTTCAGGCAAGCAAAGCCGTTCGGTTATCGACGGTTTGGAGGCGGATGTGGTGACACTGGCCCTCGGATACGATATCGATGCGATCCGTCAGGCCGGATTGATCAATGAAGGCTGGGAGAGCAAGTTTGAGCATAACAGTGCGCCTTATACCTCAACCATCGTTTTCCTCGTCCGCAAAGGCAACCCGAAAGGCATCAAGGATTGGCCGGACCTGATCAAGGAGGGCGTGGAGGTGATCACGCCGAACCCACAGACCTCCGGCGGTGCTCGGTGGAACTACCTGGCGGCGTGGGGGTACGCACTCAAGGTTAACAATAACGATGAAGCGAAGGCACAGGAATTTGTGAAAGAGCTGTTCACCCACGTACCGGTGCTGGACAGCGGAGCCCGCGGTGCGACAACCACTTTTGTAGAGCGCGGAATCGGGGACGTGCTGTTGGCTTGGGAGAATGAAGCTTATCTCTCGATTAACGAGCTGGGACCCGACAAATTCGAGATCGTGAATCCGTCCGTCAGTATTTTGGCGGAGCCTCCGGTTGCCGTCGTGGATAAGAACGTTGACAAACGTGGGACCCGCGAGGTAGCGGAAGCCTACCTGCAATATCTCTACAGTGAAGAGGGGCAGACGATTGCGGCTGAGAACTACTACCGTCCAACGCTTGCCAGCGTGGCTGACAAGTACAAGGAGAAATTCCCGGCTATCGAGTTGTTTACGCTCAAGGATGTGTTTGGAACATGGGAAGAGACACAAACGAAGCATTTCAATGACGGCGGCATCTTTAATCAGATTTACGTGCCAGGCAGCTGATCGGCATAACCGCCGAAGGCAGGAAAGGATGAGTGGATATGGCAGTACTCCCCGTACAGAAGCAAAGCAGAAACAATCGCAGCGTACTCCCGGGTTTTGGAATCGGCATGGGACTGACCGTCCTTTATATGAGCTTGGTTGTGCTCGTGCCGCTGTCGGCGCTGCTTCTCAATCAAACCGGACTAACCTGGGAGAAGTTCTGGTCGGTTGCAACCGATCCGAGGGTACTGGCCTCCTACCGGGTTAGTCTGACGACAGCGGCGCTGGCCGCATTCGCGGATACGATATTGGGGCTGCTGCTGGCTTGGGTGCTGGTGCGGTATGATTTCCCCGGCAAAAAATTGTGGGATGCCCTGATCGATTTGCCCTTCGCCCTGCCAACGGCAGTAGCGGGGGTGGCTTTAACCGCGATCTATTCCGCTAACGGCTGGATTGGATCGCTGCTGGAGCCGCTGGGGATCAAGGCGGCATTTTCTCCCTTAGGCATCACGCTGGCCCTCATGTTCATCGGCATACCGTTCGTTGTGCGGACGGTACAGCCGGTGCTGGAGGACGCGGAGCGGGATACGGAAGAGGCGGCTGCAACGCTCGGGGCACGCCGATGGCGCACGTTTTGCACCATCATTCTGCCGACCTTGATTCCGCCGCTGCTGACCGGATTTGCGCTTGCTTTTGCCAGGGGCATCGGTGAATATGGCTCCGTGGTTTTCATATCGGGGAATATGCCGATGAAGACGGAGATTGCGCCGCTGTTAATCATGACGAAGCTGGAGCAGTTTGATTATGCCGGCGCGACGGCGGTTGCCTTGATCTTGCTGCTCATCTCTTTCGCACTGCTGCTTGGCATCAATATACTACAACATTGGACACGAAAAACCGCCCGTTAAGGAGGGGATACTAATGGCTGGAACTGTACCTGCCGTTCCTGCAGCGAAACGAAACACGCCGTCCTCTCCGGCGGCAGCGGAGAAGCCGTGGGTGAAATGGACATTCATAAGCTTGGCTGGGCTTGTGCTGCTGTGGCTTATTGTGCTGCCTCTGATTACGGTGATGTCCGAGGCGCTTAAGAAGGGCTGGGAGGTCTATGTAGCCGCCTTATCCGATCCTGATGCTCTTTCTGCGCTTCAGCTGACTTTACTGGTGGCGGCAATTGCAGTACCGCTGAATTCGATATTCGGCGTTATTGCAGCATGGACCATAACGAAGTTTCGATTTAAAGGCAAAAATCTGTTGATTACGCTGCTGGATCTGCCGTTTGCGGTATCTCCTGTGATCGGAGGTTTAATCTTCGTGCTGATCTTCGGGCGGCAGGGATGGTTTGGCCCTTGGCTTGAAAGCCATGATATCAAGATTATTTTTGCCGTGCCCGGCATTGTTCTGGCTACATTATTTGTCACGTTTCCCTTTGTGGCAAAGGAACTGATCCCGCTGATGGAAGACCAAGGGACGGAGGAAGAGGAGGCGGCAGTAACGCTGGGCGCCAAGGGCTGGCAAATATTCTGGAGGGTCACCCTGCCCAATATTAAGTGGGGGTTATTGTACGGCATCATATTGTGTAACGCCAGAGCCATGGGCGAGTTTGGGGCCGTGTCCGTTGTATCCGGCCATATCCGCGGCGAGACCAATACGCTGCCCCTTCATGTCGAAATTTTGTACAATGAGTATCAGTTTTCGGCATCGTTCGCGGTGGCCTCATTATTGCTGTTATTAGCCGTCGTAACCCTGCTGCTGAAAAATTGGTTTACGCGAAAAAATGCCCATTGACAGTGGTTTCCAACCCATGCTAATGTTAATTCATACTATGTAGGTTGGAAAAGAATGAATAATGCACGCGTGCAGGTAAAATGTCACTTCGACTTGTGGGGATGAGTAATATATTTGGGCTTTGCCCGGTGAGGAGGCGTATCCATGGCTAAACCTTTAAAAGTGGATGAAATGTGGCTCGAACGCATAGCCAGCCTGCTGAACGACATGGAATTCGGTTCGCTGCAAATTGTAGTGCATGAGGGTCAAATCGTTCAGATGGAACGAACGGAGCGCAAGCGTTTCGAGAATACGGCCTCCGGAGCGGTCAAGACGTCAGGACCGTCCCGGGCAGCCGGCCAACAACGAAGAACGAATGCAAGATGATCCCTAAAGGGTTATCGAGTACCGAGAGAAGAATTCCCTTAGATGCCATAAGCACACTTTACCCAGTAGCCTTTGGGGAACACCCTGAGTGTTAACCGATGTAGACTATAGGAGTGTGCTTCGGTAATCATACGGGAATTCTTTTTTTTGTATGAACCCAGGGATCCAGGATTGTGGTAGGTAAGAGCGTAATATCGGGTAATGACTGCCTGCCGCACAAGGATTGCGAAGATATAATAACAGCCCGGCCGTTGAATTCGGCACGGGCTGTATCTCGTAATATTCATGTCGTTGTTACCTTATCTGGATCGCAGAGGGCTGTTAGTGATCTCTGGATCGCAGGAACCTCCCGTCTCATTAAGAGGGGCACTCTCTCCCGTAGGATGAAGGAATTGTTCCATTAGTTCCGGGTGTCCGGCATAGGGCCGTTCACGGCGCTTACGGGTGGCTGTAACCCGGAAACCCGCCAGATACAGCAAGCATTGGGTAGCCAAAACGTATGGTGAGGCCTCGTTCCAGATCAGATTAAACAGGGCTGAAGCTACAATCAGCAGATGCAGTATGGTATAGATCACACCATGCGTTCTTCTTCTGGAATCCATCAATAGTCGGTAGAAGGAGATTGTGGCAATCATGTTGGAGAGCCATAAGCACCATACCTCGGGGTTTGTCCAGGCAGGGGATTGCCTTAGTTCCTGGACGAGAATCGTCGTCCATAGGATCGCGGCACCCAGTGAAAGGGCAGGTACGGCAGGTTTCAAGAGCAGCCACAATCCCATACCCCAACCGGGTTTCTCGAGCCGCCCAACCAGTTCGTCGCGCTCCTTCATAAGTCTGTTGATCTCGCGGTCCAGCAGCTTGTGAAGCGTTGTTAATCTGGATTCATCACGATCGCTAAGAAAGGTATCAATCTGTTCGTGGAGCTCCCGCGTCAACAGGTCAGCGGATTTGCATTCCTGCAGAAGCCGGATCAACAGGTCGTCGGGGACAGCCGTTCGGGTCGGTCGATTGATGAGGGTTCCCAGTGGTCCGGCCAGTCTGGTATAAATCGTCAAGGATTGACGAATGCGAGCGAGTGAATCCTTCCGTGCACCCAATAGCCGGGATGCACTGTATATGTACAGGCCCGAAAATATTGCAGTGGCAAGAAGCACGGCCACGAGCGTGTCCAGTGAGCCCAAGATATCAACCATCCATTCCGTAAGGGACAAGCGGACCCCTCCTTCAATATTCTACCTTTCACTATTGCACAACAAGGGAGGGATTTCAAGCCGATTCGGTAACAGGCAGCTAGGGAGAGCATAGGGGGTTGCGTATAACGTTACGTCATATCCTATAGTCATCTTAGGAGGGGATTGAAGTGAAACGAAAAAAAGGATGGGTGATCTTAGGTAGCATTCTCATTGCGATACTAGCTATACTGACGGTAATAGGCTTTCTATTCAGAGATGAGGGGTCGTTAAGCGGTTTTATTACAGAGGATGGGCAGAAGGAATATGCGGTGGCTTATGATGAGGCGATGAATCACTTACCAGAACCGGTTGAATCGATTAAGGTTAATACCGATTTTGGCGTGGTGCAGCTCTACAAGTTCCGGGAGAGCGATACACCGTATAAAACACCCTTGTTACTGCTTCCCGGAAAAGGATCTGCTACACCCATGTGGGAGGCCAATCTAAGCGGTTTTTTAGAACACCGGCCTGTATATACCCTTGATTTGATAGGAGAGCCGGGTTTAAGCACAGAAACCAGACGGATTGAAACTGCTGCGGACCAAGCAGCATGGTTAGGGCAAGTGCTGGATCAGCTGCCGGAATCAGAGATCCACCTGTTAGGGCTGTCGTTCGGCGGGTGGAGTGCGGCAAATGTGGCGCTCAAGCATCCTGAGAAGATTCAATCGCTCATATTGCTGGACCCTGTCTATGTGTTTGGCCCCATTCCACTGAAAATGATACTGGTATCCATTCCGGCGTCTGTGCCCATGGTGCCCAAACCGATCCGGGAGAAAATGCTCAGCTATATATCCGGCGGGGCTGAAGTTGATGACAGCGACCCGACCGCCAAATTAATCGAAACCGGTATGCGGACATTCAAGAGCAAGCTGCCCATGCCGGAAGCCATCAAGCCTGAACGATTAGCTGAGCTGACGATACCGGTGCTCGGTATTTTAGCTGGACAATCGACGATGCACCATGCTGAAAAGTCGTATCAAACGGGGATGGATTCCCTGAAAGACCCTAATAGCGAGATGGTCGTATTTGAAGATGCCTCGCATGCAATTAACGGGGAATACCCTAAAGAGTTACTGGAAACGATAGAAGCTTTTTTAGCAAAAATCGAGTAAGGGACGGGAAGGGATGGGTTCATGGGAAGAAAATATTCCGTAAAAGAAATCAGTCAATTGTCGGGAATAACTCCGCGAACCATTCAGTATTACGATAATGAAGGAATTCTTAAGGCGGAGCGAGATGAGCTGGGACATAGAGTATATTATGATAAGCAGCTGTATGTACTTGAACAGATTATGTTCTATAGAGCCATCGGTTTCTCTTTAAGCAAGATCAAAGAACAATTGATCGTGGGCACGGGGGAGCAGGATATCGAGACCATTTTAGATTATCAGGAGTCAGTCCTTTATTCACAGAAAGAGAGCATTCAAGCCAAGCTTGACGGATTGCATGTCGCAAAGGAAATGATGAAAGAAGGGTACAACGTACCCTGGGAGCTGTTAGCCCATCTCATGCGTTCGTTGAATGAGGTCGATATGTCGGCTTGGAAAGAATACGAATTTTCGGAGGAAGACTCGCGGCTATTTCAAAAAGTATTTAACTCTGAGCAGGCGGCATTGGATTTTTACAATACGTTCCGAAAAATATCGCTGCAAGCTGCAGCTTATAAGGCCTCAAACGTTCCCGTCGAGTCCCGTTTAACCAGGACCTTGGCCCAAGAATGGCATCGGATGGTTCAACGTGTGACACATGGCGATGAACAGATTCATGCTGCCTTCTTAGCGGTCGATAGAAATCGGGATCAATGGAACGCTGGAGAGCGTCAGCTTGTAATGGAAGCAGAACAATATTTGCAGGACGTCTTGAAGCGCTATCCTGATCGTGAATGAGCTGCATTACAGCTCGGGTTCTGCTTCCTATGCAGGAAGCTTAAATCGTATTCTACTGTTTACACGGCTAATCGTTTTTTTCTTGGCAAACAATTTTTCCTCAAGGCAACATAAGAGACCGAGCCGCATATAGTATATGAATAAGACGGTAGCATCGAAAGAGAGGGAGGGGCCGGGGTGATGGAAGTGCAGGTAAAAAAAGCGCCGCTGCAACGCGCGAAATTGACGGTCGGTTATGTACTGCTTCTCATGTTGACGGTTTAAGAGCGATCAGGCCTTTACCCGGGTGGAGAGGATGAGTTCCTTCATCTAAAAATATAAAGATGGCGCCAGAGGAAACACCCTCTTGAAACGCCATCTTTTTTATTCCTATTATGAAATAATCGCGATGTTATCGATCGGAGTCATGTAATGCCTTCCAGTACCTGTAGTCATGAATGGCGAACCCGGAGAACGAAGGGTGCTTCTCCGCTTTGATACATACTTTGGACAACTGCTCTTCCATATAGGACGTGCCTTCCTCAAAAAAGGTAATATAAGCTCCCTCATTGCTCGATTTGGTCTCTACGGCAATCAGGGCTTCCTTGCCAAGTTCATCGGCTTCCTTAAGCTCGGCAGCAGCGACGCTGTAAATGTTATCTGCCTGATCACGATAGGCCATAATGACAACCTGGTCGAACTGCTGGATCATCCACCGACTGATCGACATCGACTGATCCGGCAGCTGGTAGCCATGCAGCCAGAATGTCATGTCAGAACCGATGGGTAGATTCATTGTGTGCGCTTCATGGACCAGATAGCGGACGCTCGCTTGCCATTGCTTTACCAAGGAGGGCTGGTTTGTTTTCCACTCGGCCAGCACATGTGGTTCGATATCGACATGAATGCCGGTGAAGCGCTCATTCGGAGCAGCGGAAGCCTGATATGCAGCGGTCCATTGAATGAAAGTTTCTAATCGATGACGCTCCGTTTCCAGCGCCCAGTTAGGCGCGCCGCCAAGGGCATGAACCTCGATCCCCTGTTCACCTGCTTGGCGGATAAAGCTGCGATAATATTCGGGCCGAACATCACGGTTCATCTGCAGATAGAGCACATTGACGCCTTGACTGGTGGCGAAATTCAGAATGTCATCAGCCGAATCTTGAATCTGCGGGGTATCCCAGAACCAGGTTGCCTTCTGGCGGGATTCGGCTGCAGCCGCATCAGGCTGAAGGGAGAAGCTGCTTAGCAGTAGACTGCTTGCGAGACAGAGGGCCAGCAAGTGGACGTATTTTATTTTCATTGTATGGATAATCTCCTTTACATTACGATAACGTCATAGAAAAACGACAAATTCCAGCAAACACACGACCTTAGTAATGCGAATTAAGTCATTATGCAATATATATACATTCATAAAAATGCATCTATGTATTCTATCGGTGAAAATAATATTGTGATACATAGGTCTAAAGATCTATTGTTTTGAGGAAAAATGAACGAGTGGAGTTTGAAGAGGTCTGTAAGGGGATAAGTAAATAGGAGGTGCGACAGCCCGGAACGGCTATAGTTGGCACTAGGTGTTTATAATACTACTTAAGATTCAGTAAAGAGCCATTCATCACCAGGGGTGATATAGTATAATTTCTAAGCGAAGGAGCGATGAACATGAAGGTAGCATTAATTGGAGCAAGCGGAACGATCGGGAGACGAATTACGGAGGAAGCGCTGCGCCGGGGGCACGAAGTCATGGCGGTATTGCGTAATCCGGATCGATTGGATTCAGAGCATGAACGATTAAAGAAAGTCAAAGCGGATGTCATGGACCCTTCATCATTAGAAGAGGCGATTCAAGGGCATGATGCTGTCATTAGCGCTTTTGGTCCGAAGTTCGGCCAGGAAGAGGAGCTCGTTGCAGCCGCACGCACGATTGTAGAGGGAACGAGACGCGGCGGCGTTACCCGTCTATTGATCGTTGGCGGTGCTGGCAGCTTGATTGCCGATAGCGGCGTACCGCTTATGGACACCCCGGAATTTCCGGAGGAGATCAGGCCGCTTGCCCGTGCGCATGCGGATGCTTACGACCTGTATAAGGAAAGCGATCTGGAATGGACGTATGTCAGTCCGGCGGCGATCATCGAGCCGGGGAAACGCACCGGACAGTTCCGGATCGGCATGGATCGCCTGGTGACCGATGATAGTGGAAGCAGCCGAATTTCGGTTGAAGATTTCGCGGTAGCCGTGATCGACGAGCTGGATGATCCGCAGTTTATTCAGTCCCGTTTTACTGTTGCTTATTAATAGAGGGACATCCTGAGTCGACGGAACGTTTGTGTAGGATATATCGAAGCAAAGGGGGGAGCTTGGATGTATGTTGTAACGTCTGAACAGATGAGGGCACTCGACAACCATACGATTCATCGAATTGGTATTCCGGCGATTGCGCTGATGGAGAATGCGGGTAAGGCGATTGCCGAGGAAGTTCTGAAGCTGTGCCTAGAGCGTGATAGAGTGAGCTGCTCCCTTTACACTGCAGGTGCTGTGACCGCAGGAAAGTCTCGGTCATTCATACGGGATGATGGGTGGCAAGAACGGCTCTCATTACCGGAGCATTCGGAAGTGGCGGAGGCTCCTACCGGGAATGATCATGCTCTGGTGATGAGCCGCCCGTCGCCTGTCATCGACGGAGAGGCTCGATTGCCCACCGCGCTCGCGGCGCAGCAGCACTGGCTCATTCTGGTGGGCAAGGGCAATAACGGCGGCGACGGGGTGGTCGCCGCTCGGCATTTGCGTGACGCCGGCATACGCGTCACGCTGCTCTATGCCGCCGAGCCGTCCGCGCTTACCGGCGAGGCGGCGGTGCAGCGGGATGCCGCGGCAGCGCTCGGCATCCCGGCTCTGGTCCACGGCCGTGAAGCCGTGGACTACGGCGCGTACACCGGCATCGTGGACGCGCTGCTCGGCACGGGCGCGACCGGCGCGCCCCGCGGCGCTTACGCCGCGCTGATCCAGGCCGCCAATGACAGCGGCCTGCCAATTGTGTCCGCGGATATTCCGAGCGGACTGGACGCCGATACCGGCGCGCGGCACGAGCCGTGCATCTCGGCCGCGGTGACGGTATGCCTCGCCTTCTTGAAGCGAGGCCTGGTGCAGTACCCCGGCGCCGAAGCGGCAGGCCGGGTGGTGGTCCGCTCCATCGGCATTCCGGCATCGCTGTGCCGGGAGCAGGGCGTCAGCACGCATCTGCTCACCCCGCATGTGCTTCGGACCGAGTTGGGCGCGGACGTGTCCCGCTACCGCTCGCCGGACGGGCATAAGGGCACCTACGGTCACGTCCTGACCGTAGGGGGAAGCCGTACGATGAGCGGCGCAGGCCTGCTCGCTTCCCGGGCAGCGCTTCGCGCGGGCTGCGGCCTGGTGACCTGGGCGCTCCCTGCAAGCCTGGTGCTGCCGCTGAGCGGAGCTGCACCCGAGGTGATGCTCGCACCCGCCACAGGCGAAGAGAGCGGTGGCTACTGGAATGAGGCCTCTGCGGAACGGGTGCTGGAACTCGCCAAAACCCGCGATGTGCTGGCCGTAGGTCCGGGGCTTGGCCGCTTTGACGGAGATGCCAGGTGGCTCCGCCGTTTGTGGGAAGAATGGGAAGGGCCGCTAGTGGTGGATGCCGATGCGCTGAATATGCTGTCCGCAGCCGGTGATTTCAGCGCCTGGGAGCCGCGCGGTGCGGCAACGGTGCTGACCCCACATCCGGGGGAGATGTCCCGGATGCTGGATATCCCTACCGCCGAGCTGCAGCAGGACCGGATCGGTGCCGCCGCAGGGTTTGCGACCGAGCACGGGGTTACCCTCGTGCTCAAGGGGGCGCATACCGTCGTGGCTTCGCCGGACGGACAAGCCTACATCAACCCAACCGGCACCTCCGGCATGGCGACCGGAGGCACCGGGGACGTGCTGACCGGCATCATTGCCAGCCTGCTGGCGCAAGGATATGCCGGTCCGTCTGCAGCCGCGCTTGGCGTGTGGCTGCACGGCCGTGCCGGCGAGCGAGCCGCGCGGCACCGGGGACATCCTGCCTCGGTCATCGCCGGGGATGTCATCGCAGCACTTTGAAGCGAAGAACAAGGGAAGGGCCCTCGGAGGGCCCTTTTTGCATGGAAGAAAGCTATGGGCACTTGAATCAGATCACCCAGCACAAGAGGGGAACGGCCAAGGCAAAGAACGGGGTGGCCAGAGAATTGCTGGAGAACGTATGCTTTCCCCACAAGAAGAGCAGCAGTGTCAAGGCTCCCGCTGCTGCGCGAAGCCAGAGCTGCTCCGGATTCCCGCCTGTGGATAAGGCGAAGAACAGAAAACCGACCGCTCCGTACACGGCGGCTTGTTTACCCTTATGCAGGGAAGGCAGGAACGAGAGAATGGCATCCGCTGCAAGAGACGCGGTCAGCGCGTAACCGTATACCCAGTGCTCTTGCGGCATATAGAGGCCTAACCATTCCGAAGCTTGATCAGCGCTGGAAGGCCACACCCAATCAAGCAGGCTCAGCAGCAGCACAACGATGCCGGCACTGGCGAGCTTGTTTAATGCATAAAACCCCATGTCCATCCGGGCAGACCGTTTGGGAATTTCGGTGTTCATTGTACACATCCTCTGCTCGTTATTCATAGAATTCTCAGATGCTTGCGACATCCATGCTAGCTGGTTACCATCTGCCCTCCGTTGACGTGAATAGCCTGACCCGTGACAAAAGATGAGCAGATGGATGACGCCAGGTAAACATAGGCGGGTGCCAGCTCGTAGGGCTGTGCGGCCCGCTTCATCGGTGATTTCGTTCCGAATACGGCGACCTCTTCAGCGGAGAAGCTGGATGGGATGAGCGGCGTCCAGACTGAGCCGGGAGCGACGGAATTGACGCGGATGCCTTGATCGACCAGCGAAAGGGCCAGGGATCGGGTAAGGGAAACAATGGCGCCTTTGGTTGAGGAATAGTCGATGAGCTCCTTTAAACCGTCATAGGCGGTAATGGAGGCCGTGTTGATGATCGACGCCCCGGATTTCATGTGGGGCAGCGCGGCCTGGATCATGAAGAAGAAGGGAAAGATATTCGTTTGATAGGTGTGATGGAGCTGTTCTTCCGTGATGTCCAAGATGCTGCGCTGCACATACTGGACGCCATGGTTGTTCACGAGAACATCCAGCTTGCCGAAGCAGGCTATCGTTTCGTTAACCACGGCTTCGCAGTTTTTTTTGTATCGCAGATCAATCTTCATTAAGAGGCATCGTCTGCCGAACGATTCAATCCGTTGTTTCGTCACCTCCGCATCCGAAGTCTCATATAAGTATGGGATGACCAGATCGGCACCTTCCTTGGCGAAGGCAATGGCGGCCGCTTTGCCGATACCGCTGTCTCCCCCAGTCACAATAGCGATTTTGCCATCCAGTTTACCGCTGCCCCGATACGCGGGATCTTCGCTGATCGGACGCGGAGACATTAGACACTCGAGGCCCGGCTGGCAGTTTTGATGCTGTGGAGGGAAAGCGAGGGGCTGTTCCTTGCATTCTGTTTTGGAGCCAACGTAGGGAATGGGTTGATGGGGATTCATTTCATTCCTCCTTTTAGGTTGTTATCGTTGAACGTCGATGCTTTATCTCTATGCATTCGCCTAGTCCGGGGTGCCGTTTGTGAACAGAATAGGTGAAAGGTCGTGCTTTTACGTGTCCGCGCTTTTGGGAATGGATGAAGAAGAGTGGCGAGGAATTGATCGCGGAATAGCGATCCAGCGCCGCTTTCGCTGCATCGCTATGAAGTATATGAACGGGATCATCACATTACCCAGGAAGTTTGGGGAGGAAATGAGCGTAGTGGTTCGCGAAATGCCAAGGTTCAATTGCCGGTGCTGCTGCATTGACAAAAGCGCGGACACATTGATACGATGATATTAATTCTGACAAATTTGCTCTGATTTATATTGGTAAACGTCGGATTTAAGAGCGACTGCTTATGGAAGACTTTGCGGTTCTTTGTAAAGTCCTCCTTTTCTGAAATGTTGGCTATGGCCGTCTGACTTTAAGTCGAGAGGATCTTACATAGCGATCGTATGAATGGATGGCGACACTATAAGATAAGCCGAGGTGAATGATTATGGCGAAAGCTGTTATTATTAATGGGAGTCCCACAGCCGGATCCCGATTGAATGCGATTATGGAGTATGCGGAGCAGGCATTGACTGCTGCGAATTTCGAGGTTAGCCGGATCGATGTGGCCGGGCTCCCGCCTGAGGATTTGATTCATACCAAGTTTGAGAGTGAACATATTGTCAAAGCGAACGGGCTTGTGGCCGAGGCTGATGCAGTGATTGTGGCAAGTCCGGTTTATAAAGCTTCGTTTACGGGCGTTCTGAAAACATTTTTAGACCTGATTCCGCAAAAAGGATTGGCCGGCAAAATCGTGCTTCCGATGTTCATCGGCGGCAGTCTCGCGCATCTGCTGGCGATTGATTATTCGCTTAAGCCCGTGCTTTCTTCGATCGGAGCCCGTCATATTCTAGGAGGCGTGTACGCGGTGGATGCCCAAGTGGCACGTACTGAAGATGGCGGATTCGATGTAGCGGAAGTGCTTCAGGAACGTTTGGCCTCCGCAATGGAGGAGTTAATTGAAGAAACCCGTTACCGGGCAGAACGTGTTTAAGAATGCCCGAGTGAACGACAGGGATATAAAACCGATAGAGATCATATGGAGGGATACCATTTGCAAAAGCTAGTGTTTTTTGTCGGCGTGGCCGGTACAGGCAAGACAACCGTAGCCAAGAAGCTTGCAGTCCGTATACCGGCTGCATTTCTCGATCGCGATACGGTGGGGGGACGCTTTGTTGAAAAATTCCTGGAAAGTAACGGACTGGATCCGAACGATCGCGACTCTTCCTTTTATAAAGAGAACCTGCGTGATCTGGAATATGACACGACCAAGGACATTTGCATCGAGAACCTGGGTGCCGGACAAAATGTCTTTATGATTTCTCCGTTTACCGCCGAGCTCAAGAATCGCGAATGGATTGAAGAAGTCATCGCATCGGCTGGATTAACAAAGAGCGACGTTGACGTGAAGGTCATCGTGGTCGCCCTCAAAGACATGGATTTGCAGAAGGAACGGATCGTTGACCGACAGACCGAGCGGGATCAGTGGAAACTGGATCATTGGGACGACTTCAAGAAGCGCGTCGATTTCGTTCCGGAAGTGAACTGGGACATTCCTCAGACGTCCATTAAGGTATTCGATAACAGTGGCGATCTGACGGAAGAGAAGGTCGAGGAGCTCTATCAATTTATCGTAAGCGAATAGCATATCGGAGCAACAGCATTCGATATCGTATAAAAAAGTGCGTCATGCCAGGTGCCAATGAGCCCTGTGATGGCGCATTTTTTGAGTATCGATGAGGCAACAAACAACTCCAGGGAATGCCCTTCTGTTTACGCGTAGGCACAAACAGGCTGCTCGTATTCAATCTTCAGGGAAACGTCCTATGCTTATGCTCAGATATAGGAGCTCTGGTCCTAATTGGAACCAATGCTGGAATGATATATAGTAGACTAGTAATTACAGGCTTCACAATCAAGGAGGGAAAGCGCTTGGATAACGCTGCTATGCTTGCCTATCTGCGAAGCGTTGTGTTAATGAGGGACCGTGTCCCGTCATTTCATGAATATCCTTTTAATTTGCCGGCTGTTGCGGCTTTGGACGGGCTCCATTTTCATCCGAAGGTCACTTATATCGTGGGCGAGAATGGTATGGGCAAATCCACGCTGCTGGAGGCGATTGCCGCGGCCCTCGGGTTTAATCCGGAAGGAGGCACCATCAATTTCTCTTTTTCTACGGCGGAGACGCATTCTGTGCTGTATCAATATATCCGTACGGTTCGAGGAGTCCGGAAGCCGCGGGACGGCTTCTTTTTCAGGGCGGAAAGCTATTATAATGTGGCCTCCGAGGTCGATTCGCTGGGGCTTTGGCAGTCCTATGGCGGAAAGTCGCTGCATCATCAATCCCATGGGGAATCCTTCTTTGCGACGTTTCTGCACCGCTTCGGCGGCAAGGGGCTTTATATCATGGACGAGCCGGAAGCGGCGTTGTCCCCGTTTCGCCAAATGGCGCTGCTCAGACGCATCCATGACCTGGTCCAGGAAGACTCGCAGTTTATTATTTCCACGCATTCGCCGATTGTTATGGCCTATCCGGATTCCGTCATCTACAAGCTGACTTCCGAAGGGGTGGAAGAGTCGAGCTTGGAGGAAACGGATCATTACATGATTACGAAGGAATTTGTGAATCGCCGGGAAGCGATGCTTCATGAATTGTTTGCAGACGATGAGGATTAGCCATAATATAAGGGTTCCGAAGGCATATGCTGCTTACCGGGACTCTTTTTTGTATAACGGAGGATTTAGATTAGGTGAATCATTTTGAAGGACTACCTTGAGGGGAGGTTTTTGAAAGGTTTTTTCTTTATGGATTAAAGCAGCAGAATTCCTTGTAATAAACTTTGAAACATCTAAGTAATTCAACGATAAATCATGAATTAAGCAGGGAATCCGGAAATGAAAACATGAAAATGGTGTTTACAAGTTAGAATCATTGAACTAAAATAAGATCGAGGTGAAATGCTCTGGAGAACGGAAGAGAAGCAAGCGTGGAGAGACTCATGGATATGTACCGTGAGTTATCGGATAAAATGACGAGGCATCGCGTCGTATCTTTTTTGAATCACTTGAGAAAGAACGATTTAACGATGAATCAATATAAGATTTTAAGTTTGATCGAGCAGCAGGGTCCGCTGCTTCCCAACCGGTTGGCTGAGCATATGGAGCTTAAGGCTGCAACAATCACGTATTTGGTGGACGCTCTGGGACAACGAGGATTGGTGGTTCGAACGCCCAATCCCAGTGATGGACGAAGCCATTATGTCAATCTTACGGCAGAAGGCCGGCAGCTTGTGCTCGATGCGCGCAGCGAGGGGGATTATGCCGTCATGGAATCCTTCAAGCAGCTGGATGAGGATGAGGCGGATAACCTGTATATTTTACTGCGATTGCTTGGCAAAAAATTATTTCCATAACCCTAGGACTGTACTCTTCGAATCCCGCCTCCAGCTCTGTTAATCAGATCCGGGCGGGGTTACTTTGTTTAGGAGGCTTCATGTGAATACACAAGATAAATCTTCATTTTGGCTTATTATGAGCGCTATCTTTTTCGGTAACTTTCTGGCGGTGCTCAGCATCACCACCATCAACGTGGCCTTTCCGGTCGTGATGGAGCAGTTCGATGCCACGCTGAGCACCACCCAATGGCTGATGGCCGGGTACCTGCTCGCCACGGGAATTGTGGCTCCCATCGTAGGCTACATGGGGGACCAGCTTAGTTATAAGAGGCTGTTTGTCCTGGCATTGATGGGTTTTACACTCTCGTCGCTATTATGCGTCGTAGCCTGGAATATCGAGACCTTGATTGCGTTCCGGATTACGCAAGGTGTGTTCGGCGGGATGATTATCCCGATTACGATGACGATCATCTACCAGGTATTTCCCCGGGAACGGCAAGCCTATGCCATGGGGCTATGGAGCCTGGCCTCCATGCTGGCACCGGTGATTGGGCCGACACTTGGCGGATGGCTGGTGCAATATTTTGGCTGGAAATCGATTTTCATTCTAAATATTCCGATCGGCCTGATCTCGATTGTCATCGTAAGCAAATTCATTCCTTTTTACCGACTGACCGGGAAGAAATCGTTTGATTTCCTCGGATTCTTGACAGTGGTGGCAGGCAGTTCTCTTTTGCTGCTTTCCTTCAGCCATGGTAACGACTGGGGTTGGGGATCCTGGAAGACCCTGTCTCTACTGATCTCCGGAGTCTTACTGCTGCTGTTCTTCGTTAAGTGGGAGCTGCGGATTTCATCCCCGTTATTGCAGCTTAAAGTATTCAAATTCCCCCGATTCCGGTACAGCTTGATCCTGAACTGCATCGTGACAATATCCCTGTATACGGGAACCTTGCTGGTGCCGCTCTATTTGCAGACTGTGCTGAAGCTGTCCCCGATGGATACCGGCCTGATCATGCTGCCGGGCGCGATTGTCATGGCAGCAGCGTCGCCGCTTATCGGTAAATTTTATGATCGGATCGGCCCATTCCGGCTGGTGATCACGGGAGTTCTCATCATTGTGGCGGCCACGCTCGCTTTCAGCGGAATCGGCACCAACACCTCGGTTATGTACATTTCCTTACTGCAGCTGGTTCGCTGCCTTGGCATTGCTTTATGCAATATGCCGTTAACGAACGCAGCGATGAGTGCGGTGTCCAGCGAATATTCAGGTCACGCATCGTCCATCACGAACTGGGCACGACAAGGGCTTGCTTCATTATCGATCGGCATATTCAGCGCACTGGTGGTATCCAGAACATCCTATTACATGGGAGCGGGGGCTTGGACCCAGCGTGCCGCAACAACGATGGGCATTGATGATGTGTTTATGATCGGAACGATGGTGGCTGTTATTGCCGTACCTCTTACATTTTTGTTACGGGTCAAAAAGAAAAAATCGGTCCACCCTGTCGCCCTCTGACCCAGCGTTCATCGGCCATGCTGGAGAAGATGATCCTTCGGGCTGTTGAAGCTTAGCGCAAGACAGGGTAACTCGAAAGGTATCAAGCGATTGAACGGGGTTGGTTGAACTGCATCATTGGCGTCATGCACAACCTCAAGTTATAGTCAAATAGGACGTTAACCGATGAGAGGGCAGCTGAAGGGCTGCTCTCTTTTTTTGCTATACACCCGTCAATGGATTGGACGAATTATGACAATGCTGTTCTTTTATTGAATTCGCGGTCTGTGGTAGGGTGAAGTATACGAATGTGCAGGTGGTAGGAGGAGCTTATGGAATTTATACGGAAGCTGTGGATTTTCGGTTATCAGCAGGCCTTGTCCTGCATATTTCCAGTGATTATCTTCGGCGCGCTGGGACTGACCAAGGTGATTGAAATTCCCGGTTTGGCGCGGTATGATCTCATCCTGCTCATATGTGTACTGGCACAAATCGGGATGTTGGTGAGCAAGCTGGAGACATGGGATGAGCTGAAGGTCATCTGTGTCTTTCACATCATCGGTTTGATGCTGGAGCTGTATAAAGTGCATATGGGCTCATGGTCTTACCCGGAGGAGGGCTGGAGCAAAATCGGCGGCGTCCCGCTGTACAGCGGCTTTATGTACGCCAGTGTAGCCAGTTATATATGCCAGGCATGGCGCCGAATGAATTTGCGCATCACCGGCTGGCCGCTGCCTGTGCTGACCGTGCTGATCAGCGCAGCGATCTATGCCAACTTCTTCACCCATCACTACGTGTGGGATGCACGCTGGCTTCTCACGGCATTGTTGTTCGTGGTTTTTGGCAGAACCATGGTGTATTTTGATGTGGACGGAAAAACCCTGCGGATGCCGCTGGTGCTGTCGTTTCTGCTGATTGGCTTTTTCATCTGGATCGCTGAGAATATTTCTACGTTTCTTGGGGCCTGGACCTATCCGGGTCAGGAGCGGACATGGAGCCTTGTGCATATCGGCAAAATCAGCTCGTGGTTTCTGCTGGTGGTGATCAGTGTCATTATTGTGGCTCAGCTGAAGCATCTGAAACAGGGCAGAGGACCGGCCAAAGACAATCCGAAGGGAACGGTCATGTAAATCCAGTATAGCGAATTTGACCATTCATTCGAAATCATGTATCCTATGGCTAATTAAGGTATGGAAGACTAACGTTGCGACTCGAGCTGTAAGGCGAGAGATTTTTTATGAACATAGATGTTTGGAACAGATGAACCGCGCGAAGCAGAAGGGAGGAGTATTCACATGAAAAAAAGATCATTGGCGTCTTTGGCAAAAGGCATGGGATACTCCACCGCTGTTTTCTTTGATCCGTCCGATAATGGGAGAAGTGTGTCCAAAATCGGATATTCAGCGATCAAGGATCCTTCCATTCGGTAACCGGATGAGGATGCAGTGGAATTGAACACCACAGGTCGCTTGCTTGTGGTTGCATAGATCGGCATGTACACCACAGGTGCGCTGTGGTGTTTTTTTGTATTTCTAATGTTTCAAACAAAGGAGAGGATACCATGTTTATGCAAGGGAAACAGATTTATGTCAAGTCGGTAGAGGAATCGGATGTAGAGGCACTGCTGAAGCTCGAGAAGGATAACCGGGACTTTTTTCAGCGGTTCACGGGCTTAAGGGAAGAGAGCTTCTACACCCATCAGGGTCAGCTTGAGCGGATCCGAAAGGCCATGGAAGCCAGCAAGGCAGATCAAGGGTATGTTTATGTGATTGGACTGCAGGACACCGGAGCGACTATCGGCGAGATTATGCTGACCGAAGTGGTGCGGGGGAATCTGCAGAGCTGCTGGATCGGTTACTTTCTGGACCAAGACCACAACGGAAAGGGCTATATGACCGAAGCGGTTCAATTGATTGTGAAGTTTGCCTTTCAGGAATTGAAGTTTCACCGAATTGAGGCGGGTGTGATGCCGCACAACCTGGGCTCGATCCAAGTGCTTTTGAAAGCTGGATTCCATAAAGAAGGCATTGCCCGGAAAAACGTGAAAATCAACGGGACATGGGAAGACCATCAGACGCTGGCTATTTTGAATGAAGCCGATGAGGAACAGCCGTCTCCAATTCAGCGGTACAATCCGCCAGGTATCGCCCCGCCGATCGGGCCTTATACCCATGTAACCAAGGTTCCGAGAGGGGCTGAGCTGTTGGTCTTCTCCGGTCAGGTGGGAACCGATAGGGAGGGGAACTTGCCGGAAGATATGAAGCAGCAGGTGGAGAATACCTTGGCGAACATTGAGAGGTTATTGGCAACGGAAGCGATGTCGGCGGATCATATCGTCAAAATCAACATTTGGGCGGCTCAGGAGGTCGACTGGGATCACTTCCACCAGGTATGGGAGAAATTCAACGGGGGGAAGGCGCCGGCTATGACGATGGCCTACGTACCGGCACTGGCGATGCCGTCCATTCAGGTAGAGATCGAGGTATGGGCAGCGAAGGGGTAAAACGACCAGGAGGATAGATCGAATCTTCAGCTAATTGGTTTATTCAACAAAATTAGCTGCTGATCAAGCAAAGAAGTGATGGTTTTTATAGGCAACCACGCAATAACAAGCGTCAAAATCTTTGTTCATTGTTGACAGACATATATTGGGTATGTATATTGTAATTACCGACTATTTAGTCGGTAATTACAATGAGAGATGGGTGCATGTCATGGAAAAAAAATATGGCCTTCAACCGCCGATACCATTCAGCTTCAAATCTGTAGCAGGGTTCATCGTTATTTTTATTATTTGGCAAGGCGGCACTTTATTATGGTTAAATCTTGTTAATGCTTTGATTCCCGCTACTCGCTCAGGATTACCTAGTTTAATCACACTTTATTTGTCTTTTTTATTCCTTATTCTCGGCATCTTCCTTGTCACCAAATATTTCTTCAAAATTCGTTTTAGAACATTTTTGTTTGAAGGTAAAAGGCCCGATTTCCGAAAGTTTGCGATTTATTTCTTGTGGTATTTTATGGCGCTTATTTTGTATTTGCTTGTCGATATCGTCGTGCATCCTCAAGCTTTTACGCTTCATTTTGACCCGCTTCCATGGTTAGGTGTACTCATTGTTACCGCTCCTTTGATTTTGGTTCAAAGTGCTGCTGAAGAGATTTTGTTCCGAGGTTATATGTACCGTATGTTTAGATCATTAAGAGGCGGTGTATTCTGGTCCATTTTCATCACTTCCCTAATTTTTGCCCTGATCCATGGTTTTAACCCCGAAATGCTAAACTACGGGATTTTTGGACCGTTGTATTACCTGCTGGGGGCATTCTTTCTGGGAATCGTTGCCTACCACACCAATGGTCTGGCTGCTCCCATCGGGATCCATTTTGCTACGAACATTTTTAATACATCCATTTGGGGGTATGGGTCTTCGACATTGGAAAACATGGGGCTGCAAAGCATTGTATACCGCCACACGCTAGATATGCCGTTTGCATTCTTTGGGATTTTTGCTATCGTTATCTCATATGGTGCTTTTCAATTTTTCAAGTATAAAAGGAACCGTTCATAAGGTTCCGGGAGGAGCTTTATGACCAGAAGACGATTGCCGGCAGAAGAAGCAAAAACGATTATTTTAAACCATGCCAAGTTGTTATTTATCGAAAAAGGTTATGATCGAGCTACAATGGACGACTTATGTGCATCGACACAGATGAGTAAAGGCAATTTGTATCATCATTTTAAAAATAAAGAGGTACTCTTTCTCCAATTGCTTACCCAGCATGCCGAAGACATGTCACAAAAGTGGCTTCGTTCGGCCGAGCAATCCACGTCTCCCAGCGAACAGTTGCTTGAAATGGCTGATTTATTCGGACGAGATTGTGAAAGTCCCTTAATCCAAGCACTCGAAGAGTATGCTAAAACACTTTCAAGCGAATCCGAAGCATTGGCTACATTGAGAGAGATCACAGAAGTAGCCTATCGTGCGATTAGACAAGTGCTGCAAAAAGGGATCGAGCAAGGCGTTTTTATTAATGAAGATATCGAAACGTTGAGTTTTGGTGTGATGTCCACATTAGCTGGAGCAACGCAGCTCTGCCTAACGATGCCAAAATTAAGCGGGGACGAATATGCAGCCCTGCATGTCAATGCGATCAAGCTGCTTTTAAAGGGAATATCGATTGATGATCCCAACTGAAAAAAGAGAACACACTTGCTGAAAAATATTCATTGCTCGGACATCGATGGTTGATAGATGTGCATCGTAGGCTTTCTTTACCCATGCGATCTACTAGGCACTTCCCCCATCGATCCGGGTACAGCTTTTTTAGCAGCCTTCGGCTCTGCCTGGCGAATTCATCCGGAGTGGTGTCTTCAATGACGTGGCTGTTTCTAAACCGGTCCTTTAATTGCCCACTCCTTTTTCTCCTGATGAAACTTCGTGAGATTCCAAGAAAAGCGCATGTTTTATGCTTGACGTAATGAAACGTAATAGTTATTATAGATCTGCAAAGTCCTTAATTGAGGTGATGTTGAATGAAGTACTCCAAGGCTACCGATTATGCCCTCCATACGATGCTATTTCTTACTGCGGCGACGCCCCAAAAACCAATAGGTGTACAGCAGTTGGCGGAGCGACAAAGTGTCTCTCCAACCTATTTGTCCAAAATACTGACCAAGTTGGTGAAGGCGGGCATGATTGAATCGATAACGGGGGTGAATGGCGGCTATCGACTCAAACGAAATTGGGAAAATATTTCGTTCCTAGATATTATTCATGCAATTGAAGGTTCGGCTTCCTTGTTCGATTGCAGTTTCGAACATGGACCAGGATGCCCGATTCAAAAGGTGGTGTTATCGGCAGAAGAGAAGATGGAAGAACAGTTGAGAAATCAGAAAATGTCGGATCTTGTGCGGGAACATAATATAGTCATATGACACTTCTTTTTTTAAAGTCAATTAGTGACAACAAGTGTCTTTAAAATCTACAATATCGATTTATAACTAACCGGGGTGGCTGTCCTACATGAGCCGCGATTTGGATCAAGAAGCGGCCGTGCCGCCGGATGTGTCTGCCGATCGCATCATGAAACTTGTGATGGACCAAAAGGCGTACCTTGGCGAACAGCATGAAGGACAAGAGTGACCCTGGCAAACGGGAAGGAGAGGAGACCATGAATATGAAAGCAATTGCGCTTGGACAATACGAGGGAGCGAAATATCATCCTTTTACGAATATTGATCACGAATTACAAACCATATTTGAACATATGGACATGGACGTTGAATGTACGGATGATTACGCCGTGCTTCAGGAGGATAAGCTGGAGGGCTATGATCTGTTTATATCGTACGCGGATTTTTCGGATCTGGAGATACCCGAAGATCAGGCACAAGCGCTCATATCCTATGTGAGAAACGGCGGAGGACTGCTAGTTATCCACAACGGTATCTCGCTGCAGCAAAGCAAAGAGCTGGAAAAGTTAATCGGCGGCAGGGTTACGGGACATCCGGAATATACGTCACTGCCAGTTCGATATAATCAAGGGAGTCACCCTATTGTGGAGAACTTAAGCGATTTTACGATAGATGAAGAACCGTTTCGGTTCGAGCTGAGTCCGCATGAATCGGCGGTTATACTTGCCGAATATGTGCATGATGGCCAGCGGTGGCCTGCTGCGTGGGCACACACATATGGCTCTGGCCGCGTGGTATATCTGATGCCGGGGCATCATCTTCCATCTTTCCAGGTAGAATCCGTGCGTAAGCTGATTCGGAATAGCGGAATGTGGGCTGCACGGGGGAGAGTAGAGTAGAGATTCGACACACTAATTTTATATAAACGTGCACCACTATTAAAGTGGTATTTTTTTATTGCGCCACGCATGGCGATTAACTAGGTGGTGAAATCCACAATTTAACCCATACGTATCTTATCATCAAAAGGGGAGCGAGAAGATGGATGTATTCGAAAGCCAGTATGAATTGATCCAACGTACAAGGGAATCATTATTTAGTTATTGCGAAACTATGTCCCCCACAGATTATGTTAAAGAAGTTGAAACCTTAGGCGGAGTTTCTATTCGCAGTCTGCATGCTCATGTAGCCGATTGTTATAGGGTATGGTTGGGGAGTCGTGCCCTTGGTCAATCACTTCCCAAAATAAAACCAGAATTCGTTGACAATGTACAGGAAATGCGTGAAGTTTTTAAGAAAACGGATGCCCTGGTTCATGAATTTCTGAATGAATTTAAAAACAAATGGGACCCTACCATTCCAGCATCCTGGCAGAGTAGCAGCGTAGAGTTAACCGAATTATGGCTTTTTACGCACACCATCACCCACGAATTTCATCATAGGGGGCAAATTGTAAAAATGGGCAGGCAACTCGGGTATATCCCGCCGAAAATGAACCTCGTTAAACCTTAGTGATCGTCATAGAAATACTTTCGGAAATGAAATCGAAAAAAATATTACTTTTAAGATGCCCGATTCAAAAGGTGGTGTTATCGGCAGAAGAAGAGATGGAAGAACAGTCGAGAAATCAGAAAATGACTGATCTTGTGTGAGAAATGAATATAGTTACATAACAAGCAATTCTTTTTTTAACTAATTAAAGACAACTGATATCTTTAAAGTCTATAATATTGGATTATTACGAGGAGAGTGGAGAATATGCAAGCAGCGACGCTAGAAGCACAGCATAATGCGGTGCAAAAATATAAAGTTATTCCAATCATGGTTTCCTTACTATTAAGCGGATTTATTGGGATGTTTAACGAGACAGCTTTAAACGTAGTGCTCAGCGATTTAATCAACCAGTTTCATATCACCGCCGCAACGGCCCAATGGCTGACAACAGGTTACTTACTGACCCTCGGCATATTGGTTCCGATATCCGGGTTGTTTCTCCAATGGTTTTCAACCAGACAATTGTTCACGGCTTCGCTCTTATTGGCTTTACTCGGCACAGCGGTGGCGACCGTTTCCCCAGGATTTGAGTTGCTCATGATTGCACGGGTCATTCAAGCTGCGGGCGTAGCAGTCATCCTGCCGCTGATGTTTCACACAGTGCTTGTCATTGTTCCACCTGAGAGGCGGGGGACGACCTACGGGCTGATCGGGCTTGTCCTTGTGGTTGCGCCTGCTGTCGGCCCTACCCTTTCCGGTCTGTTGATGGAGCAGCTTAGCTGGAACTGGATTTTCGGATTGACCCTTCCCGTTTTGGCGTTTTCTCTTCTGTTTGGAATGCGATATATGCAAAATATATCGACGATTACCAAGCCGAAAATAGATAGCTATTCGCTTATCTTATCCACGCTTGGCTTCGGCGGAATTGTATTTGCTTTTAGCAGTGCAGGGGAAGGAGAAGGAGGATTTGGAGCGCCCAAGGTCGTGATTCCGATGATTGTCGGCATATTGGCGATTTTGATATTTGCGGTACGGCAATTGCGAACGAAGCAGCCGATGATGGATTTGAGGGCATTCAAACAGCCTATGTTTACGGTTGGCACTGTTATGCTTATGATTGCCGTAATGGTGATGATGGCAGCCATGATTATGTTGCCCTTGTATTTGATCAGAGGCCTCGGCCTTAACGCTTTTTCGGCCGGACTTGTTTTGTTGACCGGGGGGATTGTGAACGCGATCACGCAACCGATTATGGGCAGAATATTCGATAAATTTGGGCCGAGATGGGTTGTTCCCGCGGGTATGGCCTTGATATCCGTCGTTCTCTGGTTTCTCTCAGGAATTACGACAACGACGACAATAACCCAAATCATTGTGCTTCACACCTTTTTGATGATCGGGATCTCCATGGTCTGGATGCCTTCGCAGGCGAATGGACTGAACCAATTGCCTCCTTCACTTTACCCGCACGGTAGCGCAATTATGAATACGGTCCAGCAGGTAGCGGGTGCGATCGGCATAGCGGTTGCGGTAAGTATCATGTCTGTGGGCATGAGCAGCTTTCTGAAGCAAACGGCAGACCAGGCGGACCCTGCTAACGCCGCGCTTGCTTTGACAGAAGGGATACAACATGTTTTTGATATTGCTGTTGTCGTTGCGATTGCAGGTTTCATCTTTTCTCTTTTCATGAAGCGTGTTCACATATTGGAGCAGAAATAATCCTCAATATTTGAAATTTGAAAATCAACCAGCGCGGCCAGCAGTTTCAGCGGGACGGAACCGATCACGTTCAGAAATGTCACCTTCATAAATGATGACACATTATTGTATTACATTTTATTGTAGGCGATCATATGATATAAAAAACCTCCGAGATCCCTGGTAAGGGAATCCCGGAGGTTTGTGTATTTGGAGAGGTTTTTATAGATCGTCAAAACCGTTGTCGTCGCCAACTTTGCCGTAGTTACGGGATTTAGCTTCGAAGAAGTCGGTCTTCGTCGCGTTAAGGGCTTCATCGGAGAAAGGCTTGATCCATGGCATGCAGTTAACGTCCACACCTTCGTAAGCTTTTTCCAGACCCATCATGGTGATGCGACGGTTCGCGATGTACTTGATGTAATCGCCCAATTCGTTCAGATCGATGCCGCGCACATTGCTGAGCGTGTAGTGGGCCCAGTTGGTTTCGAGCTCGACGGCACGGTCAATGGTGCGGTACAGGTAGTCGATGTTCTCTTTGGAGTTCAGCTCAGGGAAATCCTTGAGCAGCTGCTTGAACACTTCGGCGAAGAAGTAGCAGTGCTGGTTCTCATCACGCTGAATATAGGAGATCATCTGGCTGGTTGCCATCATCTTCTGGTCACGAGCGAGGTTGTAGAAGAAGGCAAATGTACTGTAGAAGAAGATGCCTTCCAGGATCAGGTCCGCGACCATCGCTTCGAAGAAGGATTGCGGCGACGGATTGTCACGGAAGTTCTGGTAAATGTTCGAGATGAACTGGTTGCGTTCCAGAAGTACCGGGTCATGCTTCCAGTATTCGAAGATGTCCTTCTGCTCTTGCTCCGATACGATGGAGGATAGCACGTAGGAATAGGATTGGTTGTGAACCACCTCTTGCTGACCGATGATAGCGGAGATGGCTTCGAGTGACGAATCAGTGAAGTAACGCTTCACGTCGCTGACAAACATCGTCTGCATGGAATCCAGAACAGCGAGCAGGGAGATGTTGATCTTGAAGGTACGCTGCTCTTCAGGGTCCAGGCGCGGGAACTGCTGCGCATCCTTGGACATCGGAATCTCGTCCGCGATCCAGTGGTTCAGCAGCAGGACTTTGTACAGCTTATACATATGAGGCATCCGAATGTCGTTCCAGTTCAAGATCCCGGAGCATTCACCTTCAATGACGCGAGTGGAGCGGTTGGGTGCTTCGGTATTAAATATCTTTTGCATTTGCATGCCGATTTTCTCTCCTTGTATATCATAGTAGGGCGGAAGGTTGAAGGGATCTGCTAGCCTATTCGAGGGACGGGTATCCACTCTCCAGCCGCTGTTGTCCGCCCTTTGCTTGAATGTATTTTTAAGGTTGCAAAGGGCTCCCAAAGGCGGACGTAAACTCTTCCGATTGGATACCCTTACCCTTGTAGTCTTTTATTAGAAAGCATATTCAACATTGCTTACAGCCGTTCGATGTGAGCCAAACATGCAGCGACTCCCAAAGGGAGAGCGATCCCAGCAGGCAGTAACTCACCAATCGCACGAAGTAACTCACAGTCTCTGCGCCGCATGAGAAGCGATTCCCAAGGGGAGAGCGATCCCAGCAGGCAGTAACTCACCAATCGCACGAAGTAACTCAATGGTCCCTGCGCCGCATGAGAAGCGATTCCCAAGGGGAGAGCGATCCCAGCAGGCAGTAACTCACCAATCGCACGAAGTAACTCATTAGCTTCCGCACTAAATTCCAGCGTTCCCGAAGGGAGAAAGCGTTCCTAGCCACTAAAGTAACGTAGAAGCGCCTCATTCAGAACCTAAGCACCTTGCGGGTGTCCAGAGGGCAGAGCCCTTGGGGCCCTCCCTTGGAAGGGAGGGTTTGGGTGGGTTCGAAATTAAAGGTTAGCTTGCACACGACTCGCACTCTTCAATCGTCAGCGCACGGCTGCGTACATAATAAGTGGACTTGATGCCGGCTTTCCAGGCATGCAGGTGCAGCTCCAGGAATTCCGAAGCCCGGATATCAGGGCGGACGTACAGGTTAAAGCTTTGCGCTTGGTCAACGTGACGCTGACGGGCGGCAGCCATTTTGATGGACCAATGCTGGTCAATCAAGAAAGCCGTTTTATAGTACCAGATCGTTTTTTCGGACAGATCCGGAGCCGGGTTAGCCACTTTGTAAGTGGTTTTTTCTTCATAAGACAGAAGTTCGTACAATGGATCGATGCTCGCTGTGGAACCCGCGATGATCGATGTGGAGCCGTTCGGCGCGATGGCAAACAGCCATGCGTTACGGACCCCGCTTTCTTGTACTTCTTGCTGCAATTCGCGCCATTGTTCGGTGGTTACGAACTTGCCTTCATGCTCGCCGTCGGTGTAACCGCGGAACGTGAAGTACTCGCCGCTCTCCCAGTCGGAGCCTTTGAATTTCGGATAGTGGCCTTTTTCCTTGGCCAACTCCATGCTGGATTTAACGAGCAGGTAGTTGATGTGCTCATACAGATTGTCGTTATATGCAACGGCTTCGTCGGATTCCCAGCGGATACCTTCCAGCGCCAGCAAGTGATGCAGACCGAAGGTGCCGAGACCGACCGCACGGTATTGGCTGTTGGTATATTGAGCTTGCAGAACTTCAATATTGTTAATGTCGATAACGTTATCCAGCATGCGAACCTGGATCGGAACGAGACGCTCCAGCACACCAGCAGGTACAGCACGAGCCAAGTGGATGGAGTTCAGGTTGCAGACAACGAAATCGCCAGGGATTTTGGAAATTACGATCCGGGTTTGGCCGTCTTTCGTAACCAGCTCCTCCTGCTCAACAACTGTCGGAGATTGGTTCTGCATGATCTCCGTGCACAGGTTGGAAGAGTAGATCATGCCATGCGCAGAGTTCGGGTTCGCACGGTTGACCGTGTCGCGGTAGAACATGTACGGTGTACCCGTTTCAAGCTGGGATTTCATGATGCGCTTCATAATGTCGATAGCTTGTACCGTAATGCGCGGCAGCAGCGGGCTCGCCACGGCTTCAGCATACTTTTGACGGAATTCGCCTTCGCCTTGTCCTTGATCATAGAAGTCTTCCAGGCCCAGCGGACGGCCGTTCTCGTCTTTCCAGCCCATGATTTTCTTCACTTCATGCGGACAGAACAGGCTCCACTCTTCACGTGCTTCTACAGCTTCCATGAACAGGTCAGGCAGACATACGCCGTGGAACACGTCATGTGCTCTCATGCGCTCGTCACCATTGTTCAGCTTCAGATCCAGGAAGGACAGAATGTCTTTGTGGAACACATCCAGGTAAACCGCGATAGCACCTTTACGAGTTCCCAATTGGTCAACGCTAACAGCGGTGTTGTTCAACTGGCGAATCCAAGGGATAACGCCGGAGCTGGTGTTCTTGTGACCGCGGATGTCAGAGCCGCGTGCACGGACTTTACCGAGGTACACCCCGATGCCGCCGCCCATTTTGCTGAGACGGGCGATATCCGTATTGGAATCGAAGATTCCTTCCAGGGAGTCGTCCACGGTATCGATGAAGCAGCTGGAAAGCTGGCCGGCTACTTTTTTACCTGCGTTAGACATGGTCGGCGTAGCGGCCGTCATATACAGGTTACTCATGGCCCAGTAGGCTTCTTTGACAAGGTCAAGACGCTTGTCAGCTGGCTCGTTGTGCATGAGGAACATCGCGATGACCATGTACCGTTCTTGCGGAAGTTCCATGACGCGACCGTCAAAGTCGTTTGCCAGGTAACGCTCAGCCAGTGTCAACAGCCCGATGTAATCAAACAGCAGGTCGCGGCTTGGATCGATGCATTCGCCGAGTTCTTCGATTTGTTCTTTGGTGTAGCTGGTCAGAAGATCCTCGCGATAAATGCCTTTCTGTACAAGCTCTGTAATGAGCGGGTAGAAGGCACCGTATGGTTCTTCCGGGTATGCTTTGTATCGGCGGTTGGTGGCCGCTTTTTTATATAAAGAGGTCAGAAACGAACGCGCAGCTGCAAACTTCCAATCCGGCTCCTCTTTGGTTACAAGCTCAAGGGCGGACATCGTGAAGGCGTTGCTGATTTCTTCGCCGGTAACTTGCTCACCGCGCAATTTGGCATTGACGCCGCGAAGCAGGCGCTCTTTATCGAGCATGTCCAATCCTTTTAGAGTCCGGTCGGCATAGACGGAGAGACGAATTTCATCAAAGGCGAGCTGACGGTTGTTCGGTTTAACTACGAGCTGGGGCATGAATAAATTCCTCGCTTTCTTCGGGGGAAATATGAAAAAGGACATCAAAAAAACATTTTCTAAAACCCGCGGGCAGGCTTGAAAATGTCCGTGCGCTGTGATTCGAAAATGACGTTTGCCATAAGCCCATGAATGGGCATGATGTTATGTACAGACGCAAGCTTAACGAACACTTACCTAAAACCCCGTAGGTTGGTGTCTGCTGCATATAGGCAGGTCTCCTGACTTGAGCTACTTCCCTCGGCATTGCCTCCCCTGAGACCTTGATCCGGTTCCTCGGTGGCATATGTCGTATGTGGATGGCTGATAGATCATAAACAGCCTTAGGCCCTTACAGTGGCGGGACCGTGATGGATTTACACCATGCTTCCCTATTAAGCCGGACTGCCTTATAGGTTGATCCGGCACCTACATACACTATATTTGGTTGTTGTTAATCTAATTTAACCCAATATATTGTGTTTGTAAACTATATTCTTAAAATTGAACGCAAAAAGAATTATAGCAAACGAGCGGCCATTGTGCCAGTTAAGAAACTGCCAAAAGGCCATAACATTTCCTGAATTGTGACCAAATGCGACCTTTTCTGCGCAGATACCACGTATATTATCGTTTTGACAAAATAGGATATATTCGTACGGACGAAATGAGGAAGATACACCATATCTTGTATGAAGTTACAGACAGACGGACTTTGATATGGAGGGTCAGAATTGATATGATAACTGTATCCGGGAGTTTAACATTCCATATAAATGAGATGCAACGAGGGAGGTATTCAAGATGGCTATAGCGGAGGTAACGGTGATTCCGATCGGAACCGCAACAACGAGCTTGAGTTCTTATGTTGCCGAGATGCAGCGTATATTGAAACAACAGGATGGAATATCCTATGAGCTAACTTCGATGAGCACCATCATCGAGGGAGAGCTTAACATGATCTGGCGGGCGATTGAGGCTTTGCATGAAGCGCCTTTTCTGTCCGGTGCGAAGCGTGTATCGACTTCCGTGAAGATCGACGACCGCAGGGATCAAGTCTCCTCGAGCAAACAGAAGATCCAGTCCGTGCAGGAGAAGTTAGGCGGGTAATACCGCCAGTTACGGAGGATATTTCCGTAAGAATAGGACTTGCATTTTGCTGCTGAAGTATTATAATAATTTTTGTTGTTTCGTGAGGAATATCATCGAACCACATTTGCTGGTGTAGCTCAGGGGTAGAGCAACGCACTCGTAATGCGTAGGTCGGGGGTTCAATTCCCTTCACCAGCATCTTTACAAAGTCAATAATGGCGCGGTTTTCCGAGTTTTTTCGGAATCGCGCCATTATTGTTTAATAACCTACACATCTAACATTCTTCTAAGCTTTAGTCGAGCAAAGTGGGTTTTTAGTCCTCGATTTGGTTCCCTAAGATTGAGTCACCGATTGTATTAAGAACAGCTTCTTGTAAGTTGGGTAGTACGTGGGAATACGTATCTAAGGTTACATTAATAGAAGAATGGCCTAGACGTTCCTGAACGATTTTGTATACCTGCTTTTAGAAGAAGTGTAGCGTGGGTATGGCGGAGATCGTGAAATCGAATCCTCGGAATTCTCTTTATTTTGTTGGTGATCATTACAAGTGCCTTCGTATAAGACTCCCCGAATAACAAAGACCCTACCTGCAAATCCTGGTGGGGTTCTTTCACATAAACGAAATTTTAATTAATAGTTGAGTTCCGTTAATACTGGCGTTCGCAACATCCCCGATTTGAACCAGTTTCTATATTTCACCCGCCCCTGGATCATCGGATTCAAATAAACGAATTTTTTATCCTCACCTGTGACAAGGAATTGACTCTTCGAATAAAACTCTTTCCTGGTTGCCTTTGTAACATATTCGACAATCCCAGCCGACCGAAGACCACCAGACTCATTCTGAACCGCGGCAAGTAATCCGAATTCGTTTTTTCGATACCCGGTTAGGATCACGTTAGTATACGACCAATTAATAACCTTCTGCCAGGCTGGTGATCGGCTGCTTACATATAGACTATTCTTTCGTTTGCCGACCATCCCTTCAAGTTTTCGGTTCACCATCTGTTCAAATAAAGCTTCGCCTGCGCCTTCCACGAAGGGAATGACGCCAAATTGCTGATTTGGCATTTTTATGCCGGCAAGGATCTCTTTGCGCTGCAGCAGTGGCATCTTCCGAAGGTCTTGCCCTTTGTATTGCAATATGTCGAACACAACAAACGTAACTGGAGAAGATATGGTCAGCTGCTTGATGCATTGGTCCTTACTTGCTTTAAACCGGACCATAACTTCCTCAAAGTCCACGCCGTCGGGACCGGCACATGCTACTTCACCATCCAGAAGGATGTCATCATCAAACGGAACCAAGAGTTCAGGGTATTGTTGTGTACATTCCGTCTCATGACGAGTATAAAGCCGGATCCGGCCGGACTGTTGGGAAAACAGGAGCCTGTGCCCGTCAATCTTTGGTTCGAATATATAGTGCGAATCTGAGAAAGGAGCTGGCGCTGTTGCGAGTAGCATCGGTTCAATAAACATAAAAAACACCTCGAAATAATTATAACGTTCAAGGATATGCTGATCAGGCGGTAAGTTATGTCATAACAGATAGCGGCGCTGATTTTTGGGCTCAATACTTAAGTATAACGAAATAGGATATCCCTAAATAAAACGCCTATTTTTTATCTGGAATGGTTCCGGTTTGTTTGATACAAGTTATTTGTCCACCCCCATGGTGTGCATTTGACATATAGATATGACTATACACACAGTTATAAAGTCTAAGAGAAGGTGGCGAAAATGAAGGGTGGCAGCTAAACGAAAGTACAAATGTTTAAAGGCAAAAAGAAAATACAAATGTACCAAAAGAATTAAAAAAACAGTTTTTCTTAAGAAACTCCTTTGTAAAAGGTGCATATCAAAGTGGTGTTTATTAAATAGAAGAAAGCAAAATCTTCAAGCTCTAATTAACCAGAAAGCCTTACAAGCTGCAATACAGGAAGCTAAATCCAAAATGAAAGCTGAGTTAGCTAAATTGTGTGAAATGCAGAAATCCCTAAGCCAGCCAGGTATTCAAGGGATTTCAGGTCCGCAAGGCCCACAAGGACCACAAGGAGAAAGAGGGTTGGATGGATCACAAGGTCCTCAAGGACCGCCAGGGCAACAAGGACCACAAGGAGAAAGAGGGTTGGATGGATCACAAGGTCCTCAAGGACCGCCAGGGCAACAAGGACCACAAGGAGAAAGAGGGCTTGATGGATCACAAGGTCCTCAAGGACCGCCAGGGCAACAAGGACCACAAGGAGAAAGAGGGCTTGATGGACCACAAGGCCCACAAGGCCCACAAGGCCCACAAGGCCCTCCTGGAGAAGTAGTCATTCCTGAAGTTACTGTCACTACTGCAATTAACCGTTATTTTTATGAACCAGAAACAGATCTGGATCTAACTATGTCAGCTATGATTCCAGCCGGTCAATTCACGAACGATATGGGAGCCCCCGTGGTGGAATTCTTGGCCCTTGGCCCAAACAGCTTTAACAATCTTTATATAAATGGAATTCTTCAGCTCAGTAACTCGTACGATGTAAATTCGCTCAGCTTATTTTTTCCAGCCCAAAGTAGCACAATCTATGCAGGTACTCCGATCGTTTTAGAAACAGTAGAGTTAACGGCTAATGTTATTGTCTAGCAATTTTTGGTAATATGCCTGCGCAATCCCTGAACTCTTGCATTAAATGGATAAGAGGATCAGGCATGCTTTCAAAGATTTCAGCTTGAGTTTCAGCATGATCCTCAACAAAGAAGGGAGGCGATGAAAATGCCAATAGTACCACCGTATCAAAACAGTAGAAGATTCACTTCTACAGTTGGTGCTGGAACGGGAACAGGAGCAACATTCGCAATTGCAGCCACAGCTTTTATCAATGATGTAGGAACAGCTGCCACGGTATTTCCGAGTACGTTCAACTATTACAACCTTTATGTGAATGGTATAATGCAAACGGCTGATGTTTCTTCTGTTACAACAACGACGATTACCATCCCTGGCGGAGATGCGTTAGATCCCGGAACACCTCTTGTAGTTCAATTCGTTGTCTCTTAAATGTTGGTATATTTGCTCTTATCCAAAAGCCCTGCTCTGTTTTTAAAGGAGCAGGGCTTTTTCTAAATACAAAAGGGGATGATCTTCCCAGATAGTGCTTTCTGAAACAAAATGCACTATTACATTGTGGCTGTTCGATGAGTATGAAGATAGAGTTAACAGGTATTATCGTACTGATCCACACGTTCAGACGAGAAATCAAATTGTCTTTAGCTGAAGGTGAATGGCAATGGATAAAGATTGATGAAATTGTTTCTGCTCACTAGAAAATTGCCCGCTAGCATTTAGCTGACGGGCCTCAGTCTTCTAACAGAACTTCTAACAAATCTTCTAACGGCCAAGAAATACTTCAAGAACCTTAAACGGATCTAGGCTTATAAAAACCAATAACTAAAAGGCTTCCGGAACCCAGTAGAACCTTGCCGAAATCTACAGTATCGCACTCGTAATGCGTAGGTCGGGGGTTCAATTCCCTTCACCAGCATCTTTATAAAGTCAATAATGGCGCGGTTTTCCGAGTTTTTTCGGAATCGCGCCATTTTTGTTTAATAACCTACACTTCTAACATTCTTCTAACCTTTAGTCGAGTAAAGTGGGTTTTTAGTCCTCGATTTGGTTCCCTAAGATTGAGTCACCAATTGTATTAAGAACAGCTTCTTGTAAGTTGGGTAGTACGTGGGAATACGCATCTAAGGTTACATTAATAGAAGAATGGCCTAGACGTTCCTGAACGATATCAGTTTTATACTCATCAGCTTCGGAGAGCATTCGGCTTGATTCAGGATGACGACTCGAGGAAAGCTGTAGACTATAGATATATGTAAGGTTATTCATATAAAGAGACGAAGCTGTTCTTTCGGCATGGTCTGAGTGACAGCACTATTCGTCGGAAGGTAGCTGAGAGCACAGAGAGCATGGCCAACATGCTTAAGCTCATGGGGTTCTTTGATCAAGATAATGTGGAATTTTGAAAGGGGAATAAATACAGCGGCTAACTGAGATGTCAAAACCCCAGTTTGCCGCTGTTTTAATTTTAAAGGTTTTATCCTTTATTTTACCTAGCAGACATGGCATCTGCTTTGGTTTCTTGAACCGTGCCATATGGATGCTCTGGAGGAGCATAGATCACGTATACTTTTAGTGGTACATTCCCCATGTTGGTTACATTGTGCCATTTTCCAGCCGGTATCATGATTGCATAGTCATCATAGGCCATTTTTTGAAAATCCAAGTTATCTTTACTATCACCCATTTGAACAAGTCCTTTACCTTGTTCAATTCGTATGAATTGATCAGTTGTAGGATGAACTTCTAAACCAATGTCATCTCCAACATTAATACTCATTAGTGTCACTTGAAAGTGCTTCCCTGTCCATAAGGCGGTTCGGTAAGTATTGTTTTGTTTAGCTGCTTGATCAATATTCAACACAAGAGGCCTTTGTCCATAATCAGTTAATTTCATATTCTCATCATTACGATGCCAATTGTTATTGTTCCAACTCGAATAACGAAAATTCAAATTATCGCTCCAATTTTGGTTATTCCAGTAGTTATGCGCAGGATTATACCCTTGGTAAGGGTGGCATGGATAACGGTACATATTCAATCTCCTCTTCATGGTTTCGTAATTTTCTATCTATCCTATGCAGTAGCCTATATAGAGGAGACAACAATGGGCTGGAGCCTATGGCTTATAACAATATTATCGACCGTTTTTTGGAAATGATATTTTTTCCTTTAAAACGGCTCTTAACAAGATATCTGGTCGCTGGGATGAAGGAGCGCTTTTCCTGGTTATTGGAAGAGTCATCCAGATTATCCTCCGGCCAAGGAGGATATGCAAATCGATAGGGAAAAAACAATTATTGTTAAACTTTCTTGTCTATTCGTCTAATAAGTCCAATATCGTACCAGCATTAATAAAAATTGCCCGCCAGCTTTTAGCCAGCGAGCCGTAGTCCTCTACCAGAAACTCTACCCAAATCAGGAACCATTGATCATCTCAGCAGAAGTCATTCAAAAATGTCTGGAAGATGAAATCATCATAAAAACAAGCAGGTAGCGCTGCAAGCGCCGGGAATCATCCCGGCGCTTGCGCATGTCTAACTATTGTAAGAAATCTTTCTTGTTCAGCGCATGATCGACGATACGAATTTCGCTGATCCATCCGTTAAATACGCCGTCCAGCTTATTGGCATATTGGCTCGCGCCGATGATCCACGGTTTGCCGGTCGTGGCGATGCCCTGCGGCTTTGTGTCGGGATTGCGCAGTACTTCTACACCGTCGATATACATCTTCGTCGATTGTCCGTTGTTTACCAGCGCGATATGATGCCAGCTGTCGTCCATTTCCCACGACCAACTCGTTTGCTCGCTTCCGTAATTAAGCGGGAAGGACGCCCATTGAATCTCCCGTAAGCTTGACACAGCTAACGTTGCTAGCGGAGCGTCGGCGTCACCTTCTTTCTTGCCGACGTCTTGTCCGGTGCCGTACCGTCCCAGAATGCCCATCCAGGAATGCTTGTCGGCGTCAAAGTCAGGCCCGAGCTTCACGACCGCTTCAATCGTATATCCGTTCGGGAATGTCAGTGCATTGATAGGCGCTTGATCGGATGTTTTCAAATACGAGCCTCTCTTTTGCGACTTGTTGTTGAAAAAGCGAATGCCCGAATTGCTTTGGGGATTTTGCGCATTTCCTTTGTACCAGATCAGATCGCCTGGCTTGGCGTCGCCTTCGTCGATACGGTACAAATCGTTGCCTTTGCCGGAAAGATCTTTGACCGCTGCTCCCTTGCCAGTCACAGCTTGCCCTTCAGCGGCCGAACGGTTGTCCATTTGCCAGTAAGCGACCGTACCTTCTACTTTTGGCACTTCTTTATTGACGGAAATGATGGGCTGGAACCCGGAGAACCGTTCTTCAAAATCCATCGCGACTGTAAAATCGTTAAAATCGTCTACTAATTTCTCCTCATCAAACGCGGTTCTTTGTTTCTCCGGCATTCCCATGACCCATGGGGAGAAGGAGGATGTATGAATGCGGTTCTTGTCCATATCGAATTCAAGCGTTCGTAACATTCCGTTGCCGCCGTGAAAGGCGCTCTGATAATCAACGACCATCATAACAACGTCGTGACCTTTGTTATTTTTCTTGACCGTATGAGCATAGCCATGATGATGACCGTTTACGGTGAGGAAGATTTGATCGTTCTTCGCAATCAGTTTGTCCCATAGAAATTGCCCATGATCTGTCATGACGGCTGATTTTTTGTCGTTGGAAATGTTCAGCAGTTGGTGGGTGAACATCATGACCGGGTACGTAGGATGTTTGTCGATTGCCTTTTGCGCCCACTTCAACGTCTCTTCGGATGCTCTCCAATCCAGGAAGAGTGCCATGTACTTTTTCCCGGACCCTTCAAAAATATAGTAGGAATTAAATCCGTCCTCCGAATGGCCGGTAAAACCCGGGATGTTTTTCATCCGATCTGTCGAAAAATAGTTCAAAAACGGTTCCTTGGCTAAATCCCGTTCGTTATCGTATTGCTGCGAGTTGAGCACATCATGGTTTCCTGCCAAAAAGCCGTATGGAAGCTTGGCTTTATCGAATACTTTCATCGCCTCGTCGGCGTTGCGCCATTCGTATTCTTCATCGGCGCGATCAACCAAATCACCTAAATGTGCGGTGAACACAATATTTTCTTTTTTCGCGTTTTTTGCGATCCAATTCGTTTGCGACAGCCAAAGCTCGTTTTTGTAACGCGCATACTTTTGCGTATCCGGCAGTATGGCCATTTTGAAGCTATTGTCGCTATCTGGTGAAGTGGCCGGACTTGCGGACGCTTGAAAGCCCGACAGCAGCCCCACAATCATCGTCGCTGGCAACAGCAGCGCGAGCAATTTCTTGAATTTCTTTTTCATTCTGTCATATCCCTTCATCGATGTAATGTGATAGGGACATTGTACGGAATATGTATTACCGGGATGTTAGGAGAGAAACGGATTTGTGTAAAGTATGGAAAATGGTCTGTGCTGATTAAATTGCCGTTGGCTTCCAGTGTGGATCAATCGGCAGTATATCGATCATGGGAATCGCGAGCACCCGGCCACTAAGCTGTGAAGGAGTGATCAAAGAGTCATAAGGAGAATGCCTAACACTAGAAAAAGGGCTCCTAAAACGATCCAGAGAAGCCCACTGGATTTGATATATTGAATGTAGTCCGAGCTTGGCTCAGACTCGTGTTTTACCTGCCAACTCTTATATAACGAACCCCATGTGGGTTTGCGTATCCTCAATAGACCACGTATTAGAAAAACAACAGCGAACAGGATAAGTGTAAACCCAGACATATAACCAGCCCCTCATCAATGGCTTAATGAAAAAGTTAAATGCGAGTAATACATATTACACGTTAGAAAAAAGTAGATGACCCTAAAAGAGCTAAAATAATACCAAAACTAACAACAAATACTCCGAGAAACTGCATTTTTAATATATCATTATCATCTATTTCATGGTATTCATCCCGATTCATGCGGATTGCCATTTCTTCAGGATTTCTGAATATTAATAGACCAAGCCAGATATTAATGGCACCGACGAACATGGTAAACATAGAATCAACCCCTTAACAGACAATACGCAAATCCCAATTTTAGGTTCCATTAAATGTAAAATGCAGGGCTCGTATCTAAACTCAAAAGGTGACTAGAAACCGATCTAGGCCGCTCAATATAGGCACAAGCAAACACCGAATGTGCTAAACAGGAGTATCTTATATATATACTCGTCCTTGCAGTAGGACTTACAGTTGCTTGCCTAATATAACCATTGAAACATTAGTTGGAAGCAATTGTTGCAGTTGCCTTCGCTGTAATGGATCACCGGGCTATTCAACAACCTACAAAGGCGGTGAATGATCGTGAAAAAGGTTTGGATTGACGCAGGGCATGGCGGGAAGGATTCCGGAGCAACCGGAAACGACCTGCAGGAGAAGGAAATCGTATTAGCGGTGTCTCTTGCTGTGAAGAAACGATTGGAATCGGAATATGGCGATGTCCAAGTACTACTCTCCCGATCCTCGGATGTGTTCCTTGAATTGGCTGAACGGACCCATAAGGCAAACGCTGCTGGCGCCGATATCCTAGTTAGCATCCATTGTAACGCGGGTGGCGGTGCTGGGGGCTTTGAGTCATATCGATATACCTCGGCAAGCTCGGCTTCGGTAAAATTGCAGAACGTTATGCACACGGAAATCATGAGTACCATTAAATCCTTCGGTGTCATCGATCGGGGGCAGAAGGCCGCTAATCTGCATATGGTCCGTGAATCTAAGATGCCTGCTGTCTTAACCGAAAACTTGTTTATCGATGTGGCGGCAGATGCAGCCAAGCTTAAACGGCAGGATGTGATTGATTCTATTGCGATCGGTCATGTGAATGGCATTGCTAAATATTTGGGACTTCAGAAGAAAGAGGGGGGCGCTACGGAGGAGGATAAGGTACATGTCATCGTAAACGGGAAGCAAATCGCGGACGGCAAGCTTGAGAATGGCGTGACCTATGTGCCGCTTCGGGCTATCGGTGAGGCGTTAGGCGCCAAGGTTGTCTGGGATAACAAGACCAAGACGGCTACAGTTACAACAAAGCCATAAATTATTAAGACCTTACTGGCTTGGACGCTGGCAGGGTCTTTGTTTTGTTTACCAAGTATGCATTTCTAAAACTCAATATTTTAGTAGTATCCGAATTCATTAACAGAGCTTCCCGATTAATTCAGGGAGTGGGGTTATTCGTTGGTATAAATTACAGGATTGGAAATATTAGTGTAGAATAATAATACATGAAGGAAATCATTGTAGCTGCAGTAAGTACCTTTTATGGAGGTTACCAGATGGCATTATATGATCCATTTGCAGATAATTAGATGAACCCAAAAGAATGGATAATTCAGTAGATTTGCTTCCTTCTTTATTAGCTGTCGTAGGACATAAATCGTCAAACCATCTTTCCTAGTTCAGCCTAATTACAATACCATCAGAAACCTGAAACAATTTATGTCCCTTTAATCATAATTTAAGCTTCCATTAATATTTGGAGCATATGATAAAAGCACCCCTTAAAAAATATATCAGAAGCCCCTCTAACATCGGTTAGAGGGGCTTCTTTGGTTATCTTCCCTCGCCTGCGTACAGGCGGATTTCTGATTGAATATTTAGAATCCCAGCCATTTCGTGATATAAGCGGATACGGCTAACTCCTGAAAATCCTGCCAGCTGCGAAATGGGGTATGTTCAACGATAAATGGGTTAATCGTATGTCCTTGTATGAATTCGTCAAACTCTTCATCTGTGCTTCCCTCATAACCTGCGGCTTTCAGCAAGTGACCGATTGAAGAAAACTTGGTATGTCTTTGAATAAATGATTCCGAGAACAATTCTTCCACGGGCACTTCTTGTTTCATGTCCGAGAGCCTTGCGGCATTTTCGCGAATTTCTGATAGCTTCTGTTCATCCAGTCCGTCTAATCCACTGATCCCAGTATTCATTATGCCCACCTCCAAAAAGTTGCACGTCACTCTATTATACATATACGAGTATGCTGAATTATTGGATTCGCTTTTTTTTGAAGCGGGTATTGACTTGTTAGTTTTATAGAGGAAGAGAATAGGGAAATTCGTTATACTGAATGGTTTAAATCTTGCATAAGAAAATGTCGAAATGTTAAGAAAATAATAGAAAAATCATATATGGTATGATAATGTGGTATATATTACCTACACGGAGGTCAGTAAATGAGAACAAAGTTTGGTTTGATTTTGATGATTTGTGCAATTTTAGTTATTTCGGCATGCGGAAATAATCCTACGAGCAGTGACTCCGCCAAGCAAGACGAAAGTGTCAATGCAGCTGGGGAGACCGTTAAGGATGAGCCGAGCAAAGAAGCAACAACAGAGCCAGCCAAAGAGGAGCCAAAAGAGGAACCAAAAGAGGAACCAAAAGAGGAACCAAAAGAGGCTTCTAACAAACCTGGAGAAAAATTCACCTTAGGTGATTGGGAAGTTGTACTTGATTCGTTTGAGTTTGATCAAAAAGTAAGTGCAGATATGTTTTCGTCAAGTGCTGATGAAGGCAACAAGTTCCTTATTCTAAATTATACAGTCACCAATAATGGTAAAGAGGCAAAGGATTTCACATCAATCATTGGTGGCGTTAATATGAAAGCCATATTTAAAGAGGAATATGAGTATAACTATACGGTAACCATGATCGATGGCGATCTGGGAACAGGCAGCATCAAGCCTTTGGCTACGAAATCCGGATTTGTTGTCATAGAAGTACCCGATGGCGTAGCTGATTCTAAAGAAAGCTTGGTCATCAAGCTTGAAGATCAGGACAAGGCACAAATCACATTACGATAACACCGAGAGAACGACCGATGCTATATTCTAAGCACAATAAACGAACGCCAGCTCTGCATAGATGCAGAAGCTAGGCGTTCGTTTGTCTTTTCTTAGTACATATTATAATTATTCTTTACCTAGGAATGACTGTGGATATCATGTAGACTGGTAATGATTTACTGCCGCCATGCCTTGCTTTATGGGGAGATGGAGGGTCTGTACATACTTGCTTGCATATGGGGGTGGGCACTGTGCCCAAACAAGAAAAGGTTTCAATGTCATGGCTGCTGCGGTATTTAAAACCGGTTAAAGGACGGCTGATACTGCTGATCATGATGCTGCTGACGTCGACAGGTTTGCAGCTTCTGAATCCGCAGATTGTCAAACGGTTTATTGACACGGCAGCCGAAGGCGGCGTTATAGCCACGCTGATTCAACTGGCGGGATTGTTTCTGGTCGTGGCTGTTTTTAATCAGCTGATTACCGTGGCTGTCAGCTATATGGGGAACGATATTTCATGGCGCGCAACGAACCGGCTTCGCGGCGATCTTTTGAAGCATTGTTTACGGCTGGATATGCGATTTCATAATGTGAAAACGCCAGGCGAGATGATTGAGCGGGTTGATGGCGACGTGACGAATATTTCGAACTTCTTCGCGATGTTCATCGTGCAGGTTATCGGAAGTTTTGTGCTGCTCGCCGGCATACTAGGATTTATGTTCACAGTCAATCTGCCGATCGCGATCGTCATGACGGTGTTTACACTGCTGTCTATTTTGTTCATGGTGTTCATCCGGAATATGGGCGTCAATTCTTCGAAGAATGAACGGGAAGCCAGCGCTTCGCTGTTTGGCTTAATTGAGGAACGCATCGCTGGCATTGAGGATGTACAGGCGAACGGCAATGTGCCGTATGTGATGAATCGGTTTCATCGCATGATGCGCAGCGTGTTCCTGAAAGGAAGAAAAGCCTGGATGCTTCGCGTCGTCCCTTGGAATACCACGGTGATTCTGTTTGCCCTTGCAGTTACCGCTGTCCTGCTACTAGGGGTTCGTTATTATTTGATCGGTGAAATTACGCTAGGGACCCTCTTCCTAATCTATCAATATACGCAGATGCTGAATGACCCGATCGAGATGCTGGGTGACCAGGTGCAGGAGTTCCAAAAGGCAAAATCCGGCATGCTGCGTTCCAGAGAGCTGCTGTCCAATAAGAGCGAGATTGTAGACGGAGAACAAGAAGAGCTTCCGGAGGGAGCGCTCGGTTTGGAATTTGAGGGGGTCAACTTCAGTTATAACGAGGATAAACCGGTGCTAAAAGACATCAACTTTGAGGTCAAACCAGGCGAACGCCTGGGTATTATCGGACGTACCGGCAGCGGAAAGTCGAGTCTCAGCCGTATTCTGCTTCGACTGTATAACATCGACAGCGGTGTGATCCGCGTTGGGGGGACCGATATCACGAAGCTGAAGCTGCCTGCGCTTTACCGCCGGGTGGGGATGGTCACGCAGGATGTACAGCTGTTTGATGGCTCGCTGCGTGACAACCTGACGTTGTTCGATAAGGGCGTGTCGGATGCATTTATTCTGGAAACGACGGAGCGTCTGGGACTTCGGCAATGGATCGATGCGCAGCCGGAAGGTCTGGATACTCATCTGACAACAGGCGGAGCATCGCTATCCGCGGGGGAAGCGCAGCTATTCGCTTTAACCCGGGTATTTTTGACGCAGCCGAGCCTGGTGATTCTGGATGAACCGTCCTCACGCCTAGACGCCGCAACGGAAATGATGCTGCAGACGGCCGTGGATCAGCTGATGAGCAGTTGTACGGGCATCATCATCGCGCACCGGCTGGCTACGCTGGAGCAGGTGGATAAAATTATGGTGCTGGGTGACGGACGAATTCTGGAATTCGGAGCACGGGAAGCACTTGCACAAGATCCGGCATCGTATTATGCCAGACTGCTGATCACAGGCAGAGAGGAGGAACTGGCATGACCATCACAGGTTTTATAGGGCGCCTATTTCGTTTCAAGCCTTCATTATTTTTATTCAACGGTCTGTTGTGGTGCATATTTCATTCCTTGCCGCTATTGATCGGACTTGGGATGCAGTGGTTTTTTGACCGGGCTACATCGAATTCGACGGATTATGTATGGCTGGCCGTTCCTTTGATCTTTATTGCCGTAGTAAGGGTTGCGCGGGTGGGGACGTTCTTTGCGGCCTTTTATCAATGGGTAACGTATATTTACCACATTCAGGCCATTCTGCGCACGAACATGCTAGCTGGGATCATGCGCTGGCCGGGGCGGAATTTGCCGGCTTCTCCAGGGGAGGCGATGAGTCGCTTCCGCGATGACGTGGAAGAAGTTGTGGAATACGTGGAATCCTGGGTGGATTTCTGGGGGCGCCTCGTTTTTGCCCTCGTCTCCGTAGTCATTATGGCAAGCATTAACTGGAAGATCATGCTGGTGGCCGTGCTGCCGCTCGTAGTGGTCACACTCCTGAACAATCTGTCCGGCAACCGCGCGCGTCGTTACGGGCTAAAGAACCGGGAAGCTACGGGGCGCATTACAAGCTTTATCGCGGAAACCTTCGGTGCGGTTCAAGCCTTGAAGCTCGGGCAGGCCGAGGATCATGTTCATGAGCGCTTCATGAAGCTGAACGAAGACCGCCGGCAGGCAGCGCTGAAGGATAATCTGTTCAAACAATGGATGCGATCCTTGAATCAGCATGTGCTTAGCATCTGTACGGGACTAATTCTGCTGATGTGCGCTGCTGAAATGCAGGCCGGGCATTTTACCGTCGGGGATTTCGCTTTGTTTACGTCTTACCTGGCTAATATCGGCTTCAGTATTTCCTTGTTCGGGTATATGGTGTTCCAGCACAAGCGGCTGAAGGTTTCCTTTGACCGGATGCGCTCGCTGTTCCGTCCTGGTGAGGAAGACCGGATTATTGAGGCACGGGAAACGTATCTGAACGAAGAGCCGCCGGAACTGCCCGTCATTCACAGAGAACCGGGGGAGAAGCTGCAGGAGCTGGAAGTCAAGAATTTATCATATCATTACCCGAATTCGGAGAATGGCATATCGGATATTAATTTCCGCTTGGAGCGCGGCAAGTTTCTGGTGGTGACAGGACGAATCGGAGCGGGGAAATCGACGCTTGTTCGGACATTGCTGGGTCTGCTGCCGAAGCAGGAAGGGACGATCCGCTGGAACGGGGAAGAGGTGGATCCAGCAACCTTCCTTATGCCTCCTCGGGCGGCGTATACACCGCAGGTTCCTAGGCTGTTTAGTGATCCCTTGAGAGAGAACATTGTTCAAGGGAAGAAAGAGCGGACGGAGGAAGCTCTGGAACGTGCCATCCGTCTGGCCGTCATGGAGAAGGATATCGAGAATCTGGATCAGGGACTGGAGACGTTGGTCGGTCCGAGGGGCGTTATGCTGTCGGGCGGACAAATCCAGCGGGCGGCTACGGCACGCATGCTGATTACGGGCGCGGATTTATTCATTTTTGATGATCTGTCCAGCGCGCTGGACGTGGAGACGGAGCAGCTGGTATGGGATGGGTTGTTCAAGGAGCGGGACGTCACTTGCATCGCGGTATCGCATCGCAGGGCAGCCCTTTCGAAGGCCGATCATATCATCGTCATGAAGGATGGCCGGATCGAAGCGGAGGGCAGCTTGTCCGAGCTGCTCGCAACGAGCGAAGAGATGCAGCTGTTATGGCAGGGCGAGCAGTCCGCTGTCGAGGCTGAAGCCGTCGTAAAGGACGGAGCTGAGGTTAGCAAGGTATAACATCAAGTTTGGTTTGGAATTGGGGATGTTAGAACAGATTTCGAGCAAGGCAGTTTCCGTTGGTATGGAAGCTGCCTTTTTTTTGTATAATATACATGGAAAATAATGGGTCAATCATTCTGATGTATCAGGGGGAGTTCTATATGAAGAATCGCAAATTCTTGGTAACCTTCGGTTATAACCTGGACCATAGCAATATCGATTACCTGGTGTCAGATCGCCTGTCCCGCCATAAGGGCTGGATTCAGAAGGATTACTTCCATCCGGTGCTGCACAAAGGGGCTGCGTGTATTCTAAACTACCAGATCATCGACACGAATGTTGCCAGAGTCTCGCAGCGGTATTACTTGGATGATTACCACGTCACGGAAGCCCAGCTGCAAGGCTTTCTTTACTCGTTAAACAAGCTGAAGGGCACGCATGTGTTATGCAATCCCACGAAGCAGGGACATCACTGGACCGTCATCGACGAAGTCGAGTACAGCTGTTATGCTTATCAGACATTGGATGGAAGGGATCTCCGTTTTATAGAATACGATAACGATGCCAGGGCGGATGCGAACATGAAGAAGGGGATACCCCAGATTCCCGAGCATCAGCATTACCTAACCTTTCCCTCAGACTGCAGTCAAGAAGAGAAGGATCGGCGGTTGACCGATTGGTTCAAAGGGATAATAGAAGCGGGCAGGCAGGAGCCTTAAGAACCGCGCCATTCATATTGGATAGTCACTGCGTATTTCCTCCACCCGGGAATAACGTAAATTTTTGCTGCGTCTGCTCATCGTCAAACCTATCGAAAATTCCATTTCGCAGATTCTATTATTTTACTTACGAGAATAAGGATATAAATACAAGCCAATCGATAGGCTCGAGGAATAGGATGTAGAAGATGAATGGAAAGGGTGGGTTTACCATGGAATGGAGCGTCATTTTTCAATTGATCGACCCGCGGCTCTTCATGGTCGTTGCTGCCTGTTGGGTAATCGGATATGTGCTGAAGCAAACCCCCAAGGTTCCGAATTGGAGCATTGTATATCTGGTTATAGTCGTATCGATTCTGTTCACGACCGGCTTGATCGGCTGGAGCGTGGAAAATATCATTCAAGGCATACTCGCAGGGGCGTTTGCGGTATTCGGGCATCAGGCCGTTAAACAAACAGCAGAGGCGATTGCGACTAGAAAGAAGTAAGAACGGCTGAATGACCCAGGGTGGTTTTTGCCTAAACCGAACTTTACCTGGCAGTCTGCCGCTTGAGCCTGTTATTCTTAGGTTCAAGAGATGATGTAAGGGAGCGTGAAGATTTGCAGAGGAAAACGTTGACGGTTGAGGCATTGCCTGGGTTTGAGCCGGAGATTGGCCGGTGGATATGGGGACTTGAAGATGTGCGGCGAACGATATTGAGACGGCTGGAAGGGATTCGGCATGAGTTTTTGAACCATAAGGTGGACGGTCGGCAGTCGATCGGTTCACTGTTGTATCATATCGCTTACATTGAAGCGGACTGGCTGTACGCCGAGGTGCTTGAATCCGCTTGGGACCCGAAAATTAAGACATGCTTTCCCTGGGATCACCGTACCGAGGATAACAGTCTTTCTGAAGTGCCGGATCAGTCATTGGAGGAACACCTTCACCGCATGCAGAGAGTACGTCATGAATTGCTTGCCCATTTCAAAGGCATGGACCTCTCGGACTGGAGGCGAGTCAGACAACTGGAACCGTACGATGTGACGCCCGAATGGGTCATCTATCATCTGATTGAGCATGAATCCCATCATCGTGGACAGATATTTCAGCTGTTAAGAGAGTTGGAACACGCATAAGGATCGATTGTCCACTCAAGTGAAAGTGGGGCCTTCGCGGCTAAAGCCGGAGCCTTTTGAGACTGCTGCTATACATGTTAAAATTGCCCAGGGCAGGGAGCTTTCCTTGCTCTTTTTTGTATATCCTGCAACGATTCAGCATGTCAAAACGTAATAAGCAGATAAAGAGCACGGTATCGGAGGAGATAGGATGAATAATGAATTTTACGTGGGATGGGGAACGCTGGCGTTAATTAATGCCGGATTGGCTCAAGGAAAAAACAGAACGGGATTAAACTGGTTTCTGCTATCCCTGTTGTTAGGCCCGCTCGCAACCCTGTTTCTTGTTCTGTCAGCTAAAAGATGATTTGAGTAATAAAAGAGCCGCCTCCCGGCAAGGGAAGCGGCCTTTATCGTATTACATCCGTTGAAACATAGCGGTGTCACGGCTGTAGTGTGTCAGATAACCTGTCTCTTCGTTGCGGATGCGGACGACATCCGGTGTATAGCATTCAATGTAACCTCGCTCGATCTCCACGTATACGCTAGCGGGATCCTCTTCCCATACGGAAACAACCGTTTCCGACAGTGCGGCCGCGAAAAAATGGATGTCTTGCGATAGGTACCGACTATTGCGGTCTGTATTCATTTATTTCATATCCCCTTGATGGTTAGAATCAGATAAAATACGGTCAACTAACTTGTTCATTCCCTTCCAGGAATCCTTCAGAATAAATTCATGCTGAATATGCGCGTTCCACGGACGCGGAATCAGAATGGTTTGCTTTCCGGCTTTTCTGGCGGCAATCGCATTATGGGGACCATCGTCAATCAGAAGATCGAATTCCACCAAATCCTTGCGCTTGGCCACGAAAAAATTCTCGAACGGAATAAAAGGCATATGTCGCTGCAGCCATCTCCACTTCTCGGGCACCGAGGAGGGACGGGCTGCGGTAACAACAATAACGTCATAATCATGCGTCATTCTGTGGACTTCGTCAATCGTATATTCATCAAATATTTCAAGTTCTTCATATAAGCCCGGCTTTCCGAAGAAAAACTCTTCTGAGCAGTCAGGATGCCAGATTTGGTGCAGATTATAATCGGTAATCTGATCCAGCGTCAGCTGAGGATCTTTGTACTGCAGATTGTGATAGTGAATGGCCTTGGGTATGAGATGGCAGATGGTATCATCCATATCGATGGCGACTATTTTTTTGCTCATATCGTCATTACTCTCCTGTAAACATGAATTCTAAGAAACGATGATGTTCCGTAATTGTAAGGGACAGGATGCTTATTGGCAAACCGGAATCAAAAATGGGAGGGTGTAACATTTTATCTCCCCAAACTCTTATAAACTAAGTATAGCATTAATACGGTCAACAACCTTCCTGATATTTACCGGTTGCGGGAATAACTTAATAATAGAGACCTTCACCCATTATGACAGTACATGTCATGATTGCCCTTTTATAATAGGAACACTACAGGGTATAAGGGAGGAGCGGCCATGGCGCAAGAATATATCAACATACGTGGAGCCAGGGAGAATAATCTGAAGAATGTTTCACTGCAAATTCCAAAACGAAAGATCACGGTCTTTACCGGCGTATCGGGCTCGGGCAAATCGTCCATCGTGTTCGATACCATCAGTTCAGAAGCTCAGCGATTGCTGAATGAGACGTTTACCGCTTTTGTTCGAAACCGACTTCCACGGCATAGCCAGCCGGACGTCGATTCTATCGAGAACTTGTCGACGGCCATCGTCATCGACCAGAAGCGTTTGGGGGGGAATTCACGGTCCACGCTAGGCACGATCACGGATCTGTACGCCATACTCCGTCTGTTGTTTTCCAGGGTGGGACAGCCATTTGTGGGATACTCCAACGTCTTTTCTTTTAACGATCCGCAAGGCATGTGTCCGGAATGTCAGGGAATCGGCAGGAAGGTTGAGCTGGATCTAAATAAACTGCTGGATACGAGCAAATCTTTGAATGAGGGAGCAGTCCGATTTCCTATTTTCTCAGTGGATAGCTGGTATATGAAAAATTACACCATGTCCGGTTTCTTTGATAACGATAAGAAGCTGGCCGACTATTCGGAAGCGGAATGGGATCTCTTCCTATACGGCAAGGAGGGAAAGGTGACGTTTCCGTCCAAGGGTGGACCGGTACAGTCTGACTTCGAAGGTCTCGTGTTGAAGTTCAACCGGCTGTACATCCAGAGAGACAGCAGTGAATTGTCCGAACGCACCTTAAATCACGTCAAAAATTTTATTACGCATGGCACATGCCCGTTATGCGAGGGGACACGGCTCAGTCAAGCGGCATTAAGCTGCAGAATCAACGGGTATAATATCGCCGAGTGTGCGGCCATGGAGATTGGGGAGTTAAGAGAGGTCATCCTGAATATCAAGGAGCCTGTGGCTGCCAGTATGGTGGCCAGTTTGGCCGAGCGGCTGCAGCACTTGATGGATATGGGGCTGGATTACTTAACGCTGAATCGGGAGACGACCACGCTCTCCGGAGGTGAATCGCAGCGGGTGAAGATGGTTAGGCATCTGGGCAGCAGTCTGACGGACATGATGTATGTTTTTGATGAGCCGAGCGTTGGTTTGCATCCCCGGGATGTTCACCGCCTGAACGACATGCTCAGGAAGCTTCGTGACAAGGGCAACACGGTGCTGGTCGTGGAGCATGACCGCGACGTGATTGAAATTGCCGACCATGTGGTGGATGTGGGACCGAATGCAGGTACCCGGGGAGGGGAAGTTGTCTTCGAGGGTACGGTTGAGCAGCTGTGCAGCCAAGACTCTACGTTAACCGGGCAGTATATGAAACGCTGCATGCCGATGAAAGAACAGTTCCGGGTACCGACAGGACAAATGCGGATTACCAATGCCAGTCATCATAACCTGAAAAATGTAACGGTGGATATCCCGGAAGGCGTGTTAACCGTGGTCACGGGCGTAGCGGGGTCAGGCAAGAGCTCGCTGATTCATCATGCCTTCCTGTCCCAGCATCCCGAGGCTGTCGTCATCGACCAGTCCGCCGTCAGCACCTCGATTCGTTCCAATCCTGCTACCTATACGGGGATCATGGATGACATCCGGAGCATGTTTGCCAAAGCTAACGATCAGAGTCCATCCCTGTTCAGCTTCAATTCCAAAGGAGCCTGTCCCGACTGCCACGGTCTCGGGTTCATCTATACGGACCTGGCGTTTATGGAAGGCATCAAGTCTCCGTGCGACACCTGTGATGGCAGACGCTTTAAGGATGATGTGCTGCAGTATAAACTCCATGGAAAAATGATTACCGACGTACTGGATATGACGGTGCTGCAGGCACTCGATTTTTTCGAGAAAAAAGAAATCAGACGGCGGCTGGAGGCCCTGCACGATGTCGGCTTGCACTATCTAACGCTCGGACAGCCGCTAAGCACCCTGTCAGGGGGCGAAAGCCAGCGCATCAAGCTGGCCAGCGAGCTGCACAGACAGGGAAAGATCTACGTGATGGACGAGCCGACAACGGGGCTGCATATGTCAGATGTCGGGCATTTGCTGGACATGATGAATCGGCTCGTCGATAACGGCAGCTCGGTGATCGTGATCGAGCACAATCTGGATGTAATCCGTCAAGCGGATTGGATCATCGATCTTGGACCCGAGGGCGGCAGCAGGGGAGGCAGGGTCATGTTCGAAGGAACGCCTGCTGAACTGATCATGGCGGAACAATCGCTGACTGCAAAGTATGTACGGGGTTAGCGGGAGATCAAAGAAGTGGAGTGAATGGCGGGTACTTACCGGAGTCTGACCAAACCCATGCAGTATGTTACATGGAGCAGGCACGAATTCATTTCCGTAGTTGTTTCATAGTGGACTTTATAGTGGCCGTGCCGCATATCCCCGCGGCACGGCTATTCTATGGTTGTTAGGCTTATATGATCGCTTAAACGGCAATACTGTATGCTGCGACAGACTAAGTTGGTTAATGAAGTACGTGTAATGACTCGGTCTGCATTCCTAATAAGCAGCATCTTTATTGTAAACGGGGGATACGACAATGCAGAAAGTATGGTGGAAAGAAGCCGTTGCTTACGAGATCTATCCGCGCAGTTTTATGGATTCGAATGAAGACGGCATCGGAGATCTGCAAGGGGTTATATCACGCCTGGATTATTTGAAGGATCTCGGGATTGATGTTATATGGGTATGCCCCATCTATCGATCATCCAATAGCGACAACGGTTACGATATCAGTGATTATCAGGATATTATGACGGAGTTCGGATCCATGGCCGACTTCGATCAACTGCTGGCCGAAATCCATAACCGCGGCATGCGCCTTATTATGGATCTGGTGCTCAATCACACCTCGGATGAACATCCGTGGTTTATTGAATCCCGTTCCTCAAGGACTAATCCGAAGCGGGATTACTACATCTGGCGGGATGCGAGGGATGGGGCCGAGCCGAACAATTGGGAATCCATCTTTACTGGTTCCGCTTGGGAATATGACGAGTTAACGGATCAATATTATCTCCACCTCTATTCCAAGAAGCAGCCTGATTTAAATATGGAGAATTCTGCGGTCAGGGATGATCTGGTCAGGATGATCCGTTGGTGGCTCGATAAAGGGATTGACGGTTTCCGTGTGGATGCGATCACCCATATTAAGAAACTGCCGGGTTTGCCGGATATGCCCAATCCGAATCATCTTCGATATGTCGACTCGAATCCGGGACATCGGAATATAGCGGGCATCCATGATTTTCTTCAACAATTCAAACGCGAAGCGTTCGCCCATTATGACATTATGACGGTTGGCGAAGCGAGTGGCATTCCGATATCGGAAGCAGACCGCTGGATTGGGGAAGAGAATGGGGCACTGAACATGATTTTTCAATTTGAGCATGTCAATCTTGATTTCGGACTCGAAGGGCGCTGGGATTATGCGATCTGGGACTTGGCCGAATTGAAGCAGATCATGCATAAATGGCAGACGGGACTTGAAGGCGTGGGCTGGAATGCCCTCTATATGGAGAATCATGATCAACCGCGCTCCGTATCCCGTTTTGGCGATCCGGTTCACTATCATAAGGAATCGGCCAAGATGCTGGCTACTTTTTTTATGCTGATGCAGGGGACGCCGTTTATTTACCAGGGGCAGGAAATCGGAATGACGAATGTTGAGTTTGCGGAGCTGAGCGATTATCGAGACGTGGAGATCTACAACTATTACCGCGAGCGGCTGTTGGACGGGAAAGACGTGTCCGAGACGATGCGCAGAATCGCGTACCGGGCAAGGGACAATGCAAGAACGCCGATGCAATGGGATGATACGCTTTATGGCGGCTTTTCCACGGTTGTGCCGTGGATCCGCTGCAATCCGAATTATCATGAGATCAACGTGAAGCAGCAGTTAAATGATCCCGATTCCATTCTCAATTACTATAAAGCCTTGATTCGTCTGCGCAAATCCAGTGAGGCGTTGATCTACGGAACATATGAAGCGGTGCTTCAGGAGCATCCGGAAATATTCGCCTATTCCAGGTCGCTCGGGAACGAGATGTACTTGGTCGTACTCAACTTCTATAGCGGAACACCGGATTTTCAATTCCCTGTCGAGTGGCGTGAGCATCAACCGGAAGTTGTACTCTCGAACTACAAGCGCTCGGAGCGAAGTTTCGGCGAATTCGCTCTACACCCTTATGAAGCGATAGTTTATCGTGTAAACTAAGTTCGTAAGCGATTTCTTGAAATGAGAGGTGAATGCAGCTTGTCACAACCAAACATGATGTCTGCCGCCGTTCTTGATCGCCCTTTATCCATTGGGGTGAAGCAGGTTCCCATTCCGGAGCCAAAGCCGGATGAAGCCTTGATTCAAGTGTATTGCATCGGCATATGCGGTTCGGATGTGCATTACTATGAGCATGGACGGATTGGCAGGTATGAGGTGAAGGAACCGTTGATTCTGGGACATGAGCTTGCCGGCGTTGTCGTAAGGACGGGGGAGAAGGTGAGAAATGTCTCCGCCGGTGACCGCGTGGCCGTGGAACCGGGCGTTACGTGCGGGCGCTGCTCTTATTGTAAAAGCGGACGTTACAACCTGTGTCCGGATGTTGTATTTATGGCCACCCCGCCGGTTGACGGAGCTTGGGCCGAATACGTCGCGGTGCGAAGCGACTTTCTGTTCCGGCTGCCGGATGAAATGTCCTTTGAGGAAGGCGCTTTGCTTGAACCGCTGTCCGTAGGACTTCATGCCGTACGCCGCGGGCGTATGCACCCGGAGGACCGGGTGCTGGTTCTCGGCCTGGGGCCGATTGGCCTGCTTGCTATGGAGGCGGCCAAAATGTCCGGAGCTTCTCAGGTATATGGCAGCGACGTCGTGGAATACCGGCGTAATTTGGCCCTTCAGATGGAAGCCTCCGGCGTGATCAATCCGATGGATGAATCCGTTCCGCAGCGGTTGAACGAACTTACGGGCGGCAAAGGGATTGATCTTATTATTGAAACGTCGGGCAACGCCGGTGCCATCGCGGATTCAATCGGTTATGTGAACCGCGGAGGCCGGATCGTGTATGTAGGTCTGCCGACAAACGATGCCATCCCGGTGGATATCGGCGCTTTGGTTGACGCCGAGCTGGATGTATACGGCGTGTTCCGCTATGCGAACACGTACCCGGCGGCTATACAGATGCTGCAAAACAAGGGCAGCCGCATACGCGATATCATCACCCACCAGTTTTCCTTGGATCAGATCGAGGAAGCTGTAGAGCTTGCTCGTACGCACAAGGACACCAGCGTAAAAGTCATGATCTATCCTCATTCAACCGCATAATATGGTTGCAGCCGGGAGAGCCGCTTCCGGGACCGGCATGTTCAATATTGCCCAAACAACGTCATTGCATCATCATAAAAAGGCACCACTCCAGCATTAGTCGGAGCGGTGCCTTTTCATGATCCAGGTTAGTTCGGGCGTTCATTGCTCATCCAGCTGTCGATACGCAGATCATCGCTGTAGCTGTCGCGAGCCGAAATTTCACCAAGCTTTTGCTCGGCTTCCTCACGGGTATCGAACCCGCCGATGACCGCGATGAAGTCACCGCCAGCGGTCTTAATGAAGGTCACGTCGTCTTCCATATAAATCTCTTCAAGAATAGCAAGGGATTCCCCTTGTGGCATGGCTTCACTGCGGATATAGAAGACCTCGCGCGGGTTTACCGGCTCGCCGGTCGAAGTGAGCTTCAGCTCAATATAGCCGGGGTCTTTATATTCGGATACGGTATGCTTCACGCCATCCTTCAGTTCAACGACAAAACGCATGGCCGAGTCATCCAAAATCACATTTTCATAGACATCCTTCACCAGCGGCAGGGCCAGCATGTCTTTCTTGAGGGTTTCATAATCAAAGTTTCGTACACCGTTAAACGTGAAGATCAGACGGTTTGGTGCATCCCGGTGATCCACGGTGTAGGACGGGACACTGGAAACGGACTTGCCTTCCTGATCAAATTGAATCTTAATCACGTCCTCGGAAGCTTCCGTACCCACGGTAACGCCGTCGGTCCGCTCGCCTCCGCCCCCGAACTGCAGAACCTGAACGATGCTGCCCACCACGGGGACTTTGGCTAAGGCGTTTGCCACCGTCGGGATGTTGACCACGAATAGTACGGCAATGGCAGCTGCAACAACGGACGAATATCTCGTCAAGCGCATGGATCGTTTGCGGGCAGCCGCCTTTTTCTGTGCTGCGGCCATAACATCGGTTAGCTGGGCAGGGATCTCAATGTGTTCGTAGCGTTCTTTTCCTGTCATAGATTATCGACCTCTCCCTCGATTAAATACGATTTTAATTTTCCGATAATGCGGTAGAATCTGGTCTTGACCGTGTTTTCGGACAATGACAGCACATCCGCCATTTCTCGAAAGCGCAGGTCCTCAAAAAACTTCAGAATAATATAGGTTTTCTCTTCTGGCATCAGTCTGTCCAGCGCATCATATAAATCCATTTTCTCTTCCAGCGGTAGGGTATGCTCTGCGGCTGCATAGTCTTGCGTTTGGTCCTCCATATAAGTTACCCGCTTCTTGCGACCGAGATGGTCGATGGCAGCGTTAATGACAATCCGGGTCATCCAGGACTCAAAATACTGCGGCGTGTTCATCCGCTCGTAAGCGAGATATCCCTTATAGGTTGCCTCGGAGACGATATCGAGTGCCTCCTGCTCATTTTTGACATAGCAATAGGCCACCCGGTATAACTTGCTTTTGCATTTCTCAATATTTTCACTGAACTGTTTTGGTTTCGACTCTTTCGCTCTCAGTTCACTCACTCCTAACTACTAGCGCTAGTATTTTATGTCATGGCACGAATTCGTTTTGATCTATTCCTGGTTTAATGGGTTGGATCATGCTCAAGTACTTGAGTGCGCTTGACTGATCATTAGACCCTGGAGCGGGCCAAATAGTTTTAGCCGGGGATAAAAAAGTTGCGGTTGGTGAGATATGCCATCTGATTCGCTTGAAAAATTAATCCGTGGACTTAACAGAAGTCCTTAACGGTGTTACTATATTAACCATATAAAATGTACGGAGGCCAGAACATGTAGGTTTTTCTACCCTAACCAACACAACTAAATACAGAATTGGGGTAGAAAGATGAAGAGGAAATCTTTTCGGTATCTCTGGATAGGTCAGGCGCTCGCCAATAGCGGCGATTTGTTTTACATTGTCGGCCTGATGGCAATTATCTATGGGATTACGGGATCCGCCATGTTGATGGCCATGATACCTTTTGTCACGACGATGGCACGGTTTATAAGCGGGAGCTTTGCGCCCGTGTTGATGGATAAATACAGCCTCAAGTCGCTGCTTGCTTCGTCGCAAATCGGGAAAACGGCCGTGTTGTTCCTATTGTTAATGACCTACTATGTGCTGGGAGAGCAGGAGGTGACGGTCTATGCGATCCTCGGATTCGTATTCCTCATCTCTTTGCTTGATGGCTGGGCTGCACCTGCAAGCCATGCCATGCTGCCGCGTCTGGTGGATGCCACCGAGCTGACGAAAGCGAATAGCTTTGTTGCCATCGTGGAGCAGCTAATTCAACTGGGGGGCTGGGCCGTTGGGGGACTGCTGGTCGTAGTCTTGGGCGGAAGCAACGTAATATGGCTGACCTTTGCCCTAGCCCTCGCCGCCGCAGTCTTCATGAAGCTTATAGAGGATCGGCATGAATCCACCCAGGAACAGAAAGAGAAGGCTCACGTTTCGAATTGGCGCTCCATTCAGGAAGGCTGGACACTCATTTGGAAACAGCCTTCTCTTCGGGCAATTCATGTGATTTATGTATTGGAGACGATGGCGGGCGTGATTTGGATCGCAGCGACCATCTACGTGTATGTAGCCGATGTGCTGCACAGGGAGGAGGCATGGTGGGGATATATCAACGCAAGCTTTTTCCTAGGACTCATGCTGGGTGGACTGTTTGGAATGAGAAACGCGGGGCTGATCGACCGCAACATCCGCAAGTTCGTCATCTGCTCTTCCTTCGGCATTAGTATCATGACGTTCGGTTTTGGATTGACCTCGGTGCCTTGGCTGGCCCTGGTGTTCTCGGCAGGCTTCGGCGTTTTTGAACAGCTTAAGGCAGTCTCGCTTCAGACTACACTGCAGCGGGGCGTATCTGTCCATGTATTGCCAAAAGTGTACGCAGCTCAAAGCGCGCTTGTTTCGCTGGTATTCGGATTATCCACCCTGTTGTTTGGGTTCATAACCGATGAATTCGGCGTTCGGGCTACGTACATCATCGCTGCCACGGTATTGTTCATCTCGGGATGTTACGCATTACGGATACGAACGAGATTGCCGGAGTTAGGGGAGGGGCTTGAACAAGGACGGATCGGATAATCAATAAACAAAAGGCGAGCTTAAAGCTCGTCTTTTTTGCATGCATAAATCGCGGGGCGATACTAGTTTGAAAATATTTGGAAATCCGGTTGACAATCCATCTACTACGTATTACGATATACCTGTAGTAGGTCACACTGAATACCGACATCACTGAACAATGAGGTTGCAAAAATATTTTAAAGAAGTTGTTGACACCCCCTGCTACTCAGTATTACAATGTACGTGTAATGAGTAATACTTAATAGTGTGTTTTTCCAAACGCTATTAAGTAAAAATTTCCTTCGGTACTATGTTATACTGAATATAGGTAATACTAAGTAGGGGAGGGCGAAATAGAGGAGGCTTTCGAATATGGAAAATTTAACTGAAATGCTGAAGGGTTCGCTGGAAGGCTGTGTGCTGGAAATCATCAGCCGCCGTGAAACCTATGGTTACGAGATTACCCGCCGTCTGAACGAGCTTGGGTTTACCGAAGTCGTGGAAGGAACGGTCTACACCATACTCGTGCGGTTAGAAAAGAAAAAGCTGGTGAACATTGAAAAGAAACCGTCAGACATGGGGCCTCCGCGCAAGTTTTACTCACTTAATGAGGCTGGCCGCCAGGAGCTTGAATCGTTTTGGGAAAGGTGGGATTTCTTATCATCAAAAATCAACGTCTTGAAGTCAATCTAGCCTCATAAGATATTCCGTCCGATATTTTTGGAGTGCCTTGTTCCGCTTTATATAAAAGGAGGAAAATTATATGTTGGAAATGTTCAAAAAAATGATTGGTGATAAAAAAGAGTACAAAATGATGATGGCACGGGTTGAAGCCCTGCCTGAGGACTACCAGTTTGTATTTAAGAAAATTCAAAACTACATGTGGAATTTCTCAGCGGGCAACGGGATGGATATGCTGCACATGCAGTATGAATTAATCGAGTTGTTCGAAGCCGGAGCAGCTGAAGGCAGACAAGTGCTGGAAATCACCGGGGAAGACGTGGCGTCCTTTGCTGACGAACTAGTAGCAAACGCTAAAACCTATGTAGCCAAGTATCGGGAAGATTTGAATCAGAGTATCATGAACCGATTGGGTAAAAAATAAATTCAATAGATCATACCGACTGATTAGCTGGTTACTAATGTGAATTGCCACCTTCGCTATTCAGTTAATTTTTAACCCGGTAGTAAGTTATACAGATTATCAGTAATACTAAATAGTTGGGTGCAGGCAACCTAGCTCCGCAAGGCGCTAATTATGAGGAGGAAAAAATATGAGGAATGCAGCGATTTCTGTAAAAGGGTTAAAAAAATCCTTTAAAGACAAGGAAGTTTTAAAGGGGGTGGATTTTGAAGTGCGGCGTGGGGAAATTTTCGCGCTGCTGGGCTCAAATGGAGCAGGCAAGACAACGACAGTCAACATTCTCTCAACGCTGATGAAGCTCGATGGCGGCCAAGTAGGTATTTGCGGCTTTGACGTCCAGCGTCAACCGGATCATGTTCGCCAGAGCATCAGCCTGACAGGGCAGTTCGCAGCTTTAGACGGCATGCTTACCGGGCGGGAAAACCTGATGATGATTGCCAAGATGCGGGGAGTTTCCAATCCAGCTCAAGTCGCCGACGATCTGCTTGCAAGATTCAGCCTGACCGATGCGGCTAGCCGCCGGGCAGATAAATATTCCGGCGGGATGAAGCGCCGGCTTGACATCGCCATGAGCCTGATCGGGACACCGGCCGTCATTTTTCTCGACGAACCGACGACAGGGCTTGACCCCGAAGCGCGGATTGAGGTCTGGAATACCGTCAAGGAGCTTGCCGGCGGCGGCACGACCATCTTGCTGACGACCCAGTACCTAGAGGAAGCCGAACAACTGGCGGACCGCATCGCCATTCTGCATGGCGGAAAAATCATCACGACCGGTACCCTTACCGAACTCAAAGAGATGTTCCCGCCAGCCAAAGTGGAGTACATTGAGAAGCAGCCGACATTGGAGGAAATTTTCCTCGCGATCATCGGCAACAAGGAGGCGATGTAAATGAAAAGCAAAACAGGGGTGTTACTAGGGCGTTTAATGCGAAACATCATGCGCAGCCCGGACACAATTATCACGGTGGCGATTACGCCGATTATGATGATGCTGCTGTTTGTCTACGTATTTGGCGGCGCCATAGAGACAGGTACGGACAATTACGTCAATTATTTATTGCCGGGAATTTTGCTGATGGCTATCGCATCCGGCGTTGCTTACACTTCCTTGCGGCTGTTTACGGATGTAAAGAGTGGGTTGATGGCGCGTTTCATTACCATGCCGATCAAGCGCTCGTCGGTATTGTGGGCTCACGTATTGACCTCACTTGTTTCCAATGCGCTTACTGTCGTGGTGGTTTTCCTCGTCGCGCTCTTGATGGGCTTCCGCTCCGGCGCCGATATCCTGGATTGGCTCGCAGTAGCTGGGATACTCGGGTTGTTTACGCTGGCGCTGACATGGCTGGCGGTCATTCCCGGATTGACAGCGGGGTCTATGGAAGGGGCGACAGCCTACTCGTACCCGCTAATTTTCCTGCCGTTTATTAGTTCGGCCTTTGTCCCCACCGAAACCATGCCTAAAATTGTCCGTGCGTTTGCTGAGAACCAGCCCGTGACTTCAATCGTGAATGCGATTCGTGCCCTCTTATATGAAGGGACGGTTGGCAACGATATCTGGATCGCGCTTGCCTGGTGTGTCGGCATCATGGTCATCGCTTACTTCTTCGCCAGTAAAACATTTAAACGCCAGTTAGGGTAAGTAACCCATTGGGAATGTGGAGAAATTGACGTAACAGAGGCCCTCCCGTGTTACCCAGGGGAGGGCCTCTTTTGGAATGCTATGGTGTTACCGTGAAGGACCGATCGCAATCCAGGACATGAAACCATAGGCGAGATTGCAGTTAGGCTGGCGGCTCACTTCAAGGACGGCGGTATCCTCGCGCTGGGATTTCAGAGAGATTTGGAAGCCAGGATTGTTGCTCATCCCCACAATGATATAGTTGATCCCACCAAAGGCTTCCTCGAATTGGACGGTTACCTCGGTTAACGTCTCAGCTCCAAATACAAATGGCGTCATGCCGAATTGCTGCAGCTTCGGCTGGCCAGGTGTGCTGCGCACTGGCGTAAAGCATAAATGTTCTTCCGTTACTGCGCCTTTAGCCAATTGTTGTCCGGTAACGGCTCCTTCGGCCAGATGGGTGCTTGTGACGGCGCCGTTTGCAAGCTTATCGCTATCAATGGAGCCTTCGGCTAAGGTGAAGTCGTTGAAGGCATCCGGACCGAGATGCTTGCTGCTGATAGTTCCATTGGCAATTTGCGCGCCTGTGAGTGAGGCGTCGGCAACGTGAGCGCCGGTGATGGAGGCATCCGCAATCTTGCTGCCGTCAATGGAGCCATCAGCTAACGAGAAGTTATCGAAGGCATCTGGTCCGAGGTGCTTGCTGCCGATAGTTCCGTCGGCAATTTGCGCGCCAGTCAGGGAGCCGTTAGCAACGTGCGATCCTGTGATGGAGGCCTTAGCAATCTTGCTGCCGCCAATGGAACCTTTGGCTAACGAGAAGTCGTTGAAGACATCCGGTCCGAGGTGCTTGCTGCTAATAGTTCCGTCAGCAATCTGCGCACCAGTCAGGGAGCCGTCAGCAACATGCTTGCCGGTGATGGAGGCATCCGCAATCTTGCTGCCGTCAATGGAGCCATCAGCTAAAGAGAAGTTATCGAAGGCATCTGGTCCGAGGTGCTTGCTGCCGATAGTTCCGTCGGCAATTTGCGCGCCCGTGAGCGAACCATCTACAACGTGCGATCCAGTGATGGAATCCTCCGCAATCTTGCTGCCGTTAATGGAGCCATCGGCTAACGAGAAGTTATCGAAGGCATCCGGACCGAGGTGCTTGCTGCCGATAGTTCCGTCGGCAATTTGTGCGCCTGTCAGGGAGCCATCAGCAATGTGCGCGCTAGTGATGGAATCCTCCGCAATCTTGCTGCCGTTAATGGAGCCATCAGCTAACGAGAAGTTATCGAAGGCATCTGGTCCGAGGTGCTTGCTGCTAATAGTTCCGTCGGCAATTTGCGCGCCCGTGAGCGAACCATCTACAACGTGCGATCCAGTGATGGAATCCTCCGCAATCTTGCTGCCGTTAATGGAGCCATCAGCTAACGAGAAGTTATCGAAGGCATCCGGTCCGAGGTGCTTGCTGCTAATAGTTCCATCTGCAATCTGTGCACCAGTCAGGGCGCCGTCAGCAACGTGCGATCCTGTGATGGAGGCCTTAGCAATCTTGCTGCCGCCAATGGAACCTTCGGCTAACGAGAAGTCGTTGAAGACATCCGGTCCGAGGTGCTTGCTGCTAATAGTTCCGTCGGCAATTTGTGCGCCAGTCAGGGAGCCATCAGCAATTTGCGCGCCCGTGAGCGAACCATCTACAACGTGCGATCCAGTGATGGAATCCTCCGCAATCTTGCTGCCGTCAATGGAGCCATCGGCTAACGAGAAGTTATCGAAGGCATCTGGACCGAGATGTTTGCTGCCGATAGCTCCGTCAGCAATCTGCGCACCAGTCAGTGAGCCGTCAGCAACATGCTTGCCGGTGATGGAATCCTCCGCAATCTTGTTGCCTGTCACCGATCCATCAGTTAACGAAAAGCTATTGAAGGCATCCGGTCCGAGGTGCTTGCTGCTAATAGTTCCGTCAGCAATCTGCGCACCAGTCAGTGAGCCGTTAGCAACGTGCGATCCTGTGATGGAGGCCTTAGCAATCTTGCTGCCTGTCACCGATCCATCAGTTAACGAAAAGCTATTGAAGGCATCTGGTCCCAGGTGCTTGCTGCCGATAGTTCCGTCGGCAATCTGCGTGCCTGTGAGCGAACTATCTACAACGTGAGCGCCAGTAATGGAGGCATTAGCAATCTTGCTGCCGTCAATGGAGCCTTCGGCTAATGTGAAGTCGTTGAAGGCATCCGGACCGAGATGCTGGCTGCCGATCGCCCCGTTGGCAATTTGCGCACCAGTCAGGGAACCTTCAGCAACATGCGTGCCAGTGATGGAAGCCTTAGCAATCTTGCTGCCGTCAATGGATCCATCGGCTAACGAGAAGTTATCGAAGGCATCCGGTCCTAGGTGTTGTCTGCCGATGGCTCCGTCAGCAATTTGCGCACCAGTCAGTGAGCCTTCGGCAATCTGCACGCCTGTGAGCGAACCATCCGCAACGTGTTCGGCGGTGATGGAAGCCTTAGCAATGTTGCTGCCGGTCACCGATCCCTCATCTAGAGTGAAGTTATCGAAGGCATCCGGTCCTAGGTGTTGTCTGCCGATGGCTCCGTCAGCAATTTGCGCACCAGTCAGTGAGCCTTCGGCAATCTGCACGCCTGTGAGCGAACCATCCGCAACGTGTTCGGCGGTGATGGAAGCCTTAGCAATGTTGCTACCGGTCACCGATCCCTCGTCTAGGGTAAAGTTATCGAAGGCATCTGGTCCTAGGTGCTGTCTGCCGATGGCTCCGTCAGCAATTTGCGCACCAGTCAGTGAGCCTTCGGCAATCTGCACGCCCATGAGCGAACCATCCGCAACGTGTTCGGCGGTGATGGAAGCCTCCGCAATCTTGCTCCCGTCAATGGATCCATCGGCTAACGAGAAGTTATCGAAGGCATCCGGTCCTAGGTGTTGTCTGCCGATGGCTCCGTCAGCAATTTGCGCACCAGTCAGTGAGCCTTCGGCAATCTGCACGCCTGTGAGCGAACCATCCGCAACGTGTTCGGCGGTGATGGAAGCCTTAGCAATGTTGCTGCCGGTCACCGATCCCTCATCTAGAGTGAAGTTATCGAAGGCATCCGGTCCTAGGTGTTGTCTGCCGATGGCTCCGTCAGCAATTTGCGCACCAGTCAGTGAGCCTTCGGCAATCTGCACGCCTGTGAGCGAACCATCCGCAACGTGTTCGGCGGTGATGGAAGCCTTAGCAATGTTGCTGCCGGTCACCGATCCCTCATCTAGAGTGAAGTTATCGAAGGCATCCAGTCCTAGGTGTTGTCTGCCGATGGCTCCGTCAGCAATTTGCGCACCAGTCAGTGAGCCTTCGGCAATCTGCACGCCTGTGAGCGAACCATCCGCAACGTGTTCGGCGGTGATGGAAGCCTTAGCAATGTTGCTGCCGGTCACCGATCCCTCATCTAGAGTGAAGTTATCGAAGGCATCCGGTCCTAGGTGCTGTCTGCCGATGGCTCCGTCAGCAATTTGCGCACCAGTCAGTGAGCCTTCGGCAATCTGCACGCCTGTGAGCGAACCATCCGCAACGTGTTCGGCGGTGATGGAAGCCTCCGCAATCATGCTGCTGGTCACCGATCCTTCATCTAGGGTAAAGTTATCGAAGGCATCCGGTCCGAGATGCCGGCTGCCGATGGTCCCATCGGCAATTTGAGCTCCTGTGAGAGAGCCGTTCGCAACGTGTTCGGCGGTGATGGAAGCCTTAGCAATCTTGCTGCCGTCAATGGATCCATCGGCTAACGAGAAGTTGTTGAAGGCATCTGGTCCGAGATGCCGGCTGCCGATGGCTCCGTCAGCAATTTGCGCACCAGTCAGTGAGCCTTCGGCAATCTGCACGCCTGTGAGCGAACCATCCGCAACGTGTTCGGCGGTGATGGAAGCCCCCGCAATCATGCTGCCAGTAACCGATCCTTCGTCTAGGGTGAAGTTATCGAAGGCATCCGGTCCGAGATGCCGGCTGCCGATGGTCCCATCGGCAATTTGAGCTCCTGTGAGAGAGCCGTTCGCAACGTGAGTACCGGATATCGTCTCCTTCGCAATCTTACTTCCCGTAATTCCACGGTCCTGCACATGTTCCGTTGTGATTGCACTGGCTTCGATATGCTGCGAACCGATGCTAGAAATTTGCAGGTGATGGGGAAGAACGGCGCCCTCCGCCAACTGCCTCGATTTAACGGCCCCCGGCTGTAAATGATCGACGCCAACACTGTCCGGCTGCAGGTGGACATGACCGACAGACTGATTTCCTAGATGTGCTGCGTTGACCGAGTACGGCGCCAAATGATGGCTCTGAATCGAGAACAATTCAACATGCTTGGAGCTCACAGCACCTTCGGCGATATGTCCGCTCTGGATCGATTCTCCGGCGACATGCTCAGGAAGGACGGCGCCGTTTGTAATATGTGCGGATTCTATGCTCTCGGCTTGAATGTGCCGGGCAGTGACAGAGCCGGAAGCAAGATGGCGGCCGGTCACAGATCCTTCATCCATATGCTGTGATTTGACAATATCCACGCCCAGGTGGTCAGACTGGACGCTCGCTTCTTGCAGATGCACTGCTGAAATGGAGAGAGGCTTGATCTTATCGCCGCTCACGGCATTCGCTTGCAATGCGGTTCCCGAGACCGACGAAGGCGAGAGATGGGCTTCTGAAATGGATTGTGATCTGATTTTTACGCCCGGGATGCTGCCGTCTGCAAACAACGCTTCTGCAGAGCGGCTTTCGTCAGCCAGATGGCTTAACGTGATGGATTTTTTCTTCAAGTGATAGCCATGAATGGCTTCCTGCACGATATGTTTGCCCAGGATGGATTCCAGTCCCAGATGCGCGCCCTCTACAGCTTGCGGAGCAATTTTCTCCGAAGTAACGGCCTTATTCTGAATCGCTTCTGAAGTTACCGAATACGGCGAGAAGTGAGTGGATTGAACCGCTTTTGGAGCTATTTTGCCAGCGGAGACACTGCTCTCAGCTAGTTTATTTGAAGTTACAGCCAGGTCTGTCAATTTATCCGTGGACACGCTTTCCGGAGACAGCTTCAGCGAGGTTACCGCATGGTCCCCCAAATGTCGTGGTGCAATGACCCCATCGCCGATTGAGGACTCCACAATGCTGCCTGCAGCAATTTTATCTGTTGTTACCGCTCCCTGGGCGAGCGCTTGTGACCGTACGCTTCCCTTCTGCAGATGGCGGCTGGCCACAGAGCCATCGGTCAGATGCGGCTCGCGAACCGCACCATTTTGCAGGGCTTCAGCACCTACACTGCCTGCTGACAAGTGCTGCTGTTGAATGGCTTCGCTGGCAATATTTCCGGAGGTTACGCCATGTTTAGCAATAATGGCTCCGCCAACCGATCCAAGCGCAAGCTTTTGGCTGGTCACGCTTTCGGGTGCCAGCATCTCTTCGCCGACGGATGCAGGCTGAAGATGCTGCTTCCCGATCGCTCCGTCTGCCAGATGTTGTTCTGCGATCGTTTTGGGCTGAATGGCACGCCCTATGACGCTCTGAGGCGCGAAATGCTGAGGTAAGATGCTGCCCTCTGCAATATGCTCTGCATTTACAGTATCCGCAGCGAGATGCCGGGTTTGAATGGCATCCGATGCAATCTGATCCGATTCTACCGCACCCTTAGCCAAATGGCGTGTTTGAACGGCTTCATTGGCAATTTTGTTAGGGAGTATGCTCTGATCCGCGATTTTCGAAGCCGTAACCGCTTGTTCAACCAGCTTTACCGTGTGGACGGATTGATCGGCAAGCTTGGAACTGGTGACACTGGAATCAGACAGATGGCGGGCGGATACAGCGTTGATGTTGATCTGATCGGAACCGATGGAGCCGGGCTGGATTTGCTCTGATCCTATGGCTCTGTCCGCTAAATGTCGGGAGCTGAGCGAGCCTTCTTTAATATGCCCGGCGTTGATGGCACCGTCTGCAATTAGGCCTGGCCCGATGCTGCCGGCAGCAATGTGCTTCGCAGTTACGGCCTCGCTGGTCAAATGTTTGCTTTCGATGCTTTGCGGTTTTATGTGAGAACCTGAGATGGTGTCATCGGCGATTTTTTTGCCTGTTACGGCTTCGTCACGGATTTTGGTTGAAGTGACTGCATCCTCTGCAATCTTGGAGCTATGGACGCTCTCATTAGCGAGATGTCGGGTTTCTACGGCGCTGGATGCGATTTTGTCCCCTTGAACCGATTGGTCTTCGAGCAGGTCGCTTGTCACGAGGAGCTGTTGCAGATGACGTGCAGTAATAGCCCCATCTGCGATTTTGTCGCTGACCACGGCGTGGTCTGCCAGTTTTTGTGAAGTTACACTACCATCCTTGATCTTGCTAGCATTTACGGAACCGTCCCGAAACTTGCGCGTAGATAAGATGCCATCCATCAAATGTTCTCCTGTGACTGATAATGGTGCGATTTTTCCGGAAGTTACAGATTCATCGGCAAGGTGCAGACTAGTGATGCTGTAATCCTGTATAGCTTCAGGTCCGACGGCACCACGTGACAGCTTGGATGCTGTGACAGCTCTCGAAGCGATCCGGCTTTCGGTTACCGCATATTCCCCTATGTCCTCTGTATATATGAATGCGCCCTTAATTTCAGGCATTTCCTTTTCCAAAATCAACTGCACATGCTCGTTCTCCATCTCTGGAAGGGATGGGGGATCGTTAGGCATGGTCGGGGGTTCAGCGGCTACAGCATCTTCTGTAGGTATGATAGCCTCTTCGTCAGAAGTCGATAGTGGGGTGTTTTCTTTATTTTCTTTGTTTTCTTCTTGTTTTAATTCCATGAGGCCGATAAGATCCTCATCCAGATCCATAATGGTTGCTGCTGAGAGGATATGGGCATCTTTATCTTTTTTGTGGCTGCGTCCTTTATTTCGCTCAAGCAGATCGAATTCCCTTGTAGTGGGATCTACCCTGTAGGGCTGGGAAGAGGAAGATGATGGGCTTTTCTTCTTTTTCTTCAAAACAACACGCTCCTTCCGAATACTCATCGTCTTCGGTATCATATGCAGCCGTTTAGGCGGCTGTCACTGGTCTTTTGGGATTCGACACACGAAAGGGCAGCGTAACATGGAAAAGGACCCGGCCAAAGGCCGAGTCCTTGATTGAGCGCTAAAAAGCACATATAAAATTTAACCCCTGACGGCCGATAACGGCTGTACAGTCGGTTCCGTATTTGAAGTATTTTCAAGAATCTTTGCTTCTAAAACGACAAAAGCCCTGCCTCTCTTTCGTCCTTGCGGCTCCGATGACCGCGCCAGTGTGAATCAGAAATCCGTTCCATAAAACTCATACTCTAGGGTCATAAAATAGGAATTTGCACTTCAACAGAGATGTAAATAACCATGTTTCGAGGAACTAACGGGGTTAAACTTCATGTAACAATTACTTATTATAGCACAGTTGCTCGCAATAAGCAAAGATATTCAAATGTATATTAGAATGTTATGCAAAAACGCTTGATTTTTTCTGGAAATCCAACGATATTCATATTAACAGTTTTTTCTTGCAAATTCTGCTGTTGGGCTCTTAAGCTTGTAGCATCATGTCGAATACGTTCGGATTCACACCTGCCTTGCCGATGTTTATTATCTGTTAATGAAAGTAGGCGTTCCATGCAACTGTATAAGTCTTTTCTTAAACAGCTAATCCGGAACTATATGATCGGGTCCATTGCAGCTGTGCTTGTTGTGGGTGGCGTATTAATGGTAACAACTCTGGAAATTCCTTTTGAGGAAGGCGCGCGTCTTGTGGTCATACTGGCTATTTCGTTCATGGTGATGATGGCGTCGGAGCTGACCGTCTTTCTTCGGTATTTACGACCGATTCACGCGGGCTTTGATGAAGGCCATACGGATTTGGAAACGTTGGAAAAAGCATATTTGAGTATACACCGCATGCCGCGTATGGTGGTATACCGCATATTCGGACCTCATCTGCTCGGTTTGTCACTTCCGGCTATACTGCTTACGGTTTGGATGATGGAGCAGGGAAAACTGAATTTTCCGCCGTTCTATATATGGCTGGCTTGCCTGGGGGCGGTCTTGCTAGCCAGCTGTCATGCCATGATCGAATTCTTCCTGACGATTGCTGCTATCCGTCCGCTGATCAAGGAGATCCGGCGGCAGGCGTTGTCGCGATATGGCGTGGATTTTTCCCTTGAGGGCCATGTATTCATGGCGATTCGGACGAAGTTTCTGCTGAGCACGATGCTGATCGGCACCTTTCCGCTGTTTCTGTTCAGTCTAGCGGTGCAGATCCGCCTGGAGGGGCTCAGTCAGATTGTAGCTCAGCAGTACTGGGGTTGGGCGGGATTTATATTGCTGCTGGGTGTCGGTTTTGCTTATATCGGCGCTTGGCTCTTGACCCAGGATTTACAGCGGCCGATCCGGCAGCTGTACCGGGCGATGAATGAGATTAAGGAAGGACGTCTGATCCAGACCTCCAATCTCTATTCCGATGAATTTTCCAATTTGATCGCTGGTTTCAATATGATGGTTCGCGGTCTGCAGGTGCGGGAGGAGCGGAACCGCAAGCTGCTGGACAGCTACTTTGCTGCCCTGGCAGCGGCGCTGGATGCCAGAGATCCTTACACAGCAGGACATTCGCTTCGGGTGGCGGAATACTCGGTATTAATCGGCCAGCTGGCGGGACTCAGCGAAGTGCAGGTTGATCTTTTGCACAAGACGGCATTGCTGCATGATATCGGTAAAATCGGGGTCCGGGACAACATTTTGCTGAAGGAAGGAAAGCTGACGGCAGAGGAGTTCGATCAGGTAAAGGCCCACCCGGCTCAAGGAGAGAACATTCTGCTGCAGATCGAGCCTGCCGATGCGATGGCGCCTTATCTGGAGGGAGTGCGATCCCATCATGAGCGTTATGACGGGGGCGGATATCCTGATGGGTTGAAGGGGAAGGAAATCCCGCTGTTTGGCCGGATTATTGCTGTTGCCGATGCCTATGATGCCATGACGTCGGATCGGCCCTACCGCAGCGGCATGAAATCCGTTGATGCCTTGAACATATTAGAAGCCGGTAGGGGAACCCAGTGGGATCCCGATTATGCGGGCATGTTCGTTAAATATATGAAAGCGGAGAAGAAGGTCATTACGATCCGCTAGAGGTGACAAGCAGGGAATCGCAGCTGGGTCTGTGGAATAGGAATAAGAAGGAGACCGTACCTTGCAGGTAAACGGCCTCTTTTTTGTGTGGCTGTCGTTAACATATCACTGGACCCCAGGGCAGCCAGACAAGTGTTGCGATTTTCATGCTGCTTCTGCCAGTTGGCTAGAGATGAATGAAATATGGATATCATATCATCTGGTGAGTCGCATACCGTCTCATCGTGATGACATCGTTTGCCAGGATTCAGAGAAACTTCTACGGGGTATACACAAGTACAGGCAATTCTACATTTCATCATTCATTACTCTAAGAGGAGCTGATATTTATGGATAGCAACGTATTTAAAGGGAAATGGAAACAGATGAAGGGTGAAGCGAAGAAGCAATGGGGCAAATTGACGGATGACGATCTTGATGTGATCGACGGCGAGAAAGATAAATTGGTTGGCAAGCTGCAGGAACGCTACGGACATACGAAGGATGCGGCGGAGCGTGAATATACGGATTGGAGTTCAAGATACCGCGACTAGTCTTGAGGAAGATAAGGGAGGCAGAACGAATCATGTTGGAATCCCGGGTTGTGACCGGCAAGGTGATCGATATTCGTGACGGCAAGGTGTTTACCTTACACGGAGACATGGTCAGCACCTATCATTTGGGATACTATGAGATGATGAATGAGGAAGTTCTCCCTGTCGCAGACAGTCAGCAGGCGGCATTGTCCACCGCGGGGCTTATGGCGGAGGAAACGGCCGAATCCTCCGGCCGGCTCCGCAGGGAGTGGAAACCGCTGACCAGCTTCATAACCGCTTGGAGAAAGAGTGCAAATCGAGCCTGATTTGCGCTCTTTTTTTTTGTCTTTTTATGCTTGGATGTTCAGGTTATGCGCCATGAGAAATTCATGTGAGTTTTATATTTAAAAAGTCATATTGACTTGGGTCCGATGCGGTGTAGAATGGGGTCAAAAGGAAGTATGATCAGCCCATTTGAAGTCATCGAAGGAGTGTATCACCATCAAGGCTGTCCAGGTTATTCACAAGCCGCACAAACAGGTTTCGCATCAGCGTAAACATTTGATGACGGCCACATGGGAAGGGGTGCCGGCTGTCATCTTGCAGACACTGTTGGGCGGTCCCTTCTTGACAGGGTATTTATTGTACTTAGGTGCGGAATCCAGTGAGGTTGGGTTTGTTCTGGCTGTCACTACGCTGTTCAACGTACTTCAGATTCTGGTTGCGTACCTGATCCAGCGCCTGCAGTACCGCAAGAAGGCGATGATTGTCTTCACCTTTATGCACCGCATTTTGTGGGGGGCCACGGGGATCATCCCGTTGATCTTCCCGGAACGATGGTGGATTCCGGTGTTTATGATCCTCTATATGGCCGCCTTTATTGCCAATACCGTATCCGCTATGCTCTGGACCTCGCTGATCAGCGATATGGTGCCGTCCAAGGTCCGGGGACGTTATTTTGGCATACGTAATACCATCTTGAATGCGCTCGGCGCCTTGACCCTGTTTGTTGGCGGGATCATCCTGGACCGTGTTCCCGGCGGCGGGGGCTTTCTTATTCTGTTCATCATCTCTTGGATCGCCATTGCTTCGAACTTATCCTTATTCTTTTTATACCCTGACCCTCCCTTCGAGCACTCGAGCGAGCGTCAGTTTAAGGCGATGATCCGAAAGCCGCTGTCGGATACCACATTTATCAAATCTACACTGTTTCTGGCGGGCTGGCTCTTTCTGCAGACGTTGATTGTTCCGCTCTACTCGTATGCCATGCTGGACATCCTGCATATCTCGTATTCGGTCGTATCCATTATGACCGTTGCACAGACCGTGATCATGATGATCGGTTTCTACGTATGGGGGAATTTGAATGCGCGCTACCGCAACAGAACCTTGCTCTATTGGACATTGCCGCTAATTGCGGGGTCATGCTTGACATGGGGCTTGCTGTCCGTCCTGCCCATGATTCCGGTGCTGCTGCTGTCTCATATGCTGCTTGGTGCCGGCGTAGGTGGCTTTAACCAGCTTGCCTTTAACTTTATGATCGGGGATACGCCGAAAAGCGAACGACCAATGTTTATCGCCGTATACTCCGCCATCACGGGGTTTACCTCTTTTCTAGGTCCCGTGCTGGGCGGGTTCATATTCAAAAGGATCGCAGATGCACCGGACTGGGTAGCCCGATATGGCTTCCAAACCACAGTGGGCCTGCTGATGGTGCTCATTGCTTTGACGGTGGGGCGGAGAGTGCTTCGTGCTGCTTAGAAGAGCGGCAGGCTGCAGAGGCCTTTCATGTTATTCATATTTCATATCATGAATTGAGGGAGGGTGTGAGGTGGAGTGGTTGCACTCGTAGTCGGGGCCACAGGGCTTGTGGGTCGTATGGTAGCCGAAGAACTGCTGGGCCGTGAGGAGGTGGAGGAGGTCCGCGTGCTGGTACGAAGACTTCCTGATGTTGCGCATCCCAAGCTGTTGCCTATTCTGGTGGAATGGGATCAGCTAGATCGATATAGCGAAGCTTTTTCCGGCGTCCATAGCGTGTATTGCTGCCTGGGAACAACGATCAAAAGGGCCGGTTCCCAGCAGCAGTTCCATAAAGTGGATGTGGACTATGTCATCAAGACAGCGGAGCTGGCTAAGCGGCACGGGGTAAGACAATTTATGGCGGTCAGCTCCGCAGGCGCCAATCCGAAGGTGCGTAATTTTTATCTTCGGACCAAGGGAGAGGTTGAAGAGAAGCTGGCGAAGATTGGTTTTTGGGGGCTGCATCTGTTCAGACCGTCATTACTGCTGGGCGAGCGGCCCGAGTGGCGGTTTGGAGAGCGGGTGGCATCGGTTCTCATGACTTCCCTCGACTTTGCATTCAAAGGTCCGAAGCTGGCCCCATACCGGGCTATACCTGCGAGAAAAGTAGCCAAGTCGATGGTGAATATCGGCTTAACGGATATGAAAGGCCACCATGTGTATACCAATGAAGTCATCCATGTTCTCGGCGAGGCTGCCGATTAAATTTGCCAGAGTACCTGTGGCAGATTACAATGTACACAGATAGGAATACATAGAAAGGGTGACAAAACATGAGTAAACATATCATATCGACCAACAAAGCCCCTGGAGCTATCGGACCATACAGCCAAGCTGTTGAAATCAATGGATTTGTGTATACTTCAGGCCAACTGGGATTGAATCCGGAAACAGGGGAATTCGGTGAAGGGGTTCAGGAGCAAGCGAAGTTGTCGCTCAACAACGTAAAGGCGATTCTTGAAGCAGCCGGGACAAGCCTCGACCACGTGGTGAAAACCACCGTATTTTTGAAGGATATGAACGATTTTGCAGCGGTGAACGAAGTGTACGGCAGCTTCTTCTCCGAGCCATACCCAGCACGCAGCGCCGTTGAGGTTGCTCGTTTGCCGAAGGACGGACTGGTTGAGATTGAGGTCATCGCCGTTAAGCAATAAGCGATTATCAATGTAAAAAGGAGCTTTGCCTGCATTGGCAAAGCTCCTTTTTTAAGAGACAAGAAAGTATAAAGATCCGAGGCTCAGCATCCTTATCTCGCAAGAAAAACTTCCTGTCTTCTGAGAAAGTACGTCGATGGACGTTTTTCTTATGTTTATTGGAGATCGTGCACATTGAGTAATACGAACCTACGTTCTATAATAAACGGAGAAGCAAGTATATAGGTCAAACTAATAATAGGGAGGGGATATCTTGGGGATGGAGCCTAATATGAATAAGAATATTCGAGAATGGATGGAGCAATATCAGGTATCCGGTTTAAGCATGGCACGGATTGCTGAAGGTCATATTCGGGTGGCAGAAAGCTACGGCACTTTGGAAGCTGGAACCGGCAACATGGTAACCGGACATTCAATATTTAATGCTTGTTCGATCAGTAAATTCGTTACCTCGATGCTCGTTATGAAGCTGGTTGGTCAAGGGCTGCTGGATTTGGATGAAGATGTTAATGTTAAACTTACCACCTGGAAAGTTCCAGAGAACGAATTCACCCGGCATAGCAAAGTGACCCTCCGAACATTATTGTGCCATCAGTCGGGAATCATGGATCCTGAAGGCAGTTTTGGCGAATGGGACTCCGCGCATGGTTTCCCTTCTATGGTAGAACTGTTGGAGGGAAGGACGCCATATTGCAATGAAGCGATTCGTGTCACATATGAGCCCGGGAGTGAATTTGCATACTCGGATGCCGGTTTTTGCATCATTCAATTGCTGATCGAAGACGTGTCTCGTAAGCCATTTCAGGTGCTGATGAAGGAGCAGGTATTTGAACCGTTAAATATGAAGGACAGTATACTGAATCCGACCATTTCCCAATCCATAAGCGGACAGTTATCATGTGGCCATAACAAGAACGGGGAGTTAGTTCAGGGCAAATATCCGATGTACCCCTACGCGGCAGCATCCGGTTTATGGACCACACCATCCGATCTAGCCATCTTGGCGATTGAATTCATGGATTCTTTAAATGGCAGAAGCAGAATAGGGTTATCCGAGGATAGAGCGAAGGAATGGATTACTCCTCAATGCAGCAAGGAATGGACCGGGCTGGGTGTTTTTTTGGGTGAGTCTGATCAAGAGGTTGAGGTTTCATCACTCGGATGGGGTGTAGGATTTCAATGCATGATGACCATGCGGCCGTATTCAGGGAAGGGGATCATAATCATGACAAATACAGATCTGGGTGTTCATCAATCCAAGGGGATTATAGGAGATATTCAAAGATCAATGGAATAGAACCCTTTCAACCCCTTGGATTAGATCAACAACAGTCTTTACGTTTGATCGAGTAGGAAGCGAATCGAAAGCAAGAAACTTCTCTTTTGCGTAAGATCCGGTCTCGGTTTAATACCGGGATCTTCTCCGATTGCGCGTAAAGAAGAGCCATATGGCATATACAAGCAGGACGATAGAGAGTACAAAGGCGGTCATTAAGATGCTGTCGGTCTCCCGGTGCTCGGCTGCGATGGCGATGTAAGCCCAGGTGAAGACCAGCGGCACGATGCTGTCCCGGTAACGTTGACCGATCAATATGGCGAGTAATGCACCAATACAGAGCAGCACAATCCCCAAAGTGGTCTCGCGCAGGCCAAAGAGGCTCCAGTCATTCTTCTGAAACACGATCCCGACATTGACGATAAAGGCAGGGCACACCCAGCCGATATATAGGCTGAACGGCAATTTCAGACAGAACTTCTCGCCTGTCGTCGGATAATCTATCGTATGCGTACGCACATACAGAACCCACAGGGTTAACAGCAGTAAGAACATCATCACGACAGACCATTCAATATACAAATAGTGCCACAATACAAGCCACGCCATATTAAATACACAGCTAAGTATAAACCATGGTCCGATGGATCTTACGGAATCGCGGTTTCCGGTATCACGACGCAGCTGGTAGATGACAAAAAAGAACAGCAGCACATAGATGACGGACCATATGGAAAAGGCATATCCTGCGGGGGTGATCGCCGTATAATACATATCCGATATCTCCCCGGTTGTTCTGCCGCCAAGCGGCAGCATGCCTGATAACACATTCATGGCGATTACCCCGGCGAAAAACAGCAGATTCCACCAGCGGTACGGGTTGTTGCGGTACATATAATCTCCTCCTGATATCAGTCTGGAATATATAGAATATACCCAAAAGAATGAATATCGAGCCAGCAGCTAAGAAAGGGGCACCGGCCCTTCACTTAACTCATATGTTTCTTGCGGTATTCGTTGGGCGTGAACCCCTCCATCTTCTTGAACACTTTGCTGAAATACTTCTCATCCTGGTAACCGACCATCTCCGCGATTTGGGCGATCCGGATCTGGGGATTGAGCAGCAGCGTTTTAGCCTTGTCGATTCGAATCCTCCCGAGAAAATCCGATAGCGTCACACCGAATTCCTGCTTGAATTTGCGCGAAATGTATTCCCTGCTAAGAAAGAACTTCCCCGCAATTTGCTGAAGTGAAATCTCCTCATGATAGTGCTGCTCCAAATAGCGGGCAATGTCATGAATGATATGATTGTCCTTGGAATGAATCTGAGTAAGAACGCGGGATGCCGCATAAAGCCTTCCGCTGATCTGTTCGCGCCAGCGATCCCAGCAGATCATGCCATCCTCGCTGTAAGGAAGCGGGAAGGGAGGGTCTTGCGAGATTTCAGCGTCTTCGACGGGTTCTTGCGTGCTGCTTACCTCATTTTCCGTCCAGTGATACTGAATCCAGTCCCATTCTGAATTCCACCTTGCCAGATGCTCAGGCGATACGAGATCCCTCTCCCGAACATCCTGCAGCCACTCTTCCGTGGCTGTCTCGATGCGTTCCTTACTCCCGCTGAGTGCAGCCAGCTTGAATTTCTCCTCGTAGGAGGAGAGCCGCAGGGTGCGCGAGCCTTCGCTTTCAACGGCACGTTCGCGATGAATACGGCATTTGCCGGTTAATAAATTGCGGCTGTATAAGGCTTGGACGGCATTTAGATAAGCCTTCGGCAGATCGTCGGGAAAGGCGCCTGCTTTGGCGGCACCGAAATGGCTCCGCCTGCGAAGGGTAGAGAAGAACCCGTCATTTATTCGATCCAGTACGTCGTTAAAGGGAAGCCGCGGATTCCAACAGAGAATAATGATTTCCCCGGGTTTGTCGATATGTCGAAAGGCAACCCCCTGATCCATTAACAGCTCATTGCAAATATTAATGAGCGTGAAGGATAACAGATGGCGCCTGTTGCGGAATTTGGACAGCAAAGCTTCGTCAAATTGATCATCGCGTAGCACCGCAACATTATAGACCATGCTGGTTACTGGCAGCGTCATCCGGTTCCGCAATTGAGAAACCACGCTGTCCTTGTTGCCATAGCCGTTAACTAGATCCGAGAGCAGGCGGTCCATATAGAAAGGGGTCATCTGATTCATTTCGATATTCTGATTGGTAATCTGCTGCCGTTTCTCTTCCTCGAGCTGCCAGGTTTGAACCGCTTTGGTCAGTGCCTCGTTCAAGCTGTCCGGTTCAACGGGCTTGAGAATATAGTCAATGCCTCCCGAACGGATCGTATGACGTACATATTCAAAATCATCATATCCGCTAATGACGAGCACTTTAATATCCGGTTTCGTGTTATGCAGCCAGGTGAGCAGCTCCAGTCCGTTTTTGCGGGGCATTCGCATGTCGGTCATGACAATTTGCGGTTTGTTCTCCTCGATTAAGCGCACCGCTTCCTCACCGTCAGCGGCCTGATCGATTTCCGTGATTCCATGCCGCTCCCAGTCTGCCAGGAGCCCTATAGCCTCCCGCACATGCTGTTCGTCATCTACGATCAATACTCTCATTCTACTGTTCACTCTCCCATATGTTGATATCGAGCGTGACCCTGACGCCGTGTGGCACTACATTCTCTATCGTTAACCCAGCCTTGTTGTCGGAGTATAAGTTCAAACGCATCAATACGTTTAAGAGCCCGATCGAATCATTGCCGGCATCGTGTCGGTCAGGGTGGCCGTAAGCAGTTGCAAGCTTGCTGCGAATCGAAGCGAGCTCGGCCTCTTCGATGGATGACCCGTTATTTTCAACGACGACGATCAAGCGGAGATCTTCCGAGATGAGGGAAGATATGGATATATGTCCGACGCCGGCGTGTGTATTCATGCCATGCTTGAAATAATTCTCGACAATCGGCTGCAGGATCATTTTTGGAACCGGAGCCGTAAGGCTCTCCGGATCCAAATCCCATGTGATGTCCAGTTGGTCCCGGAACCGTTGCTTCTGCAGCTCAAGGTACAGCCGCACATGGTTGATCTCATCCTGGAGCGTTACTTTGCCCTCGCTGTTGCGCATATTGTAGCGCATCATATTCGCCAGTGAAGAGAGCAGGGAATAGATTCGCGGCACATTGTGCTGCAGGGCCAAGGTACCAATCGACTGAAGCGAATTGTATAGGAAATGCGGATCGATCTGAGCTTGGAGTGCCTTCAACTGATTGGTTTTATTGGCGATTTCCAGCCGGTACTCACGCAGGATCAGGTTGTTGATGGTGTCCATCATGGTTCGGAAGCGGCGGGAGAGAATCCCGATCTCATCCGGGCTTGTAACCTCAATATCCACGTCAAGCCGCCCGGTTTTCACCTGATTCATATAGCTTGTGAGTTGTTTAATGGGTTTTGTAATCCGAATGGATATCCATAGCGTGCCGAATATGACAATGAACAGTGCTAATATCGCAATAATCGCGTTAATGCTCGTTAGTTCTGTCGAATGTTTGTACAGCGTTTGATGCGGGATTTGTTTGACTAGCGTCCAGGGAGCATAGGGCAAATCCAGCTTCTCGTAGACGATCATCGCGTCTGCGCCATCGTAATATCCATGATCCGCTTGAGCGATTTTGCCCATAAGCACAGGGTCGTCCAGACGTTGCCCTCTCTGCTGCGGATCCGGACCGTAGATGATGCTTCCCTTGTCATCAATCAAGTATAGCTGTTCTTCCCCTTTAGCATACAGCTGATCGCAAATAGCCAAAATACTGTCAAGTTTCACATCGATGGCCATAAGGGCATATTGGTCGGGTGACGGTACGTTGGTGATGGATCGATAGAAGGTGAAAACTTCAAAATTCAGAATGTCCGCAGGCCGCGGTGGGAACCCGTAACTGTGCACCTGATGGACGGGCTCGATGGCCGTATTGCCCGTGCCGAACTCTTCAATTTTGTGATAGGGCGCCTGTCGGAATTCCCTGCGAGGCAGATTGCTGGATACTTGGGTGGACTGTCCAGTCAAATTATTGTGCAGATAGATTTGATGCACGTCTTGCGTGCCCGTTTGAATGGCCTGCAAGGTCGTATATAGCTCGGCTACAACCCGGTGATTATCGGGATCCAGAGCAAGATTGCGCAGAAAATGGGGATCGGAATATACGGACAGGGAGGCGCGGTCGATGCCGCGCAAATAGTTCATCAGATTGGTCGCTCCTTGATAAATCAACCGTATATTTTCATTCACCGTCTGCTCCTTCACGGACTCGCGGGTATGCGTAAAAGTAATGAATAGCGAGAGCAGGAGCGGAATGGTAGTGACAGCGAGCATGAACGTGATCAGCCGGGTCTGGATGCTGCGGTATTTCATGAAGGATCACCCCCTGGATTATCGAATGGGCATAAGCGCGTATGGTCAATATTTTACACCTAACGGTTCATGATTCTCCGTGTTTATTGTTTACAGGTTACCGCATAATGGCTGTACATCATACAACAACTTAACGAAAAGGGGAGATCAAGGGATGAATCGAAAAAAATCTTCGGCGCTGCTGCAGCAGTTTCTTTTCGTGGGACCTTCCACTATTTTTTTCATCCTGATCATGATCATTCCGTTCCTTCTGGGTCTTTATTATTCCTTCACGAACTGGAATGGCGTGTCAAGCAAAATCGACTTTGTCGGCTTTGATAATTTTGTTACCATCTTTACCAATGATGATAAATTCCGTGATGCTTTCTGGTTCACAACCCGGTTTACGGTGCTTGGCGTCATCCTGACGAATCTGCTCGGATTTTTACTGGCTTACTTCCTGACCAAGCCGCTTAAGACGCGAAACATCCTCCGGACGATCTTCTTCATGCCAAACGTGATCGGCGGCTTGCTGCTCGGTTTCATCTGGCAGTTTATCTTTGTCAAAGGGTTTGCAGCGATCGGCAATGCCACGAACCTGGGATTCTTTAACTTGCCGTGGCTTGGCACCAAGGGGACAGCCTTTTGGGCAATTGTAATCGTTTTCGTCTGGCAGACGGCCGGTTACCTGATGGTTATCTACATCTCCTCACTTAACAACGTGCCGAAGGATATTCTGGAGGCTGCCGAAATTGACGGTGCGAGCAGAGGGCAGGTCCTGCGGTCCATTATTATCCCGCTTGTCATGCCGGCGGTTACGGTATGTTTGTTCCTGGCAATTTCCTGGTCCTTCAAAATGTTCGATTTGAACCTTTCCCTGACCAAAGGCGGGCCGTTCGGTTCCACGGAGTCGGTGGCCATGAATATTTACAACGAGGCTTATACGAATAACCGTCTCGGACTCGGAACGGCGAAGGCAGTCATCTTCTTCATCGTAGTTGCCATCATAACAAGTCTGCAGGTTCGATTCACGAAGAGCAAGGAGGTTGAGGCGTAATGGAGACCACGAGAAAATACCGGCTGAACACCATGGCCACCGAGATCATCATGATCATCGTAGCCTTGCTCTTCCTGGTCCCGTTCTACTTCCTGTTCGTGAACTCTGTCAAAACCTTCGGCGATCTGTTGACGGACTCAGCAGGGCTTCCGACCACTCTTGAATGGAGCAACTATTCACGGGCGTGGGATATCACCAACTTTCCGCAGGCGTTCTGGAACTCGCTGGTCGTTACGATTGCGAGCAATCTGCTGCTGGCGATGTTAAGTGCCATGACCGCCTACCAGATGGTTCGCCGGAACACGCGTTTTAACCAGATCATGTTTGCGCTGTTTGTGGCGGCGATGGTCATTCCGTTCCAATCGATCATGATTCCGCTCGTGAAAGTGACGGCAACGCTTGGGATTAACAACAGCTTGTATGGACTTATTATCTGTTACTTGGGCTTTGGAGTTCCGCTTAGCGTATTCCTGTTCCATGGGTTCGTGAAATCGATTCCGATGGAGATCGAAGAAGCTGCAACTGTAGATGGATCCAGCGGATACGGCGTCTTCTTCCGGGTGGTATTCCCGCTGATGAAGCCGATGTTCGTTACAGTCATCATCCTGAACACCCTGTGGATCTGGAATGACTATCTGCTACCATCCTTGATCCTGCAGTCCGCAGAGCTTCGGACCATTCCAATTGCTACTTTTGCCTTTTTTGGGCAGTATACGAAGCAGTGGGATTTGGCTCTTCCGGCGCTGGTGCTGGGGATCATGCCGGTCATTATTTTCTTCCTGGCCATGCAGAAATACATCATTGAAGGCATCACGCAAGGAGCGGTGAAGGGATAGCCGTCAATCGGTCAATTCCCTCCCCCTCAAAGATCAATATAATACCTGATTTAACGAAAAAAGGTTGATTATACTGAAAAAGAAAACGCTATCAATGAATGCTGCACACAATTTATAGAAAAAAAGGGAGGATTCACAATGAAGAAATACGGTAAGCTGCTCCTGGTCATGGTTCTGGCTTTCTCCACGCTTCTTGCGGCCTGCGGCGGCAAGAGTGAGGACAATCAAGGCGCTGAAGGTGGTGCCGAAGGCGGAACGAAAACAATTAAGATTTTCCAATTTAAAGTCGAAATCGCCGAGGCTCTGAATAAACTGAAAGCTGAATACGAAAAAGAACATCCCGGCATTAAGCTGGACATTCAAACCGTTGGCGGCGGCTCCGATTATGGCGCGGCGCTGAAAGCGAAGTTCGCTTCCGGCGATGAGCCGGACATTTTCAACGTTGGCGGATATCGCGATCTCGAAACGTGGTTCGAGAATGTCGAGGATCTCTCGGATCAGCCATGGGTGAAGGACGTGGTTGACGTTGCTAAAGAGCCTATGACCAAAGACGGTAAACTGTACGGACAACCGATGACTATCGAGGGTTATGGATTCATTTATAATAAAGACTTGTTTGAGAAAGCGGGTATTACCGAGCTTCCTAAGACGCTTACGGAGCTTGAGGAAGCGGCCAAAAAACTGCAAGCGGCTGGCATTACGCCATTCGTTAATGGATACCAAGAGACCTGGATTTTGGCCAACCACTTGTTGAACATTCCATTCGCCCATCAGGAAGATCCAGGTTCATTCGTCAAAGGAATGAATGAAGGTACGGAGAAACTGGTAGGCAACGCGAGATTCGACGAATGGATGAGACTGTTCGACCTTACTGTTCAGTACGGTCAGAAGAACCCGCTGACGACAGATTACAACACGGAAATCACGACCTTTGCCAGCGGTGAAGCAGCTATGACCCAGAACGGGAACTGGACGCAAGTGCAAATCGACGGCATCAATCCGGATCTGAACATTGGCCTTCTGCCAATGCCGATCAATGACAATGCCGAAGAGAATGACAAGCTTCCGATCGGTGTGCCAAACAACTGGGTCGTGAACAACAAATCCAAGGTGAAGGATGAAGCCAAGGAATTCCTGAACTGGCTCGTTACTTCGGAGACCGGTAAACGTTATATTACAGAAGAGTTCAAGTTCATCCCGGCACTGACCAGCATCGAGGCGAATAGCGAGACGCTTGGCGATTTGGGTAACGATGTCGTGAAATACAGTAAAGAAAACAAAGCGCTCAGCTGGGAGTTCAACAAATTCCCTGATGGCGGTATGAATGAATTCGGCAGCCAGATGCAGGGTTATGTTGCTGGCAATGTGGACAAGAACCAATTGTTCGAAGGCATTCAGAAATCATGGGAAAGCTTGAAGGCGAAGTAATCACGAAGGTGACGTCTACCATGCTATACCATCGAAATGATCCATTGACGTGAATAGGGGCTGTCTCAAAGATATATCGTCTTTTTGAAAACAGTCCCGATGTCATTCATGCATCATAAAAGGTCGAAGACAGACTCATTTAGAGCGCTGGTCTTCGACCTTTTTGTTTGTCACATACCTTAGCTTTGGGGCAACGTCTTTATAGTTGATAAGTATGCCCCGTCCCAAGGGGAAGAAGAATCGGAGCATGGTTATTACTAATAATTATTTCGGATCAGTAAATAAATAATGAGACCGACAATAGGGAAGAACAACAAGCCCAGCACAACCAGAATCGCAAATTCGGGGCTGCGGCCTTTTCGCCGGGCGTCATTATAACCCCATACGCAGACGGCGATGTGAAGAAAGAAGAAGAAGAATCCCAGTAATAACGTCACAATTCCTAAGATACCAAAGCCAACAAAACTCATAATAAAATACCCTCCCGAACTCTAAATGTATGATTTACATACGGTCGATCAGCAGAAGGGTCGCAAAAAAACAAAAAGATTTGGAATTTTCCTGCCGGGGGTAACCGGAGATTGCATAAGAATAGGGATATTTTATTAACCTATATAGGAGAATTCTGCAATACATAGATCACAACGAAATAGTAAATACATGGTATGATAAAGGTTGACGTTATTTTGGCGTGGGAACGATTTCGCCATCGTTTTGAAATGTTGAAGCTATCGTATAAGATAGTAATAATATCTATAAAGCAGGAAAAGACGGGAGACAACGATGAATCAACCGCTCTATGGCGTATGGCTAGGTGACGTATTCTTTTGTTTTTCCGGTGAGGTTTCGGAACCGAGAGTGGATGCTTGGAGCCGCGTGGTCCGTACCTTTCGCAAACCGGATGGAACCCGTCCCTTCGCTAACGCTTCCCTCCGGCTTGCCGAGCTCAGATATCCGGCCAAAGTCCTCGGATCGAAAAGCACACGGCGTCCGGAACGGAAGACACTTGGCGGACGGACGATGGAAGGGCTTGCTCTGACACCGGGAGACGCATTTCAATTGCTGATCTCGCTGGATTCTGAGTATTATCAGACTCAGGGACTAAACGTCGGTGAAGAAATGGAATATTGGGTACAAGTGAGCAGATTTGCATTGGAGCTGCTCCTGCAAGGGAAGTTTGCACCGGGGACAGCCGAGGTGCCTGCCGTGGGCAGGCGCCGGACAACGATGCAAAATATAAAAGCGGTATGGAAGCCGCAGCTGTCTGCCGAGGATACAGCACGCTTTTTGCAGCTGGCAGCGAATATCCCGCCCATTGCGATGGGGACGCCCGCAGCTCTTGCCGGATTCGATCCTTCAACCCGTGAGGAAGCAGGGGCTATTGTGCTGTATTCTTTTCTGTGCGGTGTGATCGACAGCCAGGCCCGGGCAGCTGTCCGTGAATCGGAGGATAAGCTTCGGACCTATCTGGCGAATTATCGGCGGGGACAATCTCCCCTGGCCGAGCTGTGGTGGAACAGCCTGTTGACCGTCAGTCGGGATATTCCCATTCAAGGGACGGCTGAGGAAGTCAGCGAGCTGGAGGAAGCTGTTGAACGTGTTGGAGGGACAACGTTTCCTTATGCCAGCGGGGAGGATCAGCCTCCCGAGAATGGAACCGTTGGACTTGGGCTGCGGCTTGAGCCGCCTTTGGACGAGACCCAGAAGGACTGGAAGGTGTCCTTCTGGGTACGAAGCCAGGAGGACGAAGGCTTATCAATGCCAGTCCGCAGCATTTGGGGAAATCCGGAATCCGATCAGCTGATCCGTGGACGGATGTATTCTAGGATTCAGCTGCAGCTGTTAATGAAGCTGGGAGAAGCGGTAGAACTGGCACCGGAGCTGGCCGCAGGCTTGTACGGGCGTGCTCCCGAGAGCGTGTCGCTATCGCTTGACCGCTTGTCCACGTTTATGAAGGAATCGGTTCCGAAATTAACGGCGAGCGGAGTCACGGTCCAAATGCCTTCACGATGGAGCAGGGAAGGGCGCCGCCGCGTCGGCTTATCTCTCAAAATGATGCCGGATGCAAAATCATCCGGTGAAGCGCATCGACTGCCGGTGTTAGGCATGGAGCATCTGGTCAGCTTTCAGATCTCTGCAGCGATGGGAGGCCAATCCCTGACGCGCGAAGAGTTAAAGTTTCTGGCCGAACAGAATCTGCCCTATGTCCAGTTCCGCGGGGAATGGGTTGAGGTGGATCTGAAGGAGATCAACCAAGTGCTGCGGTTCATGAAGCGCCATGAGAAGGGCGAGATGGAGCTTGCGGAATGGATGCACCTTAGCGCTGATATGGATGGAGAACGCCTGTGGAAGGGTCTCTTTATCGAAGAAGTGGAGACAACGGGTTTGCTATCTTCTTTACTGGATGGAGAGACGTCCCGCAAGCTGCCATCCCGCCCGATTCCTTCCTCGCTTCACGGCGAACTGAGACCGTATCAGGAACGGGGATATCAGTGGCTAAGCGTGATGCGCGATTTGGGATTTGGTGTTTGCCTTGCCGACGATATGGGACTTGGAAAAACGGTACAGGTCATCACCTGTCTGCTGGAGCGTCTCAATACGGAATCCGCTGGCGGTCCGGTGCTGATTATTTGCCCGACCTCGCTTCTGGGTAACTGGCAGCGGGAAATTCAGCGATTTGCACCGGATCTGACCTTGCATGTGCACCATGGCGTTCGACGCCTGCGTGGCGAAGACTTTTTGCAGGAAGCGGCCAATCATGATATCGTGCTGACCACCTATCACTTGGCGGGAAGAGACGGCGGTGATTTATCCTCTATCCAGTGGTCGAGTGTGGTGCTCGACGAAGCACAATATATTAAGAATTACCGTACGAAGCAAGCGCAGAGCGTCATGAAATTATCCGCGCCTCACCGTATTGCCATGACCGGAACACCGGTGGAGAACCGTTTGGCGGAGCTGTGGTCGATCTTTCATTTTCTCAATCCGGGATATCTCGGCTCCTTTAACACCTTCCGTCAGCGCTATGCGCCAGGAGAGGGGCAGCAGGAGAGATTCCGTGAGCTTCATAAGCTGGTATCTCCATTCATGCTGCGCAGACTCAAGAGCGATCCGGATATTCGCAAGGATCTGCCGGAGAAGCTGGAATTGAAATCATATTGCCCGCTGACCGAGGTTCAAGGCGCGATGTACCAAGCGGTTGTCGATGAGATGATGGGGCAGATCGAGAGCCGATCGGGCATAGCCCGCAAGGGACTCGTGCTTTCGTCCCTCACCAAGCTGAAGCAAATATGCGATCATCCGCAGCTCCTTCGACATGACGAAGGACGCGCGGTGCGTGCGGAGTCCTCGGGCAAAATGGAGCGTATGCTTGAAATTCTCGACAACATCGCAGATGTCGGAGAATCGGCGTTGATCTTTACCCAGTATGTGGGCATGGGTGAACTGCTGGTAAGCATGCTTGGACGTAAATACGGGAAGGAGCCGTATTTCCTTCACGGAGGGGTGCCCAAACGGGAACGGGATGAGATGGTACGGGCATTCCAGGCAGGCGAGGGGCCCGAGTTCTTTGTTCTCTCGTTAAAAGCCGGGGGCGTAGGCCTGAATTTGACCCGCGCGAACCATGTGCTTCACTATGACCGGTGGTGGAACCCGGCGGTCGAGAATCAGGCGACGGACCGTGTATTCCGGATCGGGCAGCACCGTAACGTTCAGGTGCACAAGCTGATTTCTCAGGGAACGCTGGAGGAGCGGATTGACGAGCTGATCGAACAGAAGAAGGCGTTATCCGAGCAGGTTGTCGGGTCAGGCGAAACATGGCTGACGGAAATGTCGGACGGTGAGCTCCGCCAGCTGATTGAGCTGCAGGAGCAAGATTGGATGTAACCGGATTGCGTACGGCGCATGGAGCAGCCGATAAGACATACAAAAATGGATGCCAGGGAGGTGTGGGCTATGGAATCTGCGGAATCGGCCGAACGAATCAGGCTGGAGATCGAACCTGGATGGTTAAAGGGGAAAGTGGACGGAGCTGATGAATCATCGGGGACGTATGAGGTCAGCGTTCAGGTGAAGACGCTGAACCCCGCTGCCCGTGAGGCGGTGCTGGCTTATCTAGAGGAAGACCCGCAGGCGCTGTACCGCCTGCTTGCAGGGCAGGACGCCCTTTGGCTGGCCGAGCTGGCGCCATCGCCCCTGCAGGGCGAAGAGCCGGCCGCCGATGCCCGCTGCACCTGCGGCCAAAGGGCCTGCGGGCATGCCGCAGCCTTGCTGGCTGCCGCGGCCCTGCGGCTTGCGGCAGAGCCGCTCCAGCAGCTGACGCTGCTGGGGCTGCCGCGGGAAGCGCTGCTGGCCGGCGTCTTCGACGCCTGGGCCAAAGCAGCCCCGCCGCCAGCAGGCGGCTCTGCCGCAGAGCAGGCCACCCGGGCGAAGGAGAAGGGACCGTCCGGTCCTTCTCCGGGCGAATGGGTGGCCGAAGCGGCGGCCGAGGGCCGATTGCACCGGCCTGGCCCGCAGCTTAGCGAGCTGGCGGTGCAGCTATCACCGCCGCCTCCGGCAGATCAGCTAGGTCCAGTCGGCGACTGGACAAGCTTACTGCCTGGCGTTCGCGGCGCTTCCAAAGCGCTCAGCGTGATTGCCCGCGGAGCGGCCAAGCAAGCCGAGCAGAAGCGTCGCAATTTGAAGTCGCCGTAAGGTTGGAAATCCATCACAGAATTGTAATGGATTTGATAGAAGCGGCGCCATAAATCGAGGGAAACGGCCGGATATTTGACGTAAACGGAGATTATCCGGCAGGATTCGACAGCTGCTCGTTTGTTCTGTTCATTCTGAATGAGGTACAATGGGGTCAGGACAAACCGTGGGAAAGGAAGAAGCAATAGATGAATGCATTTTCGGGAAAACGAACACGATTTACAAGCGTAATGCTGTCATCCTTGATGTTAGCAGGGGCCATTTTGGCAGGATGTCAATCGAATGATACCGGTTCCGGTAAGGAACAGGGTCAGGAATTGCAGTCGCCGGCCGAGGGCCAGGAAGGAAACACAATTCCTGAGGGTGGCGCGGGTAATGGAGAGGCAGGGGCTGAGAATCAGCCAGCGGATCCGGTTATGGCGAAGCGCAGCGAGAATGCACTTCAAGCCACGATCCAGGAGAGCGGCGGCAAGCAGGTCGTAACCAACGCGGAGGCTATGACGGTGGTTGTAAATAAGCAGCGCAGCTTGCCTGATGGTTATGAACCAAGTGATCTCGTGGAGCCGAATGTCCCATTTTCTTTTGATGAGCCGCATGAAAAACGGCATCTGAGAAAAGAAGCGGCTGACGCGCTCGAGGAATTGTTCGATGCGGCCAAAGCGGATGGCATCGAACTGCGCGCCGTATCGGGATACCGTTCCTATGCCCGTCAGAAAAGTATATATGAGAATAATGTTCGTACCAAAGGGGAAGTCGAGGCTAATCGTGTAAGCGCGGTGCCGGGTACGAGTGAGCATCAGACAGGCCTTACGATTGACGTGTCCAGTCCAAGTGCAGGTAATGCGCTGGAGGAAACGTTCGGTCATACGGCGGAAGGGCAGTGGCTGGCGCAACACGCGTCGGAATTCGGCTTCATTATTCGTTATCCAGAAGGAGCCGAGAATATTACCGGTTATGTATACGAGCCATGGCATATCCGTTATGTAGGCAAGGATCTGGCGCCGGATATTGCCGACAGCGGCATGACGCTGGAAGAATACCTCGATGAGGCGAACATTAAACTGTAAGCTGTGCTAATAGTCGTAGGATAAACGGGACTTTTTATCCTTGTACACCGGCTTGCGAATCTATAAAGTAGAACAGGACCTGCGCAAGGCCGGGTGATGTTCTTGTTATACGAATGAATCCCGGGGCGGCTTGGCTCCGGGATTCATTCGTATTTTAAGAGATAAGAAAGCATCAACTTCAGAGGCTTACCATCCTGATCTCGCAAGAAAAACTTCCGCTAAATACGGTCTGTCATCTGAAAAAGTTCGTCGATATACGTACGGACTGATAGTCTTTACTTATTTAATGGCGAGTCCTCATAACCGGGATCATCGTAGCCGGTGTCGGTCAGCTTGCCGAGGATATTCATGTCCTCAATGGTTTTGCGCGTGCGTTCATCACCATGTTCATGGAGAAAGTGGTAGAGGTTCATCGTTCGTTCATCATATTGCTCGGCAGCATCGTCATGATCCGCCGACTTGTAAGGGACGAAAGTACGTTTAAACGCATACCGATCGCTGCTGCTGACTTCATACAGCAGCCCCCTCAGCTTGGAGACCTCTTCATCATCCATATATACGACATATTCATTCGTATCGTTCGGTACATCCTGGATCAGATTGTGATTGACTGAAACATAATACGTCTTTTTATCGTTTCTCATATTAAATCCCTCCAGACTTCGGCAGCTAAGGGCTGCTCGGATTAGGACGAGGCTGCAAGCCGACAGTATAATGGCATGGTACTGACCAGTTTTCTAATCATATACACGTTCGAGACACGGATGAATCAGCAGCGGGGTTGGAAGGTGCTTCCTTTTTCACATGGGGCAAGGAATTTGGTATGATAGAATCACCATGGTAGCAGTATACTGGACGATGAGGAGCATATCATCACAATAAGTAGTATGCGAAACGGTAAAAAAACATGGGATAGCCGGTTTATGGCTAGCTAAAAATCGTTAATAACCTTAATGAAGAGATATGACAATGCGCCGGCGGCTCGCTGGTGAATCGGATATGAGAAAGAGGAGGATTCATAAATGAATATTTTACAAAAGCTCAAGGATGGAGCCAACCGCGCAACGGAAAAGGCTCAGCACGTGGTGGAAGTGAATAAGCTCAACAGCCAAATTTCCGAAATCGAACAGCAGAAGAACACATATTACTTGCAGATGGGTAAAGTGTTCTATGAGGGCTACCGTCAGCAGGACATGGCGATGGCTGAAAAAGAAATGGTCGAGCTTGCGCAAACCTGCGATGGATTGCAGGAGCAAATCGAAGCAATTCGGAACCGCATTGCGGTCCTCAAGAATGAGCGGGTCTGTGAATGCGGGCGGGTGGTCGCGCTGGATGCAAATTTCTGTCCATACTGTGGGAATAAGCTTGATAATTTAATTCACCCTGAGAAGTCAACAGCGGAAGAACCAAGGGAGCCTGAGCGTAAGATCATGTTTGATAAACATGAATATGCAGCGGCTGAAGAACAACAGGAGCAGGACGAATTGCATACCTATGATTTCCGTTCGAATCCGGATCCATACGAGCCGGATATGTATGAACCGGAGCCGGAGCGGCAGCACGAGGAAATGGAGCTGTCTGAACCGGAGGTTGATCCGGAACAGCTGCGTATCGAGCAGGAGGAGCAGGAGAAGGAGCGCCGTCACTGGGAAGAACTCGAGCGGGAGCGGGAGAGGCAGCTGGAACTGGACCGCCGCATTCGTTTCTGGCAGGAGAATAACCAAAGTCAGGACTATGTTGGTGATGATGAGGCGGTGCGCGATATGGTGAAGTGCCAGATTTGCAGTGTCGACCTGCCAAAAGGCTCAAAATGGTGTCCGCGCTGCGGAGCTGAACAGATTTAAGATATAGGGATTCGGACGATCATGCCCTTAACGCGAGTGTTAATATGACAGTATGAATGATAGAGCAAGCGTTCGAGCATCTTGGGAGGACTAATATTATGGAACAATTGCTGCATCATTTGCGGAATTTGGGATTTACGGAGATTGAATCGAAAATTATGGTGGACCTTGCCGAGTATGGGCCGGCGGGTGGTTATGAGGTAGCTAAACGACTTGGAGCTTCGCGCTCTAATGTCTATGCAGCCATGCAGCGTTTGGAGCGGCAAGGGGCACTTGAGCGAATGGACGGGGAACCCGTCCGTTACCGTTCGTTGAAACCGGAGGAACTGACACGAATGATATCCGGCCGTGTGGAGGCATCACTCGCTTTTGTTGAGAAGAGCTTGCCGCGAGGAAGCGGTACCGCTGCTCCCTTCCTTAGTATGGAAGGTGATCAGGCGGTGCTTGATGTGCTCGTCCGGGAATTGAAGCGAGCGAAACAAGAGATCGTGGTTGACGTCTGGCGTGAAGAGGCATCGCTTCTGCGTGAACCGCTGGCGGAAGCGGAGGCTAGGGGAGTCAAGGTGCTGTGGGCTTGTGACGGCCCGGACCAGGGACTCTCAAGAACGCTGGCATGGTCTGGCTGGAACGGCCTTGCGGAGCGCAGAGGAGGCGGCCGGAAATTTTCCTTTGTTGTGGACCGGCAGTGGTGCATATTAGGGATGCGCGGCGGGGAATATGATACAGGAGCGGTCATCACGGAGCATCCGGTACTAGCGGAGCTCCTGCTGCATCATTTTACTCAGGAGATGGTATTGTTCCAGCTGGAACAGGACATGGGTGAGCAGCTGGAGGCGCGTTATGGAGAGCACTTTGGTCTGATCCAGAGCCTGTATCTTAATGCGGAAGCCGATGCCGAAGCTCAGGAAGACCAGGCTCCAGAACCGAAATCCAAACTAGTGGAGTATGAAGCTGATTCTAACTCAATGGACGGGGATAGCAGTCGAAATACGGCCTAGGGTTTCGGCTCAGCTCATGGGAAGCTTTTCTAGAAGTGACTTTTGTCACAGTTAGACATTATGGTTCATCGTACAATGTAATAAACATATAGATAAGGAACGCCGGGATTTATCTTGGCGTTTATTTGCTTAAGATCCAGCAACAGGTGGGAATGAAGGTATGTAGCTGGTAGGAGAGCATGAATGAGACGATTTTTAATCGCAATCATGACAACCAAGAGAAGGGGGATGAATGAGCATGGAATGCATCGTTCATTTTACAGTGGGACATAAGGAAGAACCTAAGAAGCTTCGGGGATTGATTTTTGTGGATAAAGGAGAGAATCCCACAGGTCAGCAGCTGCTCGATATGTTTCATGAAATGGAGTATAAGGTGGTACCTGACCCGCATGATGAACTTCTTTTTAAACCAGAGAATCCCACGGAAAGTTATACTTATATACGTGTGAACGAACTCGATATGGGTCAAGAAAAATATACGGAAGACCGCAATCTGAAATCACTGCTAAACGAGCTGCTGCCTAAACAGCGCACCGGCCTGTAACGGCTTGCTGGAGACATCATACTTGCGAAGAAATGAATAACCCCATCTGCCTTTCGTAACGTCCGCTGGGATTCGCAAAATCCGCTTGTTATAATGGATGTACGGAAGGGGATGGAGATGTTTATTTTTGCAGGAATCGTTGCATTATTGATTTACGGCTTGCTGGTTTATTATATTGGTCGAAGCGTATGGAGCTGGATGAAACCGGGCCCATCCCTTGTGCTCAAATGGACATACATAGTCGTACTGACGGTGGTATCGACATCGTTTATTTCAGGACGGTTCTTTGGTAACCTCACCTTGCTGAGTGTGATAGGATCGTATTGGATGGCTATTTTCTATGTCCTGATCATCCTTCTCCCGTTGATGCATATCATGTTGTGGCTGCTGAGATTGACGGCATTGCGAAGAGATGGCCTGGAGAAGGCGGCGGGTTCTATCGTGTTGGTGCTCATGGTGATTGTGATCGGTTTCGGCTCATTTAATGCGTATAGTCCAACGGTTCGAGCTTATGATATTCACGTAGATAAGAACGCCGGCACACTTGAGCAGCTGAATATCGTTATGGCATCCGACATGCACTTCGGCGTCTTGTCAGGTAAAGCCCATGCTGCGCGCATGGTGAAGGAGATCAATGACTTAAAGCCGGATCTGGTATTGTTTCCAGGTGATATCATCGATGACGACCTGGATGCTTATTTACGCCAGGGGATCGATCAGATTCTGACCGGTATCCAGGCAACGTATGGTGTGTATGCCTCACTGGGCAATCATGACCGATTCGAAGGGGAAATTCCGGAACTGATCGAAGCACTTGAGCAGAGCGGCATGACCGTGCTGTATGATGAGAAATTGACGGTGGAGGGCCTGACGCTGGTTGGCAGACGGGATAAACAGGATCAGGAGCGGGCCGAATTGTCCACGATCATGGATGGGACCGATCTATCCCAGCCGATCCTTCTGCTTGATCATCAGCCGAATGCGCTGGAGGAAGCACAGCAGCAGGGCGTAGACCTTATCGTTTCTGGGCATACGCACCGTGGGCAGGTATTCCCGGCACATCTGATTACGGAGGCCATGTTCGAGAATGATTGGGGATATCTGCAAAAAGGCCAGATGCATTCCATCGTGTCCTCGGGCTACGGCTTCTGGGGACCGCCGATTCGTCTGGGTTCCCGCTCCGAGATTGTTCAAATCCATGTTACATTTCAATAGATGATATTGAGGGTTGAGGGGTATACCGAGTGAACGCAGGTTTAACCGCTGGTGACATGGAAATGGAATGGAAGGGAATGGGAATGGGAATGGGAATGGGAATGATATCTTATTCCCCTAGCAGCAAGCTCATGGTGGAACTTATACGCTCCGTATCCAACTGGTTGATGTAAACGGCGATGTGTCGGTGCCCATCGGTGATCCTATGGAATCGATTATGGAGGTTTTTTAGCGGATTTAGTGCCTCTGCAGGCTGTCCCATGAAACTTATGGGGCAGCTTTTTTTCCTTTAATTGACCGGCAGTTTATTATTTCCGTAAATTTTCACTTTATTTTTTCATAGGGAATGCGTTATACTTCATTCATTCGGAAATATACCATTTACACGTAAGCATTCTAAGGAATTTGGATATTATACATTTTCTCGTATAGGTGCAGGAATTGGCCTGCATGTCTCTACCCGATCACCGGAAATGATTGGACTACGGGTTATAGCAGCAGCAGCGGACAAGCCAGGTCAATTCCATTTGACCTCAGGTGGCTCACGGTGCGTTTTTGTTGCTTATGCCCACTTGTTTCTTTCCCGGCGATTCGGTGAAAGGAGGAAGTGGGCTTTTTTTGCTTGGAATGTAAACAAATTTAAGGGGGAGCATCATGCAATTACTGCAGAACAAAGTGAAAGAGGAAGGCATTGTATTAAGCGGACAGGTACTTAAGGTGGATTCATTCCTGAACCACCAGATGGACCCGGTATTGATGAAAGAGGTGGGGAAGGAATTTACGCGATTGTTTAAGGAAGCGAACGTGACTCGTGTATTGACCATTGAATCCTCCGGCATCGCGCCCGGCATTATGACCGCCCTTGAGATGGAAGTGCCTCTCATCTTTGCACGGAAGCAGAAGTCGCTGACCCTCCGTGAGGATATATTCGTGGAGAAGGTGTATTCCTTCACCAAGCAGGAGACGAACGAAATTACGGTCGCGAAGAAATTCATCAAACCCGGCGATAAAGTGCTGATCGTGGATGACTTCCTTGCTAACGGCGAGGCGGCATTCGGGCTTGCTCGAATCGTAGAGCAGGCGGGCGCCGAGGTGGTAGGCATCGGGATCGTCATTGAAAAGGCATTTCAACCAGGCGGACGCTTGTTAGCCGAAGCGGGCTACCGGGTAGAATCGCTCGTACGGATTGCATCACTTGAAGATGGGGTAGTGACATTCGCATAGACCGAAAGCTGACAATTTAATTGGGGGGAATCAAGGAGCCATGGAACAACAGAAACAAGCGGTGCAAGAACCGATTTTTGATAAAAATCGGAGTCCGGGCAAAACCTTTTCACTGGGTTTACAGCATGTATTGGCAATGTACGCAGGGGCTATCATCGTACCGCTTATCGTTGGCGGGCAGCTCGGCTTAACGACGGAGCAGCTGACGTATCTCATCGCCATCGACCTGCTTGCTTGCGGGGTTGCAACCTTGCTGCAGGTATTCGGCAACAAGTACTTGGGTATCGGTCTTCCGGTCATGCTCGGCTGCGCATTCCAGGCTGTAGGTCCGATGATCATTATCGGGCAGAAGCACGGGATGTCGGCAATTTATGGAGCGATTATCGCTTCCGGTTTATTTGTCATTCTGTTCTCCGGTTTATTCGGTAAGCTGATTAAGGTATTCCCGCCTGTCGTGACAGGCTCGGTTGTTACAATTATCGGGTTGACGCTGATTCCCGTAGCTTTGAATGATCTTGGCGGCGGTCAAGGCAGCGAGGATTTTGGCAGTGCGCTCAACATTTCCCTTGGCTTCGGCGTTCTTGCCTTCATCATTATCATGAATCGGTTTGCCAAAGGTTTCTTGCGTTCGATATCGGTACTTCTAGGTCTTATTCTAGGCACCTTGGTAGCCGCATTCTACGGTGGAGTGGATTTAACCCCGCTGCGCGAAGCCGGCTGGTTCCGTGCTCCGCAGCCTTTCTTTTTTGGTACGCCGGAGTTTAAGATCGTTCCGATCATGACAATGATTCTGGTGGCGATTGTCAGTGTTGCCGAATCGACAGGCGTATTTATGGCGCTTGGCAAAATCGTGGATCGTGACATTACCTCCAAGGATTTGTCCCGTGGTTACCGTGCGGAGGGTCTTGCGATTGTGGTAGGCGGTATTTTCAATTCGTTCCCTTATACGACATACTCTCAAAACGTGGGTCTGATTCAGATGAGCCGTGTGAAGACGCGTGACGTGATCGTTGTGGCAGGCGGCTTGCTGGTCTTGATCGGATTTGTTCCGAAGATTGCCGCCATGACACAGCTTGTACCAACATCCGTTCTGGGTGGAGCCATGGTAGCCCTGTTCGGCATGGTTGTATCTTCCGGTATTCGGATGTTAGGGGATCAAGTAGACCTTAACCGACACGAGAACCTTTTTATTATTGCATGTTCCGTCGGCATGGGCCTTGGTGTGACAACCGTACCGGGTCTGTTCGCGAGTCTGCCTGACAACCTGCGTATTCTTGCCGATAACGGCATTGTGGCGGGCAGCTTGACAGCGATTGTGCTGAACCTGATCTTCAATGGTTTGAGAAATACCAAGCCCACTTCCACAGAGCAAGGTGATTCAGCAGAAGGACACGCTGCGTAACAAATGTCTTTAAAAGCAGCCGGATGAACTCCGGCTGCTTTTTTGTCCGGTCCCGTTAGTTCGAACCCCAACAAAACGGCTACCTTCATAGAGTGAAGGTAGCCGTTTTTTACGTGAGGTACAAAATCTTTAGACTCGCTGCATTTGTTTCTCTGCAATATTGCCGATCCAGGGCAGCTTGAACCATTTTCCCTGAATGGCGTTGGCCATAAGCACCAGCCACATCAAGACGCCGACCAGCGCCAGGAGGGCGGAGGCCAGTAGGCCGATGATGGGCACCGCGCTCGACAGCAGGTGAGCGACGGCCAGGATGCCGAAGGCCAGCAAGGACTGCAGAGCATGGAATATGACGTAGCGGCTTCTTTTTTCTAATGATAGAAACAGAATTCCTCCGACCATCGGAAATAGATAGCACAGCGTAGCCGCCAGATTCTCGGGAAGTCCTGTGGACGATTTGAAAGGGGACATCTCATCAACTCCTTGTCTTAGACCGGTACTGGGGTAGGGCAAGCTTTATACCTTACCTTATGAGCCGATGGGACAAAGTATGATGGTTAAATCCCGAACTTATTTCATTTTTAATTGCAGCAGATACTTCACGAGAGCATCCTGCTGCTCTTGCGTGAAACCGCTGCTTTCGTCCACCCAATACTCATGCCCCTGACCGGTGACATGGGTGTCTCTCAGCCTTGAATCCTTGCGGTTCGCCTCGATGACCTGCAGTCTCAGCTTGCGGTCAATCAGGGCTTTCAGGCTGTTGTATGGGTCCGGGTGAATCCCTTTCATAAGCGTCTGCGAGACGCCGGTTTGTGTCAGCTCAGGCCCAACCGCTACGCCGCCGTCGTGCAAATACGGTGCGGACCAGCGAAGACCGATCAACCCTTTGACCTTATAACCGCCGCCCAACTGTTTATGGCCGAAGCCCAACTCGATCTGCTCGGGGGCGATATCATCCAGCGGGATTTTGGTTACCTTGGCATCCGGAGGGATCGGCACAGGCGTGTCGGGTGGATAGAACTCTGCTTCGCCAAAAGCGTTCTGCGTACGATGGAAAGCCTTGGCCCTAGCAGGCTCGGTACCAATTTCGGTCGCGCGCATAACGCGATTATTCGTAAAGAAGTCGCCAGCATGGCAAGTGATGCATTGTGCTTTTTTGAAGACTTCCGCTCCGAGGTTGATCGTTTTGGCATCCGAGATTTCCTTGGGATCCGTTTCAGGCGGACGGATGGTATTCTGATAGGCGGACATGGCATTAACCTGCTCCCCAGCCTTGAATCCCGGAGAGCTGACGTACAGCCCGTTCGGTGCGATGGCTGAAACCTTCGGGAAATTCGGAATCTTAATCACCTCATTCACGCCGGGGGTTCCAGGATTGGGATCCAGCCGGTTAAAGAATTCGGTTGGCTTCAGCCCGCTGCTCGGATCATAGCGAAATTTGCGATGGGCTGCATTTTGCAGAATGGTGCCCACATAAATCTCTTTATCGATCCCCCATAACGGTTCGCTAACCTCAGTTTGACTCAGGGTGTCCGTATTCTGGGCGTGAACATTGTTGCTGAAGGTACTAAGTCCCTTGAAGGGACCCATGGTAGCGAAGCCGCTCCAGCTGTAGGGATGATCGCCCTTCGTAAACATATCGGGAATTTGGGTCACGTCGCTCACCAGATCCACGGTTGTATCGAAAGTGCCGGGCATCCATTTGATCAGATTTTCGTCAACGGCTTTCTCTAGCAGGGTGGGATCGGGCAGCGCTTCGGTTTTTCCTTTAGAGTTTACAACCGTACGCTGCTCATTCTTAACGTAATCCACCAGACTCGTAATGTCAGTATGGGTAAAATACGCCGCGCTATTCGGAGCCAGTGCCAGCATTAAACCGAGGTTTAGATCGGAATTGGGCGCTCCTTCCACAACCATTCCCGTTTCCCGGTTTACGGTCGCATGGCAGGCCATGCAGCTAACGCCGATGCGGGCTTTGCCTTCGGCATATTTAACCGTAACGCCAATGGGGGAATAGGCGCCTTTGGCTACGTCAAAGCCGGTATCAATCTTATCTCCCTTACGGAAGGATTTGTCGCCGATCGTAACATCCTGATCGAGTTCAACGCGTAGATTGGTTGTTCCGCGTCCCTTTAACTCGGCGATAGCTTTTGCCACGTTTTTCAGCTTCATCGGACCATCGACGATCCCCAAGATATCCGTTAAAAACACCTCATTGCCAAAGGACTCCTCATACAGTGTACGGCGCCCTAAGGCAAGCAGCTCTTTCGTCACCTCAACGGCGCCATGGGCGGCTGTTAATCTGGGGTCCTGATCCTTCAAGGCGGTACCGGGAACCGTAAGTGTCTTGCCCCAGATATCATACTGACGAATGAAACCCGTTTGCTGGGCTTGGAGCTGCGTAGTATTCTCAAGCTTATGTGCCGGTGGTATATAGGCGTATTCCGGCTCCACGATAGAAGCTGCAAGCCATATGGCTCCTACGATGGCGATCGGGATCAGCCATAGCAGAAGACGCTTCGATTTTCGCATGTCATATCACCCTTTTATAAGCAGGTCTGATGAATCATCTCTTCACTGCCGATATGCAAGGGTTTTAATCTACTTCCACATCATGCCGCAGCGGAGATTCGGCATTCACCTGTTTATCAGGACCTTTTTCCTTCGGAACCAGTCGCTCATCTGTCATGCCTCGATGGTGGTTTTCAAAATCATACTCCGCCAGCCGCCACTCCGTGGAGCCCTTCTGGGGATCGAACGGAAATTCCTCACCGCGTTTCAAATATTCCTCCCGTCCCCATTCATTCGTGTAGGTTCCGTCTACTTCAACCTCTTCTCGTGAAATAGGGTGGAGATCCTTGTCTTTACCGGACATGTCGTATGCTCCTCTCAGGCTTGATTTTAGAAATGATTCATATCGCATAAAGTAACCAGAAAGAGGAGGTACTATCCGCTGAAATTTGCATGAAAGGTCAGGTTATCGGCGTGCCAACGAATCGAGTGCTTCTTGCACAGAGTCCGACGCTGGCGATCTGTCAGCTATTTGGCGAAGACGTTGCGGATATTGATTTTAGAGCATCGAGAATATAGCGCTCCAGCAGAAACCGCGGGTTCTTCCAACGGCTGACCTTGCTGTCGGCCGTAAATACGGCGACTGTACCCAATTGGGGGAAAAGGTAGATTTGCTGTCCCCCATGGCCGTGTGCGAGTGCAAAGGGAGTCCCGTTCTGAACTCCGGTCCACCACTGGAATCCGTAATCGCCAAACGCGGGATAGCCCTCAACCTGCGGAGCGAGTGCTTGCTTAAGCCATGATTCCGGGATGAGTGTTGCACCTTGCCAACGTCCCCCATTCAGGCAGCAAAGACCGAATTTGGCCATGTCGCGTGAGGTAAGATTGAGGCCAATGTGACCCATACTGTGGCCCTCGGGGCTTGGGGACCAGGCGGTATGACGAATGCCGAGCGGCTCGAATACATGTTGTCTGGCATAGGCGTAAGCATCCATTCCTGTAGCCTCGCTAATGGCAACGGAGAGCAGATGGGAATCAATGCTCCGGTATTGAAAGAGGCCCATTTCCTGTTCAATGACAGGGAGGGATAGCGCGAAGCTCGTCCATTTTCGGGTGGCGTGGAACCGGTGAATGAGCGGTTCCCCGAGCTTTTTACCGGTTTGCCACGCAAAGCCTGAGGTCATCGTCAGCAGATGATGAAGGGAAACCTTTTGCAATAGGGGATGGGCTCGTTCGGGAACATATCGCTGGAAGATTTCAATTACTGAGGAATTCAGGTCAGGTAATTCGCCGCGTGAGTGGGCGATGCCGCATAATACCGACGTAAAACTCTTGGTAGCGGACCTGAGATCATTCAGCGAGGTCATGCCATGACCGTTGTAATAGCGTTCGTAGATGAGTTTGCCGGCATGGAGCAGAAGAAAGCTGCGCATTTTCGGGTATTGTTTCTGAATAATCTGATCGACCTGATCGAGCACATCGCGCTGAAGGCCTGCGTCTTCAGGCTCCGCGACAGGAATAGGCGAGCTTATGTCAACAGAGGAGTGGAGAAAAGACTGGGTATTCGACATCATATTTAAAGCCTCCTTGTATCTTACATATGTTATTCTGAGTATCAATTTGTGATATTCACTGATTTCTAGAGTTGGCGGGAGGTTCGATTGAATGTATCTTAACCAATTCCGGGCACAAAGAATGACCTGATGAAAAAACATAGGACATAAAAACATTTTTTGGGAAAGATGAAACAAACAGAAGAATATGATATAATATATTAATGATTCAGTTGCATGCTGTTAGGGTATGTATAGTGTCAGGTGCATTGGTAAGTTGCTGAATATCAACCTAATCATCACCGTAAGAACTGCAATATGGCTTCAACTTAATGAGGTAGATCTTTTCGGCATTCTCTTTAAACGGAGTAATTTTATTCCACACGTTTTGGGAGGGATCCATCATGGCAACGAAAGGTCACAATGAGGTTAAGGAAAGTCTGCGGGAAATGACACGAATTTTCCGGCCTAAAGATCCGAAAAAATTTGTAAAGGAGTATGTCCGGAAGTACCATATTATGGGAGGCTATGAAGAAGAGCTTACTCTTGTTGTTGAGCATGAACTTGGCAAGCTGAATTCCTCCGTTTCGTAACCTGTAATAGCACCTGGTCTATAGAAATATCACCAACACGCATCGCATCTTCACCTTGTTAATGACTAATGACATGAACCATTTAGATTCTATGGTTAAACCGTTTTTGGGACCAATGTCCCGAAAGCGGTTTTTTTGCGTTTGTCAGTCTCCGTTTTTAGTCAACAGGCTCATACTTCCTCGGAAAGTCCATTTTCTAGGGGCATTTTGCAATTGTCCCCACATATATTGTTAGCAATCGATCCGATTAGGATATAAGGGAGTGGACAGATGTGAGGATACAGCTGAGACGGAAGGAAGAGATCGGACATATCCGCGAGGCGGGACGTATATTGGCTGCGTGTCATCGTGAAATAGCGAAAGTTATTAAACCGGGGATCACAACGAGCGAGATCGATGCCAGGGTCGAGAAGTTTCTGGAGAAGAACGGAGCCTTTCCCGAGCAAAAGGGCTATAAAGGATTTCCATACGCCACTTGTGCATCAGTAAATGATGTGGTGTGTCACGGTTTTCCCGACCAGAGGCAGCTGAAAGCGGGGGATGTCGTGACCATAGATATGGTGGTGAACAAGAACGGATGGCTGGCGGACTCCGGCTGGACCTATGCGGTAGATACGGTTTCCCCAGAAGTAAAGCAGCTGATGAAACATACGCATGAAGCGTTGTTTAAAGGGATCGAGGCGGTACGGCATGGGGCAACCTTGGGTGACGTGGGCTATGCGATCGAGCAGGTTGCCGAAAGGGAAGGCTACGGGATTGTAAAATCGCTAGTCGGTCATGGCATCGGCCGGGCCATTCACGAACCGCCCGATGTGCTGAACTATGGAATTCCGGGAAGGGGACTCAAACTCAAACAAGGAATGGTGATTACCATCGAGCCGGTGTTCACCCTGGGACCTTCGGGTGCCGTGTTCTGGGGGGATGACGGCTGGACCATATCCAGTGCGGATGGATCGGTAGGCGTACAGTATGAGCATACCATTGCGGTTACTCGTGAAGGTGCTGTTATTCTGACGGATTAAGATCACGAAAAATATACCATAATAATAGAAGGTATTCTTCGCGATGTTGCCTAGGCTTGCGGAGAACACCTCCTTTATCATGGGGGCTCAGATGAACGTGGAGTGGCTGCAAACAGATTCAAAATGGCGGAAATGACTGTATATATAGCTATGAAGGCTGTCGCTGACGGGTTGCAGAGGATGTCGAATGATAGGTCGTCGGGTGGGGGATACCGCTTGAAAGCGATTGCAAAATCAGTAACGGCGCGACTTTGACGACTTTTCGAACAATTTGTGAACTCCCTGTGAATGATTGACAAAAGCAACCCATGAACTTATATTTAATAAGTGATTGCTTTAATTGACAGGATTACTTCATCCGTGATTGTGCAGGTAGATTACCGCTGTTTGCGCCGGATGGTAGTCTACGAAAATCGGAAAAGTGGGGTAGATCAATGATGAAACGGTGGCAGGCTGTAAAGCGTCTTCTTCCTTTGATGGCCATGTTTGCTTTGGTGTTATCCGGCTGCGGCCGAGAGGACTTGTCGGTCTTAAGACCACAAGGTCCGGTAGCACAAGGTCAACTGGATTTAATTAAGCTCTCCATTTCGATTATGACCGTCGTAATGGTTGTGGTATTTGGAATTGCCGCATACGTGCTTGTTAAATTCCGTAGAAAAAAGGGACAAGATGAAATTCCTGAGCAAGTAGAAGGTAACCATAAGCTGGAGATTATTTGGACGGCGATTCCGCTGCTCTTGGTTCTCGTGCTTGCAGTTCCTACTATTCAAAAGGTATTTGCTTACGGAGAGAACGACTGGAACAATCCAGAAGCAGTTAAGGTGGAAGTTACTTCTCATCAGTTCTGGTGGGAGTTCAATTATCCAGACTACGGCGTAAGAACCGCTCAAGAGCTGGTTATTCCTGTAGGCAAGAAAATTGCGTTCCAATTAAAAACGAATGATGTGCTTCACTCCTTCTGGGTACCATCGCTCGGCGGTAAGATGGATACAAACACAGAAGGCAGCGTTAACTACATGACTCTGGTTGCTGACAAAGCGGATACATACATTGGTAAATGCGCAGAGTTGTGCGGTCCTTCTCACGGCTTCATGGAATTCCGGGTGAAAGCGGTTGACGATGCGGCATTTGACAAATGGGTAGCGGCATTTAAAGAACCTGCAGTGCTTCCTGCGGATGCGGCACTCGCCGAGAAATTCAAGACCAACTGCCTTTCTTGCCACGCTGTGGGCGACCAAGGCGGAGCGATGGGTCCTAACCTGACCGGCATTGGATCACGTGAGACGATTGCGAGTATCTTGCTGAACGACATAAGCGGCAAACCAGGCACAAAGCCGACGAAAGACAACCTGGTGGAATGGCTGATGGAGCCTCAGGCTGTAAAACCTGGCAACACGATGCCTAATCCGAAGGATCTCGGCTTCAGTGATGAAGAAATCGTGCAGATCGCCGATTACTTGGCCAATTATAAGTTGGATAATTAATACAGCAGCAAGAACTTTAAAAGGGGGTACAAACCTTGGCTCACGCTCATGCTCAAAGCCATAGCGTCAAACGCTACACGGGGTTAATGGATTGGCTTACAACCGTTGACCACAAGAAAATCGGTATATTATACCTGATAGCGGGCGGCTTATTCTTCGGGATTGGCGGTATTGAAGCGATTCTGATTCGCTTGCAGTTGATCAAGCCGATGAACGATCTAGTATCAGCTCAAGTATTTAACGAATTGATTACCATGCACGGAACGACGATGATCTTCCTTGGCGTAATGCCAGTTATCTTTGCCGTGATGAATGCGGTCATTCCGCTTCAGATCGGTGCACGTGACGTCGCGTTTCCATTTTTGAACTCGCTCGGATTCTGGACATTTTTGTTCGGTGGAATTTTGCTTAACCTTAGCTGGATTATGGGCGGAGCCCCTGATGCGGGCTGGACATCCTATACGCCGCTATCCACAACGGACTATTCATCTACACATGGTGTAGACTTCTATACAATAGGTCTTCAGATTGCAGGTCTGGGTACGTTGATCGGTGGTATCAACTTCCTGGCTACCATCATAACGATGCGTGCACCTGGAATGTCATTCATGAGAATGCCAATGTTTACATGGACGGCTTTCATTACATCGGCCATGATCCTGTTCGCATTCCCTGCAGTTACGGTAGGTCTCGTATTGCTCAGCTTTGACCGTTTGCTCGGTGCCAATTTCTTTGATGTTGCGGCTGGCGGTAGCCCCGTGTTGTGGCAACATATTTTCTGGATCTTCGGTCACCCTGAAGTTTACATTCTGATTTTGCCGGCATTCGGTATTATCTCAGAAGTTATTCCGACATTCTCCCGTAAACGTTTGTTCGGATACAGCTCCATGGTATTTGCAACCATCCTGATCGCCTTCTTGGGCTTCATGGTTTGGGCTCACCATATGTTTACGACAGGTCTTGGACCTGTAGCGAATGCGCTCTTCTCCATCGCAACGATGCTGATCGCCGTTCCTACCGGTATCAAAATCTTTAACTGGCTGTTTACGATGTGGGGCGGTCAAATCCGCTTTACCAGTGCAAACCTGTTCGCGATCGGTTTCGTACCGACGTTCGTTATGGGTGGGGTTACCGGCGTCATGCTGGCATCTGCTCCTGCAGACTTCCAGTACCATGATACGTATTTCGTTGTAGCTCACTTCCACTACGTTATCGTTGGTGGTCTGGTATTCGGTTTGTTTGCCGGACTCCACTACTGGTGGCCAAAAATGTTCGGTCGCGTACTGAACGAAACGCTTGGCAAATGGACGTTCTGGTTGTTCGCAATCGGCTTCCATTTGACATTCTTCGTACAGCATTTCCTTGGACTGCTAGGTATGCAGCGGCGGATTGTCTCATACTTGCCGAACCAGAATTTTGACGAACTTAACTTTATAAGTACCATCGGCGCAATCTTGATGGGTATCGGCGTTTTGGCTTTCCTGGCAAACGTTGTTGCCACTTCGAGAAAACCGGTTGGTGCTCCGAACGATCCATGGGAAGATGGCCGTACGCTCGAGTGGAGTATTCCTTCTCCACCGCCAGAGTACAACTTCAAGCAAATTCCGCTTGTTCGCGGCATTGACGCTTATTGGAAAGAGAAGATGGCAGGCAATAAAGAGATGACACCATCCGAACCGGTTGGTCCGATTCACATGCCTTCGCCAAGTATTCTACCGTTTGTAATGTCACTGGGTCTGTTTATCGCGGGTCTTGGTTTCATGTTTAGCACGGAGGACTTCTCGAATTCGTTCATGAGCTTAATCTTCAATAAATATATCGTTCTGATTGTTGGTCTTCTGATTACGTTCGCGGCTATGATCGCTCGTTCCCTGTACGATGATCATGGATATCACATCGAAGTTGAAGAACTGGAAGGGGAGGGGAAAGCATGAGTCACGCTGAACATGTAAACGGCGAACTTCCTCACGAGCCGGAGAAGGCAACACTCGAAGGCCGTAATAAGGTTCTTGGTTTCTGGCTCTTCCTCGGTGGAGAGGCCGTGCTCTTTGGTACGTTGTTTGCAACGTTCCTGGCGCTTCGCGGCCAGAACAACGAAGGCCCAACCGCAGCCGAGCTGTTCTCTCTGCCAATTACGGCAGCAGCAACGCTGATATTGCTTGTCAGTTCCTTGACCAGTGTGTTCGCCATTCAGGCGCTTCACCGTCACAATATCGAGAAGCTGAAGTTGTGGCTGATCGTAACCGTTGTTCTGGGTCTTGGGTTCCTTGGCCTTGAGATTTATGAGTTCTATGAATATGTTGTGCATGAATCGTTTAACATGAAGACGAGTGCATTCTCGTCTGCATTCTATACGCTGGTTGGCTTCCACGGTGCCCACGTTGCTTTCGGGGTTGTGTGGATCAGCCTGTTGATCGCTCAGCTGTACAGAAAAGGGTTAACCGTGGTTACAGCACCTAAGGTATATGTTTCTGCCATGTACTGGCACTTTATCGACGTTGTATGGGTGTTCATCTTCTCGGTCGTATACCTTCTTGGAAAGGTGGGCTAAGGAATGACTGCGAATCAACAATCTAATGAGGGGCCTACAGTTAAACACCGCCATCGTGTGGAAGGCCCTGAGAAACACATTGTTGTCTTTATTTTCTCCATTGTCCTGACTGCGATTGCTTTTGCGGCTGTCGCAGCCGGTGGCATCAACACAGCATTTACGATCATCATTTTGCTGGTTATGGCTGTGTTGCAGGTGTTCGTACAAATGGGTTACTGGATGCACTTGAAGGACAAAGGGCATCTAATGCCAATCCTGTTTATGATTGGCGGCTTCTTCGTAGCTAGTACCTGTATTGTCATGGCACTGTTCTGGGTTTGGTGGTAAAATGAAAAAGAGGTGGGCTACTTTCAGCCCCCTCTTTTTTTAAATCGTAGGTAGGTGTCACAATTTGGACAGAATTTAACCCGTTATGGGGAGGTTTTTGCATGCTGGGCTTAGAATATTTTAGTTTTGCAGATAAATGGAGTCCCTTGTTCCTAGCATTTATGCTGCTCGTAACAGCAGGTTACTTCCTGTTGACCGGGCCGCTGAGCAATCGATTCGAAGGGAGTGCTCCGGTTTCCGCAGGGAGGAGAACACTGTTTGTAGGCGGTATGCTTGCGTTCTATCTTGCACAGGGTGGACCCATTGAACTGCTGGGGCATACGATGTTCTCGTTTCACATGGTCAGTATGGCAATGTCCTATTTAATGGCGATGCCGCTCTTGATTCTGGGTATTCCTGTTTGGATGTGGCGTGCCTTCGATAAGGTCAATCCGTTTAAGAATCTCGGTTTCCTTGCACGTCCGATTGTTGCCGCGGTTCTGTTTAACGGCTTATTTTCTTTTTATCACATCCCGGTTATCCATGATTTTGTTATGTTGAATTTCTGGGTGCACCGTTTGTACTATTCAATCCTGTTTATCGCTTCGCTGCTGATGTGGTGGGCCATTATTAACCCGATCCCGGAGAAGGACAAGTCCTCAGGGCTTTTGAAAATGGGGTATATTTTTCTCAATATGGTCTTGCTGACACCGGCATGTGCGCTCATTATTTTCTCGAGCGAGCCGATGTACGCAACTTATAGCGATCCGGTGGTATGGGCAAAGGCGATGGGGTACTGCGTAGCTGGCGATACCTCGGCGTTGCTTAGTAAATTCGGCGGACCTGAGTTCTTTGGTTATCTAGAGCCTGCAATTGACCAGCGAGTGGGCGGGATCATCATGAAGTTTTTCCAAGAGATTATTTTTGCTTCGATGCTGGCCTATGTGTTCTTTCATTGGTACAAACGAGAAAATCAGGAAGACGATCCTTTGCCTGGCGAGATTCCTCCCGGCAAGCTCAATCAGGCGTAACAGGATTATTGAAGGGGGATCCATATGGATTGGTTTTTTATATTTCCCACGGTCAGTACAACGTTTATTGTCATCAGCGCCGTGCTGGTAGCGATTGGCTGGGGTCTTATTATTAAGGGGAAGCGCGAAGCCCACAAGAAAGTGATGATCTGGGCGGCCGTCGCGGCTGTCATCTTCTTTATCATCTATTCCTCGCGCACCGTATTCATCGGCAACACGTCATGGGGTGGTCCCGATGATCTAAAGCCGTATTATCAGGTATTCCTGGTCTTCCACATTGTACTGGCTACCGTAGCAGCGGTCTTTGGGATCACGACATTGACCCTCGGCTTTAAGGAGAAGTATTCCAAGCACCGCAAGTGGGGCAGAGTTACGTCGATCATCTGGTTCTTTACCGCCATTACCGGCGTAGCCGTGTATACCTTGCTTTACTTGTTATATCCGGGCGGGCATACTCAGCCTGTATGGAAAGTGATATTTGGAATGTAAGCGTGGGAGAACACCCGTCAGAGAGATCTGGCGGGTGTTTTTTAATTGGCAGGGCGGCTCATTATTCAAGAGCAATTTGAGGGCGGGGGTGGGGGAGTGTATCCGTTCCGGTCGCTGTTGAAACCAGGAAACTGGATGAGATGAAATGGTTGTTTCCCGGTTTCAAAGGCGAACGCCAGGTCTCCTCCACGGCTACACTCCCTTGTGCATGGAAGCTCTGGAATGAGCCGCAGTAGGGGAAGGTGACACCCGGCAGGAAACCTCTGCCGGGAATTTTTTTACAACTTCTATTGACACTGTTTATATACACACTATATACTGTGTATAAAGATATACACAGTGAGCACAGTAATCACACTAAGCACAGTGAAACTTAGACTGCGATGATAAAACGAAATGAATATATGAAGGAATGAAAGGATGAGACGCATTGCAACAGGTTTTCCATAATGCGATGAAGATCGTGAAGAAAGACTTCGCAAGCGATAAGTTCCAACTCATATGGACGATACTGTTCATGCTGTATCTGGGGCTTTCCACGAGTTTCGTCATAAACGTTCAGTTTGAGCATCTAGAGGAATACAACAACCCATTTGTCGATTTTATCATGGTGCTTTTTGCTCCTTTTGTAGGTTTTGTATTTAACAGAAGGTCCTTCAAATATTTGAACGAGGATTCATACACCCGAATGCTGTACTTTTACCGGAGCATACCGGTGCCGGCTTCCGCGATTTTTGTTAGTCGGATCATAAATAGCCTGATCGCTTTTGCCATCAACAGCATCGTGTTTTATGGATTCATCTACGCAATGGGGAATCACCTAAGAAGTGCGATGGCTATTCCCGAATATATCGCCTTTATGCTGACGTGGGTCGGTGTCGGATTTTTATTAACGGGGCCTTATATTTACTGGGAAAACATGTGCAGCGGCAAGGTGTATCTCAGGAACACCGCTCTTCTGAATCCGCTCATTGCCGGATCAGTAGCCGTACTAAGCCTTCTGGGATACAGCATATTCGAATTCGTAGCGGATGCCGCCATGAAATGGGGACTGTTATCCCCGGTGATGTGGGGCTCGTTGATTGCGGGATTGGCGTCTATGATGCTTATGAGCAAATTAACATACATTCGGCAGCAGACCCGGGATTTATCATGAAGAATATGAAGATGAATCCGTATGGCATGCGATGGCACGGGTTTATGTTCTTAGAAAAGCGAGGTGGTAAAAGGTGCGACTTCTGATACAGATCAATGAAAATAGCGCAGAGCCTTTATATCACCAGATTGAAACACAGCTGCGCTCGCTCATAATTAGCGGTCAGATCGAGGAGGGAACGCTATTGCCATCCATTAGGGAATTTGCCGGGAATCTGAAGTGTAGCGTTATTACGGTGCGCAGGGTGTATCAGGATCTTGAGAATGAAGGGTTGCTGCGAACGAGACAAGGTACGGGAACTTTTGTTGCTGGTGTCGGCGACCAGGCCCGAGAACAATATAAACGCGATGCGGTTATAGAGGCATTAAGGATTGCTGTAGATAAAGGGCTTGCCGTTCAATTCAATGAAGATGAGATGAAAGAGATGTTCATGGAAGTTGTCCGCGAAAAATATGACACAAAAGGAGGTCGCTAACATTCCATGGAACCGCATGTTATTGAGTTTCGTAATGTCATTAAACGACGGAAAACGAAAACCATCGGTCCGATACAATTATCGATCCCTCAAGGATATATTGTTGCTCTGGTGGGGCCTAATGGCTCGGGGAAAAGCACCTTGCTGAACATGATGATGCAGACCGTGTTTCCGGACGAAGGTGAGATTACTTGGTTCGGCGAGCCTTACCGGGGAGAGCTTCCCATCTCCATCCGTAAACAAATGGGCTTCGTACCTGAACAGCTGAGCGTAGAGGAACAGAATATGTCGGTGGATGAAGCGGCCAGCTTTCGCGCATCCTGGTATGACACTTGGGACGGTTATTTTTTCGATGAGCTGTTATCCCGGTTCGATGTCCCGCGGGGCGTAAAACTTCGCAAGATGTCCAAAGGGGAACGACGCAAATTTGAGATTGCCGCTGCACTTGCGCCAAGGCCCAAGTTCTTGCTGCTGGATGAACCTTCTTCCGGTCTTGATCCTTTCGCTTGGAAGCTGATGATCGATCAGCTGCACAAAGTGATGAAGTCCATGGACACAACAATCGTGCTCTCAACCCATGTGGTGGATGAAATTCGTCGTCTGGCGGACTACGTCATTCTAATCCATCATGGGAAGCTGCTGGGCATGGTGGAGAAGGACTCGCTGCTGGATAACTGGAAGGAGTGCTGGATTCAAGAGGATGCCTCCATTGTCGAGGAGCTGCCGGGTATTCTGAGTTTCAAACAAGAGACAGCGACTACGATTTCTTTTATAACGACGGAATGCTTGGAAGTGGAGAAGATCCTGCAGTCTGCAGGCATACCGTTTATTCAGACCCGTTCCCTGGAGCTGGATGAAGTGCTTCGATTATGGATTGACGGAAACATTCCTGCCAACGTGCAGAACTAGGATAGAGAGGGGTTTTTACGATATGCAACGCTTGCAATTAGACAATGTAGTTAAGATTTATGCGGACAAAACGGCGGTAAACCGGATTTCGCTTCAGGTTGAGGAAGGTGAAATCTACGGACTGCTGGGTGCGAACGGCGCCGGCAAAACAACCACCATGCGAATGGTGCTTGGATTGATCTACCCGGATGACGGAACAATTCTGTATAACGGAAAGCCGTATAACAAGGAACTGCGCCACATTATGGGTTACTTGCCGGAGGAGCGCGGGTTATACCCGAAAGTGAAAGTCAGTGAGCAGATTTCCTACTTGGCACAGCTGCGGGGCATGTCCGCGAAAGACGCGGATAAGAGTCTGAAATACTGGTTGGAACGGTTTGAAGTACCTGACTATTACGATAAGAAGATTGAGGAACTGTCCAAGGGTAACCAGCAAAAAATGGGCTTTATCGCAGCGGTTGTTCATGACCCGCAAATTCTGATTCTGGACGAAGCCTTCAGCGGACTGGATCCGGTGAACGTCGAACTTCTGAAATCAACAGTAAAAGAACTCCGCGACAAGGGCACAAGCATTCTGTTCTCCACCCACCGGATGGAACATGTTGAGGAGTTGTGTAAGAACATTACCATTCTGCATCGCTCCAATACGGTAGTGAAGGGGAATCTGAAGGATATCAAATCCAAGTATCCTCGTGAAGAAGTGGTGCTCGGCACGTCCGGTGAAGTCGGGGGTCTTGAAGCCCTGCCTGGCGTAACGGCTGTGGAGCGAACAGAAGACGGCTACTCCATCCGGATCAGCCAGGTTGAGGCAGCGCAAAACATTTTGAATACAGCCATGTCGCAAAGCACGATCCATCGGTTTGAAGTGAAGGAGCCGACACTCAATCAAATCTTCATAAAGGCGGTAGGTGAATCCAATGAATAATATGTGGACCGTTATCCGATTTACGTTCATGAATAAAATAAGAACAAAGTCCTTTCTCGTTTCAACCTTGATTTTTGCACTCATTATTACGATCGGGATCAATCTTCCTTTTCTGATCCAAATGTTTACGGGAGATAAGGCAGGATCCGAAGAAACCACCCGCATCGGCCTGGTATACGGACAGGAGCAGACGCTGGCTGAACAACTGGAGACTACCTGGAGTAACCTGCCGACAACCTCCTATGAATTGGTAAAATACGAAACGGCTGATGAAGCCGCTCTGAATAAGGATATTAAGGATGGCGTAATCGAAGGTTATCTGAAATTCGAAGCGCAAGAAGGCAATACGTTCCCGACCGTGGTCTACAGCTCTGAAGATGAGGCTATGAGCCCGGAACTGCAATCCAATCTGCAAGCAGCTCTGCAAGTGGCGAAGACGCGCAGCATTGTAGACGGACTTGATTTGTCCGATGCGCAGATTAATGAACTGAATCAACCGGTTCAAATTGACGCTCGGAGTATCGATCCTACAGAAACAGGTAACGCTGACGGAGCTTCCGGAGAGAAGGAAGGAGCTTCCGAGGTTATTAACTACATTGTTGTGTATGCACTGATTATTCTCTTCTTCTTCACTTTGATGGGGACAGGTAACATGATCGCTTCGGAAGTAACAACAGAGAAGAGCTCCCGCATTATGGAGATTTTGATTACAAGCGTATCTCCGCTGAGCCAAATGTTTGGTAAGGTTATTGGCATGTTCCTGCTGGGACTGTCCCAGATCGCGGCATTTGGAGTTGTAGTTGTTGTGAACTTGATACTGCCGCACAATATAGATACATTGAAGGACATGAATCTCGACCTGACAGCCATAGACCCGATGCTGCTGGTGTTCGGTTTAATCTTCTACATCCTTGGCTATTTCTTGTATGCGATGCTCTACGCGGCTATCGGTTCGATTGTCAGCCGTACCGAGGATTTGGGGCAGGCGGTCATGCCGATTACGATGCTGTCCCTGGTGGCATTCTATATCGCCATCTTTAGCCTAAACGCTCCGAATTCGATGCTGATGAAGGTATCCACCTACATTCCGTTCATCTCGCCGACCACGATTCTGGTTCGTATCGGCCTTGGCAGTATCCCATTCTGGGAGATCCTGCTTTCGCTGGCGATCCTGATTGTATCCATCCTCGTTTTCGGTTGGCTGGCTGCGAAAATCTATCGTACCGGTGTCCTGATGTACGGCAAGCGCCCTACATTCAAGGAGCTTAGAAAAGCGATGAAGGCTTATAAGATGTAAGCATAGGCAGCACTAATATGTGTGGTGTCTCATGAATAAATATATAACTGCATTCATTGTTAATGGTTAATATGTAAGGAGAAACGGAGAGGTGACTCTCCGTTTTTTTTTGATTTTTATATGTATTTTCCAAGTCATACTTAACAGCCATTGTTCGCAGCCTATGAATTTCCTATGTTACGACGTACAATGGGTATTTAACGTCTAGCATCCATAGGGTTCGGCTGTATATATTTTTGTGTGCTGTCAGTTGAAATCAGATTTTACAACTTCTATACAAGATGATCTAACTTATCATATATCGACTTGCTACACTTGTTGAGTCATTGAAGATATCAGCATGTACCGATTAATCGGAGTAAGGAGATCGTATGAAAAGGAAAAACAGAAAACAGCGTCAACGCCGCCAAGCGATATTGGTGGTCATTGTTGTTGCTTTGATAGGAATGATTTGGTCGATCTATGAGCAATTTTCACCCTCGGTTTCCGCGGAGCTAAAAGTTGCACTGTTCCCAAAAACGGCAGTGCCACAAGAAATATCTAAGCGCTACAAAATCGTGATCGATCCAGGGCATGGAGGCAAGGATCCTGGTGCGGAAGGAGTCAGCGGAAACCATGAGAGAGCGTACACACTAGCGCTGTCACAGAAGGTATTCGACCTGCTCCAGCAAGAGCCAATGTTCGAGGCGTACATGACACGTACGGACGATACCTTTGTCGATCTAGAGGATCGTAACCAATTCGCAAACGATCTTGATGTGGATGCATTGGTCTCCATTCATGGGAACACCTATGCAGATCCCGATGTATCTGGCACCGAAACATATTATTACGCGGACGATAGTATTCCGTTTGCACGCGAGGTGCACGAGCACTTGGTGGAGGCTACTGGATTCAGGGATCGCGGCGTGAGAAAGGAAAGTTGGAAGGTACTGACAGGAAGCAACAATCTCGCGATTCTGTTGGAGGTAGGGTTCCTCACCAACCCGAGCGATGAAATGGAGATGCTCAGCGAGAGTCATCAGGATCGAACCGCTCAGGGCATAGTGGAAGGGATCAAAGATTATTTTACGGATAGAGAAGATTGGAAAGGGGTTCGTGACACAACTGAAAATTCATAGAAGGGCTAGATAAATAATGAGAATATCACGAAATGATAATAAAAAAAACAGGGTAATTAAGGCGAGAAGAAGATTAGTCGTTGTTCTAGCAGCTAGCTTCCTAATGATCTTTTTAATAGGGAAACTCACTGCTGCTCCTGAAGAAGATGTCGTAGCCAAAGAAAATATTGTACAAAGTACCGAACAACCAGCCAAACAAAAAAGGACAGATGGAAAGCCTGGGGATAAAGTTGTTTATTTAACATTTGATGATGGTCCTACTAAATTAACGAATCAATTCTTAGATTTATTAAAAGAGCAAGATATACAAGCCACCTTTTTCATGCAGGGGACGAATTTACAAAAAACCGACTTACAGGAAAGTGTCAAACGAGCCACAGAAGAAGGCCATTATGTTGGAGCTCATAGTATATCGCATGATTACAAAAAGTTATACAATAACGGACAGTTTGTATCAGAGATGAAAGAAACACTGTCTCTGATTGAAGATATTACAGGTACAAATCCTAAGTTGGTTCGTCCACCTTATGGATCAGCACCAGGATTGGAAAGTGAACAGGTTCGTAATCAAGTTGTGAAATCTGGAATTAAGGTTTGGGATTGGACCATTGATTCTAAAGACTGGGATTTAAAAGATAATCCAAGCCAAATTGTAGAAAACATTAAAAGGCAAACTAGAATTGACAGAGAAGTGATTCTCATGCATGAAAAACCACAAACCTTACAAGCGCTTCCCGAAATCATTGCATTTTACGAGGAAAAAGGATATGAGTTTGCTGTATATAATGATGCAGACCATTTTTCGGTTAACTTCCAAAATGACAAACGTTTGTAAAAGGTATTTGGCTCTCGCGAAGTTAGTGCTTGAGCCTAGGACATGGTTGCAATTTTAATGTGGCTTCGTTATCGTAGCATTAAGATCGTGACTATTACTTGTGTTAGGAGATTCAGAGGCATGAGCAAAAAGATTTTGATTGTTGAGGACGATGTTCATATATCCAAAATCATTAAAATGAATCTCAATATTGTGAGCTACGAAACGATGGAGGTTTACGATGGCGAAGCTGCGCTTGAGCTGGTGCAACAGGAAAAGTTCGATCTTATTTTGTTGGATGTCATGATTCCGAAACTGGACGGTTTTGAGCTTATGAAACGCATAAAGCCGTACAATATTCCGGTTATTTTTTTGACGGCGAGAAACTCGGTTTATGATAAGGTGGACGGGTTGAAGCTGGGGGCTGATGATTACATGGTCAAGCCTTTCGAAGCGATTGAGCTGCTGGCCCGTATAGAAACGGTACTGCGAAGATATGAAAAGGAAGAACAGGTGATGGCATTCCAAAACCTGCTCGTCGATCTGGACAAACGGGAAGTAACCAAACAGGGGAAAGTTGTAGAGCTAACGCCCAAAGAATATGATTTGCTTGTCGTTCTGTTAAAAAACAAGAACATCGCCTTATCCAGAGAGCAGTTCATCGATAAAGTATGGGGCGGCGATTATTATGGCGAAACAAGAACGGTCGATATGCATATTAAATCACTGCGCAAAAAACTAGAGCTGCAAGATCATATCAAGACCATTTATAAACTCGGCTATCGGCTGGAGGATTGAGGGGAATGAAATTTTGGCAAAAAATTTATGTCTTCTCGATTCTAGTTTTCGTCATTATCTTTAACGCAGCCTCCATTATGGTTATCGAGCGCAGCCATAATAGGATGCTTGAGCAGGAGATCAATAGCGCGTTAAGCCAAAATATGAGTATTCAATCCAGTGTTAACGCGATTGTGCCGATCCTTCGCATCTATGATTCGATTGATTACGAGAAAACCGTATTAACGAGAATCGGTAATGAATTTGTGGGTACCAATCATGAACAGCGTGTGTATTTGGATATCAGAAATCAGAAAAATCGGGTAGTCTTCAGTAATACCGATTTCCCAATACCGACACAACGTGAGGAACTGGGCAAGCTGGGCACGGATGAAATCCATTATGTTTTACGGGATATCGGTGAGCGAACGATCCTGTTCACGTCAAGTATGGTGGATGTTAACCGTACAAGCTATCTATTTACTTATATGGTAGATGTCACCTCGTTATATCAGGACCGTGTAGATCAGTATCGGTTCTTTGTGCAAGTGGATGTGGTGGCTTGTTTCCTCTATATGTTGATCATGTTTTTTGTAAGCCGGGGACTGACGAGATCGATTGATCGGCTGGGTCGAACTGCTCAGGTTATCGCACAGGGGAATTTCTCCGAACGCGTCCAGTTAAAATCAAAAGACGAAATCGGGATGCTGGCCTACAATTTCAACAATATGGCCGCTGTTGTGGAGGACACCATCACAGAACTTGAGCGGAACAATCAAGAGAAACAACGGTTTATCAATAATTTCACACATGAATTAAATACGCCGCTGACTTCGATTATCGCCTATGCGAATTTTATGAGAACAACCAAATATGATGAGGAAACGTTTCTGGACGGTCTCAATGTGATTTATTCAGAAGGCAAGCGATTACAGATGTTGTCCATGAAGCTGATGAATTTGATTGTGTTGCAAGAGGATCAATTCGAGATGGAGCCGCACGATTTGGGAGCGATTATAGCTGAAATCAAGCCTGCGCTGGACATGATGGCCAAAGAAAAGCAGGTGACGATCGTCGCGAAGTGCGAGCCGGGCGAGCTGAGATTGGAGAAGGATTTGATCAAAGTTCTGATCTTCAATCTGGTAGACAATGCAATCAAAGCTTCGGATGAACAGCAGACCATTACACTGCGCGTCGTATGGCACAACGGAGATTGTGTGCTTGAAGTGACGGATCAGGGCATTGGGATCGCTAAGGAACATCAGGATAAAATTTTTGAGCCTTTTTACATGGTGGATAAATCGAGGACAAGAAACGGTAAAGGGGCAGGTCTCGGTCTTGCGTTATGTCAAAATGTTGCGAGTGTCCACAATGCCGTCATTCGGGTAAACAGCAATGAAAACCAGGGTACTACCGTAGAAGTTGTATTCTCGCTTACCCATCCGAAAGGTGGGATAAAGGAATGAACAAACTTATTTTAGTTATCATTTGTGTGTCGTTCATCATCCTGACGACAGGGTGCCAGAGCGTCTTCAATACGATTCCCAAAGATACCGTCATGGTTAAAAAAATAATCAGAGAGAACGAGAATATGGAGGAGGAATATGAGGGCGTTCTGTCCCAGGATGCGGTGAAGACACTTAGTCTTAATGCAGTAAATAAGTACTTCGATGAAGACTTGACGAAGGACGAGCTTCAATTTGAGTTGGCGGTTATTGACCAGAACAAGTTTAAAGTTATGCTAAATGAGGCGGAAAAGGGCCTCGTTGTTACACCAACAGGGGTTTCAGCAGCGGTTCCAGAACTAAAGGTGAACGATCAAATTGATTTTGCTACGTATTCTAGCGGCGTATATTATACGACGCTGACCAAACCGACCGATCCTGATCAAGGCTATCAAATCGTGCTGAATGCGAGGGACGGCGATGTCATCAGAGCTGTCAGAAGGCGAGAAACGATGCAGGATCATGCCAAGTCTACGGTGGAAGACGATCGAATGGTAAAATATCATATGAACGAAGTTGAACCTCTCGCAACAGAGTTTATTCAGGATAAAGGGAGCTATCCATTGTCCGATTTAACGCTGAATGAGGACATGACGCGCTCGGGCGGTGTTGTGGAATTGTATTACATGAGCAAGGACGGGGAGAAGTTAAAATATAATGTTACAGTCGATTTGAAACGAAATGAAATTATCGGTTTCAGTAAGGATGTCATGGCGCTGCTTAGTTACTATTCCAGGCTCTAAGCAGACCTGCCCGCCTAACCCAGTGCTGCAAGACCACACCAAACGCTTTTAGCGGCGATAAGCAAAGGACTGTCAGGGAATCATTTATCTCTGACGGTTCTTTTTTTTTACTTTTACAACTTCATTACAAGTCGATCTAACTCCTCATATATCCCTGTACTACACTTAATGGAGTAACTTTCGCGGGATGATCGCGGAGAGATCGATTATGGGAAGGAAGAGAAACAATGAAAAAAGCGATGATAATTCTATTCACGTTCATCATGGTCATGGTCTCTGCTTGCAGTGCCCCTACTGGCGGCAATCAAGGGGGAGCACAGACGACAGATAAAACCAGCAGTAACAGTAATAATCAAGCTAAAGAAGATGAAGGAATGCCGGTTGATGAAACGAAGGACGGCAAGAAAACCGTTGTTGTCTCGCTGCTTGCAGCGGACGATTTCTTCCTGCAAGCGAAACAAAAATACGAAGTCCAGCATCCGAATACGACGATTGAGTTCAAAGAGTTTCCTGCTGAGGGGGCCATGCTGTCCCCGGCTGAAGTGGAAAGATATGCAAAACAGACCACTACGGAGGTTTTATCAGGTAAGGGAGCAGATCTATATGCTGTTTCAGTTGTTCCCCTGCCCATTGAAAAGTATGTTAACAAAAAGGCGTTTGTTAATTTAGAAGAGTTGATTCAGAGGGATAACACTTTTGATCCCAGCCTGTACGAAATGAATATTATTGAAAATTCCCGAATGAATGACGGTATTTATACCCTTCCTTTACAGTTTAACTTAGAAGTTTTGTTTGGGGATGCTGCAAATATCGAGAATGCCGGTGTCACCATCGATGATAAGAAGTGGACTTGGAGCGATTTTGCAGAGATAAGCAAAGAATTGGCTAATAAGGGAGGGCATTCGGTCTCCATGGACAATTGGCCTCCGGAGCAGCTGTTAAATAACCTTGTATCCGACAATTATGCCAAATTGGTCAATGGGCGGACCGCATCTTTTGACTCTGCGTTATTCATAGATTTGCTGAAGCAAGTGAAAGCATTGTATGACGACAATATTATCACGTCGGAAGTCATGGGTGGTTCGCAAAAAACTAATTTCTTACATTCTAGAATCCTCTCCCCTTCAGATTATCTTGTCCGTCTCAGTTTATATTATGAAAATGCAAAAATCTATCAGAAGCCGCATTCAGCCGACCAACAATCAGGTGTATCCTTTAGCGTGACCAGAGAGCTAGCGATGAATGCAAATTCTACGGTCAAAGGGGAAGCGTGGAATTTCATGAAGTTCTTAATGTCGGAAGAGATGCAGTCCTTCCCGCAGCTATCTGATATTTCTATAAATAAGGCGGTCAATGATAAAGCTATTAAAGATGTAGTGGAGAAAGGGATTAATGATCCTAAGGTTGGCAAGGTCATTAAAGCAACCGAAGAGAATCTTCAACCATTTAAGGAATTGGTATCGGAGGCTCGTTTAAGAAATTATGGATACGATGACGAACACAACATGTTTTCAAAGATCATCGCCGAGGAGGCCACAGCATTCTTCACGGGTCAGAAATCTGCCGAAGCCACTGCTGAGCTCATACAGAACCGGATCATGACCTATTTGAATGAATAAGTCCCACGCTTATTTCACTGGGCAAAAATCGCCCGAAGAGGTGGCAGCGCTTATTCAAAACAGGGTGACCACTGTATTAAACGAATAGGAAAGCAAAGAGGGATGGGCCCTAAACAGTTGATGCAGGGTTCATTCTCTCTTTTTCGAAATGGTGAAGGAGGTACAAGGTGAAAGGCAATCTATTCTGGAGAAAAATGAGGGGCAAGCTGCGTCAAGACTGGACCGTTGCAGCTCTGTTTCTGGCACCAAGTCTGATCGGTTTTTTAATCTTTTATCTCGTTCCGTTCGGCATGGGATTTCTCTATTCGTTTCAGGATAGTACGATCGATGGTTCATTTGTTGGATTGGATAATTACAATACATTGCTTGCAAGTTCTTCCTTCCGCAAGGCAGCGACGAATACGTTCCTGTTCACAAGTGTGAGCGTGCCCCTTATGATCTTGGTGTCATTGTTGCTTGCGCAGTTGTTAAACAAAAAGTTGTTTTTTCGGAATTGGCTGCAAACGGCTTTTGTATTGCCCCTTGTCGTACCCGTAGCATCAATCGTTATGATCTGGCAAATTGTATTTGACTGGAACGGAACCTTAAATGCATGGTTGCAGAATTTCAATGTGGAGCGGATCGATTGGATGAAATCGGAGTGGTCCATTGGTGTACTGGCCATCGTCTATACGTGGAAAAATATTGGCTACAACATCATATTGTTTCTAGCGGGGCTGCAGAGCATTCCCAAAGACTACTATGAAACGGCAGATATCGAAGGAGCGGGCAGATTTCATAAATGGTTCCATATTACCCTGGTTTATTTGACTCCAACGATGGTATTTGTTTTTCTGATGTCGATTATTAATTCATTCAAAGTGTTCCGCGAAACATACCTGATTGCAGGCGATTATCCACATGACCGCATTTATATGTTGCAACATTATATGAACAACATGTTTCTTTCTCTCGATGTTCAGAAATTGACAGCTGCTGCTGTGTTAATGGTAGTTTGCATTCTTATTTTCGTCATAATGATGTTAGCTGTCGAACGTCGTTTTAGGAATTCCATGGAATAGGCAAGGTGGTTGGAAAATTGACTTTCATTCAAAAGCTTAGTCTATCGTTAATGATGGGTGTGCTGGCTTTGATGATGCTGTTACCGATTGTGATTACGGTCGTAAACTCATTCATGACGGAGGCCGAAATCGAATATAACTATCATCTCATTGGCCAATTGATCAATATCGAAGCAGGGGAAAAGGATGGATTTATTAATGTAAAGCTGCTTCCTGATTGGGTATCTTTCCGCCAATATGCGGAGGTACTGGTTCACAAACCTGTGTTTCTCCAAATGTTTTGGAATTCTGTGTTTATGGTCGTACCTATTATTGTTTTGCAAGTGCTGGTTGCGTCATTAGCTGCCTATGCGTTTGCAAAGCTGAGATTTCCGGGACGAGACAAGTTGTTCTTTCTATATGTTTTAACGATGCTTATGCCATTTCAGGTGACGCTCGTGCCCAATTATATCATTGCCGATAAGCTGGGACTTATCAATACAACCTCAGCCATTATATTGCCGGGTATATTCAGTGCTTTCGGTGTATTTATGCTCAGACAGTTCGTGATGCATATTCCAAATTCTTATATTGAAGCGGCCAAAATCGATGGCGCGGGGCATTTGAGAATTTTTTATCAAATTATTGTCCCGCTTGTCCAGCCGGGAATGGCTGCGCTCGTCGTTTTACTATTCGTTGATAATTGGAATATGGTTGAGCAGCCGCTTATTTTTCTTGAGGATGCATTTAAACAACCGCTGTCTCTGTATTTGTCGCACATTAATAAAGATGCAAGGGGCGTCGCCTTTGCTGCATCCGTCTTATATATGACTCCGATGGTGCTGTTGTATTTGTACGCTGAGTCATATTTTGTACAGGGCATTCAGCTATCAGGAGTTAAAGGTTAGTTTATTACGGGGGGATATGAATGGAAGTGCAACTTGCTAGTAAAACGATATCTGGACGCAAAAGGAGGATTCGCATCTTCTTTGGCTTATTTGTGTTGCTACTCGTTGCATTGACGTTGTTTAGCAATACTCTTAAGGCGTTAACGCTCCCTAAGGTTGCAGTTACAACACCGGAAAGAGGGGAGTTAAATCATACTTTTCAAGGTATGGGAATTGTGAAGTGGCGAGAGACCGCAGCTTTATCGGGCGCTGTCGGAGGCAAAGTTGAGAAGGTCCATGCCAAGGAAGGCAAAACGGTTAAGAAAGGAGCGATCCTGGTTGTTTACAACCAACGGACCCTCCAGCGTCAGATTGAGGATGAAGAGACGCAATTGAGCCAGTTCATGCTTACGCTAAAGGAGCAGCAAGATAGTTATAAGGAAGCTTCACTAAGCGACGATGAGAAAACAATCGTAAAAGCTAAAAACGATATGAAGAGGACTCAAATGGATATCGATGTCCAAAGACGGAAAGTTCATAGATTGCAGGAGGATTTGCAAGAAAACAGCACATTGATTGCACCTTTTGACGGGATCGTTACGAAGATTAATGCAGTGGAGGGGCTTGAGTCGAAAGGGGAAGAGTCCGATGTTATAATCGCCAATTCGAAACTCGGCTTTGAGTTTGAGTTTACTGCCCCAGCGACATTAATGGATAATCTGGAAAAAGGAGCAAAATTGAATGTTCGAATAGGTGGCAGTAATGCCAGACAAGTCGAGGGGAGCATTGAGGATATTAAAGATACCGAACAACCGCTTGGTGAACCGGAAAACGGCGGAAACACACCTGCTTACACAACACCTATGAAGCAACTGGTGATTGCTATTGAGGATAAGGAGCTAAAGGGCGGAGAGCCGGCAGAGACTCAGTTGATCAAAACGGTGAATGATTTGATCCTAGTATCGAATGAAGCTATCCACAAAGAAGGAGACCAATCGTACGTATTTGGTGTCGAGGAAAGAAACGGACCGCTAGGTAACAGCTTTGTTGTTAAAAAAACCTATATTACGATCATGGATTCGAATGAAAACCAATCGGCAGTAGACGGTGTAATGGAGCATCAACCGATCATTGTTGAGAGCAGTGCTCCGCTGCAAGAAGGCGATAAGATTCGATTGCACTAAATTATTTTTATCAGGAGGTACATTGATGTACAGGCCAAAAAAGATATGTATGACCATGATGCTCAGCGCTGCGGTGTTGAGTCAATTCGTTGCCATGGATACATATGGGGCATCTGCAGCTAATGCGTCCGGTTCCAAATCTGCTGCAGCTGCTTCTATGTTCACACTGGATAAACTCGGTTCGGTCACATTGAAGCAAAACGTCAGTGTGAAGCTGACGGGGATGGATATGATGACTGCGCCTGACGGCAATATTCTGGTATACACGCTTCATTACAGTAACCGTAGTAACAATAGAATAGATCTGATCGACTATTTCTCCAAAGTTTCCACGCCGAGTGGCGCCATTGTAAAAGGAAAAGCAGTTACGAGTGATGCTGGTAAAAGAACGCTGCATGCAAATAGCAGTCAATCCGTAACGTACTATGTGAATATTGGAAAATCGTCACAGATAAACGGAATTAAGGTCTCCATGTTCGGATGGGATTTTAGCAGCCCCACTTATGATAAAAGACTGGGTGGTTTCACGATTCCTGCCCATTATTCATCTGTAGTTCCTGTAGGCAAGAGCAAGCAGATTAAGATGAATAATTATTCCGTTACGGCCAAGGCAGATACCGCGCAGAGGTATAAAATCAATGGAAAAGTATATATAAAACTGGGGATGAAACTCTCGAATGGAGGAACCACGGTACTTAGCGATCCCGGATATAAAGCATATCTAAAATCGGCCGGCGGCTCGGTATTCGAGCTCTTGCCTGATTCAGCCAGCACCAGCTACAAGCTCCAGCCTCAGGAGAGCAGAATCATCTACTATTGGACAGAGGTTCCTTCCACGATGAAGACGAATGGCATGACATTGCAGCTCGCGCTAGAAGACAAAGAGTTGAACATAAATCTTCCGGTGCAATCGTTCAAACTTTCTGCGGCAGCTTCCGAGCCTGCTGTTGCTAAAGGCAAAAGCGCAAAGGTTATGATGAAACAGCTGCCCGTTACGGTCAAGGCGGAAAGTTTGCAACGAATGAAAGATAATGGAAAAGTGTATATGAAGGTCGGGGTTCATCTCGCAAACGGAGGAAAGAGGGTACTAAGCGATCCTGGATTTAAAGCACAACTGAAGTCAGTCGGCGGCTCGGTGATCGAACTTGTGCCTGAGGATGATACAGGAGGAAGCTTTAAGATCCAGCCAGGGCAGAAAAGAACGATATACTATCTGGCTGAGGTGCCTTCCAATCTGAAAACGGACCATTTGACGATTCAATTCACCCAGGAAGACGAAGGTTTGAAAATGACGCTCCCGGTAAAAACCTTCAAGCTTCCTGCCGTTAGCGCTGACGTGCCTGCGGCTAATAATGCCGTCAAAAAAATATCCATTAATAACAGTACGATTGAAACGCAATTGAAGAGTGCTTCCGTATTTGCTGAGAATGATACCGGGAAATGGAGCCTTCAATTCCGCGTTAAAAATCTCGGTCAAAAATCAGTGAAGCTGCCAGCTTACGAACTTTCCATCCGGACTGCGGAGGGTTACAGCATACCGGTAAATACGAAGGCGTTTGAGAATGTTACGTTGAAGCCGCTGGAGGAGAAACTTATTGATCTCGAGGCAGATGTACCCTTGCACATGAAACAGAATATGCTGCAGCTGCAATTAATGGAGCCTGCTATGGAAGGGAAGATCCGTTTCCCGACGGCCTTTTATAAAATTCCTTATGCTCAGGAAGAGAAGAGCCATCTGGGCTTGGAGAACATCATGGAGAACAGTCATGGAACATTCGGCGTAAAGCTAAGCTTGTATCAACGGCTGCCTTGGGGAGACGGCGATCAAATTGCCGCCCGGATTAGTATTCGCAACACCAAAGACTCGACCGTACAGCTGCCTGAGCTAAAAGCCAAGGTTAAGGCCGATATGCGTGATTTGAGCAGTACGGCTCAAATCGTGGTGCCAACGGATCAAACGACCTTGGCGCCTAATGAAACCGTAGAGATGTATGTGCTTGCCAAGGTGCCATATTCCTATAATTTCAATCAATTACGAATGGAGCTGCAGGAAGTATCAGAAGAGAAGGTCACGAAATTTCTGTCGCTCAATACCAAAGCGCTCAACAATGTAATGAATCAGGTCGCTGCAGGCGAATCATACCGTATTTCTACTCCAGGCAAGAAAGCGGAAATCCGTGAACGCATGTCTACGGTTTACCAGGGAAGCAGCTCCAATTTGATGTATACGGAACTGGAGATGACCAGTCAGGAAACACGTTACTCCAGGCAGGCACAGTTGGTGGCGTACTACAAGACACCGGACAACGAGTATTTTGAAGCTGAAATCAATCAATCGACCGACAAGACAAGTCCGAATGGGAAAAATCTGGTTACGGTTTGGAGCAAGCTTCCGCTGAATGTGAATACTTCAGAACTTGTGCTTTATATCGGCGAAGGTGTGGCCGACGGAAAACTGACAGCTTTAGGGGAAGAATCAACAGGATCGATTAATACCATGGGATTAGCCTTAAGGCCTAGAGCTATAGATCCGGGAGCGAGTTTAGGAAATGTGGAATTGTTCCCGTACAGACTGTCCGTAACGAGAGGGGAAGCTGAGCTTAGCAAAGGGAAGGATCGGCTTGATACTGTCATTCATTATAACCTCTCCAGAGATGGCGATTACGAGACAGGCGAATATGAACACAAGCTCATCATGGAGATGATTGACCCGACCGGACAATCCACAGAGAAGGCGTTGACACTCGGCACCGATTTGACCATCGGCAGCAATAAATCATACGCCATTACATTGAATAACAACTTCGGCAAAAATGTAAGCGGAGGGACTGTTCGCATCAACCTGTATGATGAGTTCCAGGGGCGGAGAATGCTGCTTGGAAGTCAGTCGTATCCCATTATTTATGAAGAGACCCCAAGCGAAGGAACTGACAAGGCGAACGATTAACGAATGAGCGTCACATATACCTGTTACAACAACCCCGAAATAAAATTCGGGGTTATTTTTATTAAAGAGGCAGCCAGTTCGTAATGTAAGAAATGCAGCATGCCGCGAACCTTCGGAGGGCAAGTTATTGCATAAAATAGTAAAAGATATTCACGGGTTTCTTTCTAATTATGATATCATAGAAAGAGTTGTGAGTTGCTGGAGTAAGAAAGCGGAAGACAAAGGGTGTCAAATCGGTATGGCGCAAACTATCAACTCACATTGAAAATAAAGGAGATTACATAAATGAAAAACTGGAAAAAAATGCTCTTGTCCCTCGCGATTTCGGTTGGGCTGCTCGCTTCGGCAGTACCTGCCATGGCTGCCCCACAACAACAGCCGGCAGTAAAAGTGGATAACCAAGTTGTTCAATATTCGCTTGGCACACCGATTATAGATAAGGGCACAACGCTTGTTCCGCTCAGAACAACGCTTCAGGCTCTGGACGTGAAACTGAAGGGTACAGCAGATGACACGATCCATGTCGTTGTGGATGGCAAAACCATTACCCTAAAAGGTAAGCTGAAACAAATCAATGGCGTAACCTATGCACCAATTCGAGTTGTTGGGGACGCTGCCGGTTATAAGGTTAGCTGGGATGCGAAAACTCGCGCCGTTCTGCTGGTTTCCAAGGAAACAGAAACCGCACAAGCTGGCGGCCGCGGCTTCATGTGGGAAGTGGAGAGCAACGGGAATACAGTGTACCTTGTAGGTTCCATGCATATCGCGGATGATAGCTTCTACCCGTTACGTCCGGAATTTGAAGAAGCATTTGCCGAGGCCGACTATCTCGGTGTCGAAATTGATATCAGCAAAGCGGCTGATGAAGAGCAGCAGAAACTGATCATGGATCTGGGAATGTATCAGGATGGGACAACCTTGAAGGACCATGTATCCAGTGAGACCTATGCTAAGCTTGGCGGAATTCTGAAGCAAAGTGGCATGCAGCCGAATGCACTCGATGCATTCAAGCCTTGGGTTGCCGAAACCACGATCAGTAGTCTGAAATCCGTAAAAGCCGGGTACGAAGCATCAGCTGGGATCGACCTGTATTTCATCCAGAAGGCCATCGAACGCAAAGTTCCGATTCTGGAGCTGGAATCCTACGAATCCCAGCTGGGTATGTTTGATGGCTTCTCCAAGGAGCTGCAGGAGAAAAACCTCAATATCGCCCTCGATAACTTCGACGTACTGGACGAGAGTGTGAACCAGATGGCCGAAATGTGGAAAACAGGCAATGACGAGCAGCTGCTCGAGTTAACAAACAGCATGTCGGGTGACGAGGAATATAACAAAGCGATGCTGATCGACCGCAACATCGGCATGGCAGACAAAATCGACAGATATTTGAAAAACGGCAAAAACGAAGAGTATTTCATTGTGGTAGGGTCAGCTCATTATCTGGGTGAGCATGGCATTGTGAAGCTGCTTAAGGATAAAGGCTATACGGTTGTTCGCAAGTAAAATAACTGCAGGGTGGTAGTCTTCGGGAAACAAAAAACCTTCAATGATCGTCATTCGATCATTGAAGGTTTTTTGTTGTTCTTGCAGGTATATCCGTGACAAATGATGAGTAGAGCAAAACTTGCTCCCTCTGTGTAAGTTGATCTTGGAAGGGGGGGCTATTACCTTCCAGCGTAGGTGTTTCCCCAACCAAAAATTTCATGATGTTTCAGAGTCTGGATATCGGCTACAAACCGTTCTGTATCAGTCTTTGGCAGACTTCCCGTCAAATGGTTTCAGCAGCGGCAATCAATGCAGCGCTTTCATTTTTCCAAAAAAACAGTTGATAATTGAGAAATCATCCTCTATGATAATGTCATCAGACCGGATATGAAAATTAAAGCACTTTAACTTTTATACATACATCATCCTATGAAACCCTGAAAACAGGGGAAACTTTATATTGAAAGTTAAAGCGTTATAATTTTCAAAATAAAAAGAAAGGTTGGTGTTTCCGTGACCCATCGCGAAAGCCGACGGCAGACGTTATACATGTACCTCTTCATCGCTCCATGGCTTATCGGTTTCCTGGTGTTTGCCTTGTATCCGATTCTGTCATCCCTTTATTACAGTTTCACGGACTATGACATTATCCACCCACCGAAATATGTCGGCCTGGCGAACTACACCGAAATGTTTCAAGATGATCTGTTTTGGAAATCCGTTGTGGTAACGGTGCGGTATACGTTTATAAGCGTACCGATCCAACTGTTGCTGGCACTCGGGTTTGCGCTCCTGCTCAATACGAAAATACCGTTCCGTGGATTTTTCCGGACCGCCATGTATTTTCCGAGCATGGTATCCGGCGTGGCGATGTCACTGCTGTGGTACTGGATTTTCAATCCATCGATCGGTCTGTTCAACTACGTTCTGTCCTGGTTCGGCATCAGTGGCCCGTCCTGGCTTATGAGTCCGGATTATGCGCTTTACGCTCTGATGATTATGTCCTTCTGGACAGTAGGTTCAGGCATGATTCTGTTCCTCGCAGGACTCATGAGCGTGCCTGCAAGTCTCGTGGAAGCCGCCAAGCTTGACGGTGCGGGGCGCTTCCGGATTTTTCTGAATGTGACACTCCCCATGATATCACCGGTGCTGTTGTTCCAGCTGATTATGGGTGTCATTGACTCCTTCCAGGTATTTACGCAAGCGTACGTCATGACCCAGGGCGGTCCTAACTACTCGACATGGTTCTATGTTTACAACCTGTACACCAGCGCCTTCAAAGAATACCGGGCTGGATACTCATCCGCTCTCGCGTGGGTTCTGCTGATCGTTGTCATGCTGTTTACGGCACTAATTATGAAATTCTCGAACCGTTATGTTCACTATGAAGGAGGCGGACGCAAATGAGAACCATTCCGACAGCCAGTCCTTCGGCTTCACCTTCTACGAATAAACGCCGGCGCAAAATCGATGTCGTAAGCATTGCCAGCTTTATTGCCTTAGTGGTTACTACCTTTCTCATGCTCCTGCCTTTGTTCTTCATGGTTTCGACCTCGCTGAAATCGAAGAAGGAACTCCTGAAGTTTCCTCCAACCTTTTTACCAGATTCCTGGGAGTGGAGCAACTACAAGGAAATTTTCGAAACGCTAAACTTCGGCCAAATGTACATGAACAGTCTCATTATCGGCACTTTGACCGTGGTCGGCACTCTGTTGTCGTCGGCGCTGGCAGCCTACGGCTTTGCCAGATACCGGGGCAAGGGCAGCAACCTGTGGTTCATGTTGATGCTCAGCACCATGATGCTTCCTTATCCAGCGATTATGATCCCGCAGTTCATTCTTTTTTCCAAGCTGAACTGGATCGATACGTTCTTGCCGCTGATCGTACCTGCATTTTTCGGCTCGGCATACAACATCTTTTTGCTGCGCCAGTTCTTCTCCACGCTGCCGGATGAGTTGTTTGACGCTGGACGCATGGACGGTTGCAGCGAGCTGCGGATGTGGTGGCGGATTGCCTTGCCTCTGTCTGGTCCAGCACTTGCAACCGTTGCCATCTTTGCCTTCATTTACAGCTGGAACGACCTGCTGACACCCGTGCTCTACCTAAGCTCATCGGATAAATTTACGCTTCCGGTCGGTATGTCTTCCTTCACCTCGTCACGGTTTCGCATTCCGCCGTGGCATCTGCTCATGGTTGCCTCCGTGCTCGCCATGCTGCCGATTGTCACATTATTTGCGATAGCCCAGAAACGATTTGTTGAAGGAATTGTACTTACAGGCATCAAGTGAAGACCCTGCCGCAGCGGCGGCAAACAAACTTGAGTATATGGGGGACTGTAGTTCATGAAAAAAAGAAGGATTAAAAAGACCTATGCACTTCTGCTTGCGTTCAGCATGCTCGTCGTATTGGCATTGTCCGGCTGCACCGGTGGCAAATCAGCGGGAGAAGTGGCTCCCGAAGGCAAAGGCGACAGCGGCGGTTCTTCAGGCGAGCAAGTAACCATTACGCATTACACGATGGATTCGGAAGACCGGACTTTTATTGAGAAGCTGGTTCCGGACTTTGAAGCCAAACACCCTAACATCAAGGTCAGAATAGAAAAGGCTCCTTACGAGCAGTTTGATAGCAAACTGCAAACGCTGATCGCTGGCGGTAAATCGCCTGACGTGACAAGCCACTATGGCTACGGCGGCTTTGCGGAATATTTCAACAAAGATATGCTGCTTGACATGAACGACATTATAAAGGAAGACGGCTTTAAGGCATCCGATTACAGCATCCCGGAAGACCTCATGGACATCTATACCATCAAAGACCATGTATACGGGATTCCGGTCAATATGTATGTGACCCTCATGCTCTATAACAAAGACATGTTCGATGCTGCCAATGTTCCTTATCCTCCAAGCGATTACGAGGACAAGAGCTGGACGTTTGACAAAATGGTTGAAGAAGCCAAGAAAATGACGCATGTATCCGACGATATCGCTAAAACACAGTATGGCGTCGACTTCACATGGTCCGAACGCGATATGCGCCCGCTGTATTTCGGCGTTGAGCCTTACTCCCAGGATACCTGGACCAACGGCGGCGTGCCTTCGGAGACTCATTTTGATTCTCCTGAAGTGATGGCAACCTACAATAAACTGTTTGACCTGATTTTGAAGGATAAGGTCTCCCCGACGACGGAATGGAGTAAGAGCGTAGCCGGGCAAAATGGCGATGCATTCGTAACCGGCAAGGTTGGCATGACCGTCAGCGGCTCCTGGAGCCTTGCAGGCTCCAATGACTTTCCGTTCGAGGTCGGCGTGGCTGCAGTTCCTGCTGGCGGCAACGACAAGATCCGCAGCGTGCTGTTCGTCGATCCACTCTTTATTCTGAAAGGTTCCAAGCATCCGAAGGAAGCTTTTGAATGGATCAAATATCTGGTCAGCGAAGAAGTTCAGGAAAAATCCATTGACCTGAGCGGCGGCAATCCACCTGTCAATACGAAGGCAGCTGAAGCTTATTACAAGCATTTTGAGGGCATCGATCCGGAAGATGTGAAAAAGGTTTATGAAGGCGCTGTGAAATACGGCTTTGAATCCTATAATCACTTGATTACCAACTACTCGCAAATCAATGACATGTTCATCAATGAAATGCAGCCGATCGATACCGGACACAAGACCGTTGAAGAAGTGATGCCAACGATTCAGAAAAAAGTCATGGAAATTATCAAACGTTAATGCAGACTATGGTACCGCCCCGAAAGGGGCGGTGCATCTGTTAATTTAGCTTCGCGGCCAGGCCTCCGTCCATGTATACTAGTGTTAAGCCAATGTAAACGTACGGAAAATCCGCCGCAAGGAGTATAAACAATGAAGGTTAGTATATTTGACGTAGCAAAAAAATCAGGCCTGTCCGTTGTAACGGTTTCACGTGTCTTAAACGGCGCCGAATCTGTTCGAGAGAAAAACAGACAAAAGGTTCTGGAAGCCATCAAGGAGCTTGATTACCGTCCTAATGCTGCCGCTCGGAGTTTAGCCCGCGGTAAGACAGGGATTGTCGGTTTGATCGTGACCACCCTTCAGGACTCCTTCTTCGACGCTGTAGTCAAGGAGTTGAATGAAGTGCTGGCACTTCACGGTTATTTCCTGGCCATTTCGGTCTCTACGGGCATAGGCTCTGACGAAGCCCATTATCTGATTCAGGAAGACCGCGTGGACGGACTGATTCTGCTCTCGCCAATGGAAGAAGACAACTATATCGTGGAATTGAAACGGCGCAATATCCCGTATGTCCTGATTGACAACCAGAAGCCGGATAATGACGCTTTTTCCGTCACCATAGACAACTACAAAGGCGGTTATACCGCAACGAAGCACCTGCTCGATCTCGGCCATACTTCCATTGCGCATTTAAGCGGGCAGGATATGTTCCGCAGTACGAGGGAACGCCGAAGCGGCTTTCTGCAGGCACTTAAGGAAAAGAGCCTGGCGCCGTTCGAAATGATTACGGGCGATTTCGAAATCGACTTTGGTTATGATATTTGCCGCAAATGGCTGCAGGAAGGGCGACTTCCTTCCGCCGTATTCGCAGGCGATGACAATATCGCGCTCGGGGTCATGAACGCTCTTCTGGAAGAAGGCATCCGGATTCCAGAACAGGTAGCCATTGTCGGCTATGACGATCAGTATATCTCATCCAAGCTGCGCCCACATTTGACAACGGTCCGGCAGCCTACTGACCGGATTGGGCTTGCCGCAGCGGAAATGCTGCTGAAGCGTATGGATGGTACGATGAAACGCGGGGGCAATGTTCGGATTGACCCTGAACTTATCGTGAGAGAATCTACGGTTATACCTGCAGAATAGTCAGTTGTTTCATTCAAAGAAGAGTGCCTGGTCCCCGTATTTACGGGGACTTTTTCTTTTTATCGAGTGTATGAGTAGATAAGCATGCAGCTTCAAATACCATACATCGGTTAATAGTACAATGACTCGATGGAGTGATTTTTTTGTTTTTCACCGAGTTGTCGGAAAGATACGATTGTTTGTTGAACGAGAGGCTTTCGTGATTCATTTGAGACATTGCTTCGTTATAATAACGTTTAAATATCGGGTATGTACTTATTAGGGTCAATCCCGATCAACGAATGAACAGGGTTTGAAAGGAGGCAGTATCTCGTGGTTATAGATACGGTGCTGTGGAGCAAATGGCTGACAGGGCTAACCTTGGCGTTTCATGTCATTTTTGCCACGGTTGGCGTCGGTGTTCCGTTAATGATTGCCATTGCCGAATTTGTCGGTATACGTAAGAAGGATCCCCATTACATGCTCATGGCCAAAAGATGGACGCGAGGATTCGTTATTTCGGTGGCGGTTGGCGTGGTGACTGGAACGGCGATCTCCTTGCTGCTCGCGCTTGTTTGGCCGAACTTTATGCAAGTGGCGGGGAATGTTATCGCCCTCCCGTTATTTATGGAGGTTTTTGCATTCTTTTTTGAAGCCATTTTCCTGGGGATATATATGTACACGTGGGATCGGTTCCGCAACCCGTATATCCATTGGCTGCTGACGATTCCGATTGTTGCCGGGGCAGGCATGTCCGCTGTTTTTATTACGACGGTGAACGGATTCATGAATCAGCCTGGAGGCTTTGTCATGGAGGCAGGCCACTTTACGGCGGTTAACCCGCTGCAAGCGATGTTGAATACGGCGACGCCTTCAAAAGTATTCCATGTACTAACCTCGGCCTATTTGACGGGAGCTGCCCTGCTGGCGGGAATCGCAGCCTACGTTATTCTGAGAAAAGGGCCCTCGGCATATTACAAGAAAGCATTGAAGCTCATGATGGCGGTTGTTCTGGTGTTCAGCTTGCTGACAACCTTAGCCGGGGATATGTCGGCCAAGTTTTTGGCGGAGCATCAACCGGAGAAGCTGGCCGCTGCAGAATGGCATTTTGAAACGGAAAGCGGTGCGGATTTGATATTACTGGGCTGGCTTAATGCGGAGCAGAAGGTAATGGGAGCCATCCATATTCCGAAAGCGCTCAGCTTCCTGGCCTTTGGGGACTTTGATGCCGAGGTAAAGGGGCTGGAGGAGTTTCCGCTTGATGAAAGGCCGCCTCTGCTTGTCCATTATTTGTTTGATTTCATGGCCGGGATCGGTTTTGTTATGTTAGCCATTGCGGTCCTGTATTTCCTGTTTTTGTTCTGGAAGAGACGCAATGAGCTCAACAAGTGGCTGCTTCGGGCCATTGTTTTTAGTGCGCCTCTCGCATTTTTGGGCGTTGAAATGGGCTGGTTCTATGCGGAGCTCGGGCGGCAGCCGTGGATTATCCGCGGATATATGCGCGTAGAGGAGGCGGCTACGACTTCACCGAATGTGAGGATTCTCTTTTTCCTCTTCCTGCTACTGTATATTGTTCTTGGGACCATGTGTGTCTTTGTCCTGAGACGTTTGTTCCGTAACAAACCGGCAGAAGCCGAGCTGGACGAGTTCGTGAAAGAGAAACGCGATCAATCCACGGGAAAGGGTGAGCCGGTATGATCCATTACGAGTTGATAGGCATCTCCGTCCTTTGGCTGTTTTTATACGGCTATTTAATTATAGCCTCCATTGATTTCGGCGCTGGTTTTTTTGCCTTCTATGCCCGTCTGACGAAGCAGGACCACCTGATCAATCGATTAATATCCCGTTATTTATCGCCGGTCTGGGAGATTACCAATGTGTTTTTTGTCTTTTTCTTTATCGGCATCGTCGGGTTTTTCCCGGACACGGCCTATTATTATGGCTCTGCGCTGCTTATACCGGGAAGCATCGCCATTATCCTGCTGGCGATCCGTGGCTCCTTTTACGCTTTTGAAAATTACGGCTCCAAAGAAAATATCGTGTATCTGTTTTTATATGGGGCCACAGGTTTATTGATTCCGGCTTCCTTGTCGGTAGCATTAACGCTTTCCGAAGGCGGTTTTATTGTGGATAGAGGCGGAGCTGTTTCTCTGGAATATTGGACACTGATGACGAGTCCGTTGTCGTGGAGCATCGTTGCATTGGCCATCGTATCGGTGCTGTTTATAAGCGGATCGTTCCTGGCCTTCTACGCCTCCCGGGCGGACGATCAGCCAGCGCTAAAGCTGGTGCGGACATATGCCCTGTTCTGGAGTACGCCAACCATTATTGCCGCGCTCACGGCATTTATTTTCCTCAGTCAACATAATGAGCGGCATTTTCAAAACATGATGGATTTATGGTGGCTGCTGGCGCTTTCCGTTGGTTTTTTCATGATAGCCATTTGGCTGCTGTACAAAGGTCGCCGCTACGGACTCGCTTTTATTTGTGTTATGCTGCAATTTTTCTGTGCATTTTTTGCATACGGTATCGGTCAATATCCTTATATTCTGGATCCGTACATTACCATTCAAAGCGGGGCCACGCATGAGTCGATGGGTGCTGCGCTTGTGGCGGCCTTTATCGGCGGCCTCTGCCTGCTGATTCCGTCCCTTATACTGGTCTTCAGGCTATTCCTGTTTGATGCGGATTATGTAAAAGGCAAAAAATAATAATCGTGCGTGGGTATCACTTCATTTAGGAGTACCTTGCAGTGGTTTGGTATAAAGGAGGGGAGTTACTTGAAGGGGAAAACCAGTCTGCTGTCTCAGCAAATGTCCGCACAAAGGAAACGTATTATTCTCTTGGGGATTATGTCGCTTGCGCTCGGTGCAGCCATGACAGGCCAGGCCGCGCTGCTCGCCGAAGCGGTCCAGAGGATTTTTGTGCAGCGGGCTTCCTTTTCGTCGGTTGTTGTCATACTTGGCTCATTGCTGGCTGTGATGGCTGCGCGGACGCTGCTGTCTTATGGAAACGGGATCATTGGCTTGCACATGGCCGCAAGCGCCAAGACGGAGATGCGAGCAGCGGTGCTGCGTAAGCTGGCCCATGCTTCCGTAGCTTCAACGCTTCGTGGACAAACGGGCGGAAAGGTCAGTGTGGCGCTGGATGCGGTGGATGAGGCGGACAGTTATTTCAGCCAGTATATGCCGCGTATGATAGAAGCCGCCATCATTCCCGTCCTGATTCTGGTCATTGTTTTTACTAAGCATATGAATTCCGGCTTGATTATGCTGGTTACCGCCCCCTTTATCCCGATTTTTATGGTGCTTGTGGGGCTGAAAACGAAGAACAAATCGGAGGAGAAATTCGCACAGCTGGCCGAGTTTTCCGGTACGTTTCTCGACTCTCTTCAAGGGCTGGTTTCGCTCAAGCTGTTTGGTCGGACAGATCATCAGCAACAGGAAATTGAACGCAGCAGCCTGGGCTATCGGGATGCAACGATGGGCATTTTACGGATTGCGTTTACCAACACCTTCATGCTGGAATCCATCGTTATGCTTAGCATTGGCGTTGTGGCGCTTGAGCTGGCGCTGCAGCTGCTGGTTTTCAAATCGCTTTCCTTCCACGCTGCCTTTTTGATCCTGCTGCTGGTGCCCGAGTTTTATAGCCTGCTAAAAAACACGGGAACTGCTTTTCATAGCGGTCGTACCAGCATGGGGGCTGTCCGAAAAGTAGAGGAGATGCTCACTGAAACAAGGGAAGCAGGAGCAGTGACAGATGGGCAAGAGGGCACCGGGAAAAAGGACAGAACAAACTGGGGTGATCAGATGGATACGGCGGATAAGCCTGAGACAGCCGACTTGGGTTTGATTCGGATGCCGCCATCCATCGAACTGAGGGATGTCCGGTTTCGGTATGCGCCGGATTCGTTCGAGCTTGCAGCCGGCTCCATGTCGTTTGGACCAGGGGAGCAAATCGCCATTGTCGGTAAAAGCGGATCCGGTAAAACCACTTTGCTGCATGTGATTGCCGGGCTGCTTGGGCCGACGTCGGGAGAAGTGCTGGTGAACGGACGTCCGCTTGCGGGGTACGATGAGGCTCACTGGTTTGATCATGTTAGCTACATTACCCAGCATCCGTATATTTTTGCCGGCACGTTTGCCGACAATATTGCGATTGGTGCGGGCAGGGACGCCTCCAGGGGCGAAGTCGTGCAGGCGGCGGAGGCCGCCGGACTAGCTGCGGTTGCAGCCGAGTTGGAACAGGGCTATGACACCTTTGTCGGCGAAGGGGGCCGGGGGTTGTCGGGCGGCGAGAAGCAGAGGCTAGCGCTGGCGCGTGCTTTTTTGAAGCGGCCTGCCGTTATTTTGTTTGATGAACCCACCGTCGGATTAGACTTGCACACCGAACGCGTCTTACAGCGGTCCATTGCCGAGCTTGCAAGCAAGGCGACCATGATTACCGTGGCGCACCGCTTGTACACGATACGGCATGCCGACCGAATATTGTTTATGGACAACGGAGTGCTGCTGGACAGCGGGCGCCATGATGAGCTTCTAGCGCGTCTGCCCCAATATGCTGAAATGGTGGATGTCCAGCGGAAAGGGGGATTCGCATGAATGAGCTGGCTATTTTAACCAAGGCGATGATTCAGGAACGGAAGGATATTGCCATCGCCATCATTGGAGGATTCGTTGCCGGCATCGCAGGTGTATGCCTCTTCGCCGCAAGCGGGTATCTGATCTCCCAGACTGTATTTGCCCCGCCGCTCTATACCTTGATTGTGCTGACGTCCCTGGTAAAAATACTTGGTCTGCTGCGGGCGGCAAGCCGCTATGCGGAACGCTTGTATTCCCATCGGGCGACATTCTCTCTGCTCAGCCGTTTGCGTACATCCTTTTTTGCCAAGCTTGTTCCTTTGACGCCAGGGATATTGGGCAAAAAACGGAGCGGAGAACTGCTCGCACGGATCGTTGGGGATGTAGAGAGCTTACAACATTACTTTCTGCGTGTCGCCTATCCGCCTGTCATTGTTGTCATGGTCTTTCTGGCTACGGTTTTGTTTACTTCCGCCTTTTCATTCTGGATTGCCTGTTTGTTTGTGCTGGGGATGCTGGCAACGGCTTTTGTGGTTCCTGCACTTGTTCTTCTTGGACAGAGAAGGATATATGGTCGCGTTCGCCAAGAGCGAGCGGCGCTTTCCACAGAAGTGACCGAACTGCTTTACGGCTTCCGCGATTTGAAAGTATACGGGCAAATGAACAAGCGCGAGCAGCAGCTGCAGCGTACCTCCGCCGCATTGGCAGCGGAACAGCAAGCGGCAGCCCGGCATTTGCTGCGCGGGCAATCACTGCATGTTTTTGTAACGTATCTGATTTCGTGGGGCGTACTGATTCTTGGCGCCTTTTTGATTATGGACGGCTCGCTTGCCGGCGTGTTTCTCGCCATGCTGGTCATGGCTTCGCTTACGGTGTTTGAAGAAGCTGCGCCAATGGCCACACTGCCCGCTTATAAGCTGGATAGCGAACATGCGGCTAAGCGGCTTGCGGAAACGGTTCTTGCCGCAGATAGGCAGCCGCCGCAGCCAAGCGGTGTCCTTTCCGTCGAGAAAGCCGTTTCCATTGAGCTAAGCGGTGTTTCATTTCAATATGAAGATGAATGGCGTCCAGCGCTGAAGGACATTTCCCTCTATCTTCCGCCGGGGTCTAAAACCGCTATTGTCGGTCCGAGTGGATCAGGGAAAACAACCCTCATCGAATTGCTGCTCAAGCTGCGCACACCGACAGACGGCCAGATTCGTTTAAATGATACTTCGATTAAGGAACTGGATGAAGCGAGCATTTGGCAAGCCTCAAAGGTAGTGCTGCAGCACAGTCATTTCTTTCGGGGCACCGTTCGGGACAACCTGCTGTTGAATGAGGAACATCATTCCGATCAGGTGTTGTCGGTTATGCTGGATAAAGTACAGCTGCCGAATAAGTCCCTGGACGATATGGTATATGAAAAAGGGGAGAACTTGTCGGATGGAGAGAAGCAGCGCTTAGCCTTGGCCCGGGCGATGCTCCGAGAAGGACGGTTATGGCTTCTGGACGAACCGACGTCTTCACTGGATTACGTTACGGAGCAGCGTGTTTTTCGGCATCTGTTGGCGCAAGCGGTTAACGACACGCTTCTTCTGATTTGTCATCGGCTGACCGGCTTGGAAGAGATGGACCAGATTCTGGTGATGGACCAAGGCAGAGTCATCGAAGCGGGCACGTATTTAGAGCTGATGGAGCAACAGGGATATTTTTATGAAATGAAACAAATTGAGCTGCAAATGATCGGCGAAGATGGGTAGAACGAGTGTGTTAGCATGAACTGTTGTGGAGCACGCCTACTTATAGTTTCGATTTAGAAAACCTTTATGTTTAGCGTTTGATATAATACAAATTAGCTTTTGAAATATAATCGGAAGTACAAAAAGAAGTCGATTAATCGGGCTTCTTTTTTTTTGTTACTGATGCAATTGAAAGCTTCCTTCCATTACCATATATACTTATTATTTATATATCGGACATATAATATATTATTTCTTAATGACTTGTCTCTGTATACTTAGGATGCACCACGAGACTGGACTATACGAGAAATGGAGATGATTCGTGTGAGAAAAAGTGTGCTGCCCTTGATTGCAATTGTATGTTTATTGATCTCTGCCGCCTGTTCCGGCGTTGGCGGGGGAGAAGCCAAAGAATCGGAAAAGCTGCAAGTTGAAGTGAATCCTGTTCAAGACGTCCTCGTATCCGGCCGCGCCATTCTCATAGATGCCCATATAACGAAGGGAAGCGATCCAATCGTCGATACCGCGCAAGTTGAATTCGAAATATGGAAAAAAGACAGCGCCGAACATGATATGATCACTGCCATTCCAGACCAGGATGGGAATTACCGGATTAAAACGCTGTTCTCTGAAGGCGGGGAGTATTTCGTCAAAGTCCACGTGGAAAATGGAGGGGCGTCGGTAACGACGAGTGAAAAGAAACTGGTCGTTCAAAACGATGAGATGAGCTAAGAATCACTGCTTATTAATGGATAGTACCATTTGGAGGAAGCCGGAAAAAACGGCTTCCTTTTTTAATCGATAGACGACCATTGACCATTTCAGCGTGGATCTAGCCTTTTTTTGCGATCGAAATAAAATCGCGGATGAATCCCTCCAGATCATCTTTATCATGAGAGCAGAGCACGATTTTGTTGGTAAAACGGACGCCAATGACATCCACTTTAGCTAATTCTCCCCGTTTGATGAATGGACTGGCCACAAGAGAGGATACAAAACTGACGCCATATCCGGCGACCACAGCCTGGATGGTTTCATTAAGGCCGTTAAATTGCAGTTCGATCTTTGGTGGGCTGACATCTTGAACGCTGCACAGCTCAAGGAGCCTCTTTCGGGTCGTGCTGCCTTCCTCCCGCATAATAAATGGCTCTTTCACCATGTCTTCCATGGAAATTTGCCTGTTGGCATACTTATGATTTGGCGCAACCACAAATTTGAATTCGTCTTGATATAATTCCAGGCAATGGAGGGAATGGTCATTCTGATTTGTAATTTCGCTATTTCCAAAGATGGCGATATCCGCCTCGTAATTCGTCAATCTTTCAAGTGCAACTTGTGAATTCACCGTCGTAATTTCCACTTCCACTTTCGGATACCTTTGCTTGAATAAGGAAGCCCACTTGGGGATCAGAACGCTGGTCGCCAGGTAATTTCCGGAGAGCCGAAGTTTTCCCTGCGGATGTTTATGATAGTCTTTAATCATGGTTTCGATTTGCTCTTCGAGAAGAAACAGCTTTTCGGTGGGTTTAAACAGCTTTTGGCCAAAAGAGGTCAAAACCAGGTTTCTTCCTTTTTTCTCAAATAAAATGACGTTGTACTGTTTTTCAAAATTCCGAATTTGGGCAGAGATGGCAGGCTGGCTGATATTCAGCCTCTTGGAGGCCTCGGTAACGCTTCCGGCAAGAGCAACGTTATAGAACAGCATCAATGCATGCAGATTGAGAGACAATCCAATCACCTTCTATACATTTTGTTGATACATAATATAAAACATATATTTTTATTTTATACATTACGGACGTATACTTCAATTACCAACAAAGGAGGGAGCAACATGACGACCACCACCATTTATTTCGTAAGACACGGCCAGACCCAGTGGAACGTGGAAGAGAAGATGCAGGGGCATATGGACTCACCGTTAACATCTGAAGGCAGACGGCAGGCTGCACGGTTGCGTGACCGGTTACAGACGGTTACGTTTGATGCGATTTTTTCGAGTCCCAGTCCGAGAGCGTTGACAACGGCCCAGATGATTTGCGGAAGCACATCGGAAAGTATCAGTATATTAGATGAACTGAAGGAAATTCACATGGGGCTGTGGGAAGGACAAGACGTACCAACAATACAGAATGAGCATACCGCTGAGTTTGATCATTTTTTGCATAAGCCTCATTTATACCGTCCAACAGGACAGGGAGAGACCTATCCCGAGCTGCTGGATCGGGCGGTAATCGCTGTGGAAAGAATCCTGCTAAGCTGCCCAGGAGGAACCGTTCTGATCGTAACCCACCGCATGACCTTAAAAACGTTAATGAACCATTATTCCGGAATGCAGTTGAGCGACATGGGGAATTTGCCGGATATTCCTTCAGCGAGCTTAAGCAAAATTGTATTTCATGATTCTCATCCATTCATCGAGTTGTACGGAGACACCTCTCATTACGAGGAAAGCGCAGAAGTGTTACCGGAATAAGGGGAGGATGCATGAACACGAAGAAAAGGAAAAATCTCTTGGCTTACACGATGGCCTTCGCCATGATTATCCTGATGGCCGCGGCTTCGGAACTTAGTCATAATCATGAGTTCATCCTGCCCGAAATCGCAGCCATGGTGATCGCCATGTGGGTCTACCGGGATCCGAATTGGCTCAGGCATCCGCTTCAGATTTTCCTTGCTCCCACACTCACATCCGTGATCGGTTTTACCGTCAATCATCTTCCTGCTGCTTATCTCTGTAAAGTGGGTATCGATTTCATCTTGATTATGGCCTGTTTGCGTTTGATCCAATCCAACTTCGCTCCGTCCCGGTGCGGGAAATCCGCGCGCCGGGTTCTGTGGGGGTTCGGGCCACCAGTTGGGTGGTCCTTACAGCAATAGAATGGCAGCACCAATCATTGGGGTGAGGACCATGCAGGTTTTCAGCCAGACAACGGGTACCCGCTTCGTAAACTTTGCCCCCACATACGAGCCGGACATCGTACCGATCACAACAGCGACGAGCAGTTGAACATCCAGGTACCCGATCGAGAAGTACCCGGCTCCTCCAGCCAGTGCGATTGGCATAATGACCAGCATGGTCGTGCCTGCGGCAAAACGCATCGACATGCCGAGGATCAGCATAAGCCCTAACTGGATGAAAGGGGTGGAGCCGATTCCGAACAGCCCCGATAAGGCGCCGGTTATGAGTCCGATGAGCAGCGCCTGCAGCCAGTATCGGAAGCCATGGATGACGGGTGGCACCGAGTCCCCGGAAGCCTTCGACCGACGTGAGACGTACAGCATCCTGAACCATAAGGCTAGTCCAGAGGCGAACAACATGCCGGATGTCATGAAGCCCAGCTTATCCTCGGGAATCAGCGAGGACCAGCCCGAGCTGATCCATGCCCCTGCCGCACCGGCCAAGCCGACGATGGCCCCCGTCTTCAGTGTCATGTTCCCTTCCCGGTAATGGCTGACAGAACCGGAAAGTGACGAGAAGAACATCGCCGCGAGTGCGGTACCCAGCGCGGTATGAATGGGATAACCGAATACGACGGTCAGGATGGATATAATGAAACCTGAGCCGCCTGCACCTACAAAACCGAGAAGGAGTCCGAGCAGCACCATAACGAGGGCAATATCGACCAACTGCATCAGACTATCCTCCAAACCTGATGAGGAACGCCGATCCCAGCCGGAACCGGCAGGTCATAGCGAACGCAGCAGTTTTGGTCCAGTACCATGGTGGGGTGCCCGCTCCCATAGACGGTCCAAACCGGCAGCGCACGGATATTTGGGTCTCCGCTCTGTATGAATGCAACCCATGCTTCCCGCATGGCGCGTGCCAGCGCATAGCTCTCGGCTGCTACAGCATACGGATCCTCATTGGTGGGCATTTCGGACATAGGATTGCGGGTTACCACCGCATGGATGAGACTGCCTTCATAACCGTGTATCGCGCCTAGCGAGCCGCCGCCTTGGAGCCGATACATCCATACCGATGTTCCGGACGATGCCGCGGCTTCTGCGAACTGCATCGCTCCAATCGTATAGAGATGTTCGGTCAATGCTTTGCTCCACGCTTCACCCGATGCCATCGATTGCTCATAACGAGCATAAGCATTCCACGCCACAGCGGCATTCCCTCCGAAGAATCGTTCGAGCGTCTCGAAAGCCGGAGACTGAAGCACGGGATCGTTATGGATAAAAATAGCCGCTTCATTCTCATTCGTGCCGATCAGCAGCGGTGGAAGGTCGGCGTTCCCGGTTAGACTCGCCAGCGGATCCAACGGAATGACATGGCCGTCGGCAACCGGGCCGAACATATGCAGACTGCGCGAGGTGTCGGAGCCGATCGCCGACTGCGCTTCGATGATTCTCTCCGCAGGCAGTTCAAGCAGCTGATGCGCCTGCGCTTGCGATAACCCCAGCTCTTCAAGCAGCCGGTGAGTCGTGACATTGGCGGTTTGGCAATCCCGTATCGACTGCGTTGCGCCGCTTTGGGCAATGGCCCGGTGAAATAAGCCCTGTGCCGCTTCCATCACGTAGAGGGTGGCGGTACACTTGGCCCCGGCAGAGTTGCCAATGACGGTTACGCGTGACGGGTCGCCGCCGAAAGCAGCAATATTAAGCTGGACCCATTGGAGGGCAGCAGCGATATCCAGCATTCCATTGTTACCGGAGGTTTCATACTTTTTGCCCAGCACTCCTCCCAAATATAAGAAACCTAGCGCACCAAGCCGATAATTGATCGATACGTAGACGATTCCATCCTCTGCTGCATATCGTGATCCATCACACTCCGCTCCGTTGCCCGATACGAAACCGCCGCCATGGATATAGACCATGACTGGCTTTAGCTTATCGCTTGCACCTGAAGTCCACACGTTCAAGTTTAGGCAGTCTTCGGACTGCACAAGCTCCGGCATGCAGCCTTGCGGATTATGCTTCTGCGGTGCGATGGGTCCGAATTGATTGCACTGCCTCACGCCCGGCCAGGAGAGCGGAGGTGCCGGAGGCTTGAATCTTCGCTTACCGATTGGCGGGGCTGCATAAGGGATGCCCCGGAATACATACGAACCTTTTAATCTTTCGCCTGCAACTTTTCCTGATAATATCTGTACGATCAAGTTGATTGTCCCCTATCCTTACGATTTGAGACTATTATATCTTGTATATTTCATGAACCCTAATATATATTGAATTATATTAATAATAACTTACAGGTTATGTATTGTGGAAAGTGGGGATCGGAATGGAACTGTTGCAATTAAAGTATTTTCAGACTGCCGCCCGCATGCAGCACATGACAAAAGCAGCCCATAGCCTACATATCTCTCAGCCGGCACTTAGCAAAATGATCGCGTCGCTTGAAGCCGAGCTGGGAACCAAGCTGTTCAAACGGGAGCGTAAAACGATACGGCTGAACGAGCACGGCAAGCTGTTTCTGCATCAAGTGGATATCGCGCTGCAAGCGCTGGAGGATGGAAAGCTGCAGCTGCAGGATGCTAATGGCAGCGTCCCCGCCGCCATCACGCTTGATGTTCGCGTCTCCTCGCATTTACTGCCGGATCTATTGGCTGATTTCCGCAAAGAATGGCCGAATGCAGAGTTTCAATTACAGCAGCATGTTTCGTCATTCGAAGGTATGCCGAGCTTCGATTTGTGCCTATCCGATGGCGCAACACCACCAAAGGGAACAGCGTCGGTCTGCTTGCTCGAAGAGGATATCGTGGTTGCCGTTCCCGCCGGGCACCCGCTCGCGGATCGGAACCATGTCAGCTTGCAGGAGCTTAAGGAAGAGAGTTTCATTACCCTGCCTCCGGGAAAATCGTTGCGTGAAACAACCGATGCCTTTTGCCGCCTTGCCGGATTTATCCCCCATATCCGATTTGAGAGCGACGATCCCGCCACCGTCAGAGGATTAATTCGAGCCGGTCAGGGTGTTGCCTTCCTGCCAGCCGTTACATGGGGCGGATCAACCGGACCGGATGTCGTCCAACTGCGGCTCGAAGAAAGCTGGTGCAAACGCTCAATCTCCTTGTCTTGGCCCGAGGACCGATACCTCATGCATACTGCGGTACTGTTCAGGGATTTCATCATTCGATACTTCGCAAGGCTGGCCGAATCGCACCGGCAGGACATCGCTCGAAGAGGATTCTAGCCTGTTTTTCTTATCCGTGTTGGAATTATTGTAAAAATCAAAAGCGAGAAGGAGGCGTCTTAAGTGGCAACCAAGCAGCCTCCCAGGCTAACCAATGAGGATTACCAATTGCAGCCCCACGCGCCTGTTCAGGTGTTCCACGGCATTCATCCGGGGACGATTCCGCTGCATTGGCATGAATTTTACGAGCTGAGTTATGTGGTTTCCGGAAAAGGCGAGCATAGGCTCAACGGTTCCTCGTATCCGTTGTCTTCCGGAACCATCTTCTTGCTGACGCCAGCCGATTTTCATGAGCTGGTTTCCTTGGAAGAGGAACCACTTGAAATTTATAATGTCATTTTCACCGAGGCTATGATGGATGATAACGTCTACCATTGGTTATTCGGCGGGAAACTTCTGCTGCAAGCACAGCTTGAGGAGAAGCGGCTCCCGGGGGTATTCGCCGACTATGAACGGATGAGGGAGGAGAACGGAGCCTGGCGGGAAGGCAGCGAGATCGTGATCCGGGCTACGCTTCAGCGGCTGTTGGTGGATCTGTATCGTGGCAGCGCCGCAAATCGCATCCAGCCCACGAACGGGACGCGAGATCGGCAGCTCAACTTAAACCTGCAAAAGGCTCTGATCTACATTCATCACCATTTCCGTGAGGATTTGAGATTGGAGGATGCAGCTGGCCAGGCCCAATACTCGGCTACTTATTTCAGCGAGTGTTTCTCGAAATCCGTGGGGCAATCTTTTCAACGTTATCTGCAAAATGTCAGAATGCAATTCGCTGAATCGCTGCTTCAGGCATCCGCGCTGCCTGTTACCGAAATTTGTTACGTCTCCGGCTTTAATACATTGGGGCATTTTGAAAGGGTGTTTCGTCAGCGAAAAGGAATGTCCCCCCGACAGTACCGCAACAAGGCAGAGAAAACCGAAGATATGCAGCATTTATCCTAACGAATGCGCAGTATGGCTCTGACCGTCCGGGATATAATGACCACAGTTAACGAAATCCCTACTTGACTGGAGGTTACGATGATGACAACGCAAGCCCTTTCGAAGCAAGAAGTTGAGTTTTATAAGGAAAATGGGTACTACTTGTACAAGAAACCGCTCTTTAGTGCCGAAAAAATGCAGGTTCTGACATCGATCTTTGAAGAGCAGCTGGAGGAGAAGGGCAGCAAATTATCCGACGAGCTGGATACGCCGCATTTCCGTGAAGAAAGGCTGCTCGACTTTCTATTATCCGATGAGGTACTGGATCTGGTTGAACCGATCATCGGCCCGAACATCGGGTTGTGGTCCAGCCACTTTATCTGTAAAGATCCGCATGTCGGACGTGCTACGCCATGGCATGAGGATTCGGCTTACTGGAACGGCAGATTAAGCAGCTTCGACAAAATTATCACCGTATGGTTGGCGATCGACCGCAGTTGGAAGGAAAACGGATGCATGCGGGTCATTCCAGGTACGCACCGCAACGGTTTCTCGGATTATGAGGAAGTGGACCGGGCGAGCAATTTGTTTGACACCCAAATTAAGAGCGGTTCCGTCGATGAGTCTCAAGCGGTTTACTTCGAGTTGGAAGCGGGAGAATGCTCGCTTCACGATTCGCGCATCATTCATGGCGCAGCCCCAAATACTAGCCCGTACCGTCGCTGCGGCTACACCATGCGGTATTTCTCGACGGAAGCGCTTGTCTATCCGGATAAGAACCCCGGCTTTAAGGTGTGGCTGGCCCGCGGAAAGAACATAGCCGGAACGAAATTCGTCAACGAATAACCTGAAGGGGAAAAGGAGAATTCGCGAATTGAATATTCAGCTGTATAAAGCCCTATGGGGCATGGAAGGAAGCTACAGGGACCAATTGACGCGGGCTGCACAAGCCGGTTACGCGGGGATTGAAGCCCCGCTGCCTCCTCGGGATCTGGAACGCGAATTCAAAGACCTGCTTGCCGAACTGCAGCTTCACTATATTGCACAGGTGATCACTGCCGTTCCCCATCAAGAAACCTTCGCTGAGCAGGTTCGCCGGGCAACCGATTTCGATCCGAAGCTGATTGTATCCCATAGTGCCCGCGACGGCATGAAGATAGAGGACCAGTTGCGTTTTTTCGAAGCTGCGTTGAAGATCGAGCAAGGGGTCGGCATTACCATCGGACACGAAACCCACCGATCGCGGGCGATGTTCACGCCATGGACGACGCGCACCCTGCTTGAGGAGTTCCCCGAGCTGAGCATTACAGCTGACTTCAGCCATTGGTGCTGTGTGACGGAGACCATGTTGGAGGACTATGCGGAAGACATGGAGGTCGCTATTCGCCGCGCCGTTCATATTCACGCCCGCGTAGGTTACGCTCAGGGCCCGCAGGTTCCCCATCCCGGAGCGCCTGAATATAGGCGGGAACTGGCCGCATTTGAAACGTGGTGGAATCGAATTGTCCAATACCGGAAAGAGCAAGGGTTCAGCTATACCAGTATGACGCCTGAATTCGGGCCTGCCAATTCCGGTTACATGCATACGCTGCCCTTCACAGGAGCTCCTGTTACTGATCTATGGGAAGTAAACGAGTGGATGGCCAAGAGGATTTCGGAACGGATGACACCATAAAAAAGGAAACCAAAACAAGCCGGACCATGAAGGTTCCGGCTTGTTATTCGTGCTTTGGAAAGGCAACCTTGTCCAATCCTTCACGTACGGCCGACAGCCATCCAACTTATTAGAATAAAACAATACCGGCAGCGCCGGCCATGAGAAGTATCAACAACGGGTGAAGTTTATACTTCAGCAAGAGAAATAAACAGGCTCCGCAAATCAGCAGCGTAGGAATGAGGCCCTGAATGAGCCCTTCACCCTCATCGGGATACCCAAAATGAATAGCTGCATATATAATGAGTCCTGTCGTTACGGGACGCAGGCCATATAAAGAAGATTGTACATATGGATTGCCCCGCATGCGATAGAAGAGGGCGGACAGCAGCACGATGACGACCAGCGACGGCAGGATGATTCCAGCGGTTGAGACGGCGGCTCCGATATAGCCGGCGGACTGATAGCCAATCAGCGTAGCGGCATTGGTGGCGATCGAACCGGGCGCCATGCCGGCCAGCGCCACGGTCTGCTGGAATTCCGCAGCAGTCAGCAGTCCTTTTTCCGATACCTCCTTCTGAATGACCGGGATTACCGCATAACCGCCGCCAAAGGACACGAGGCCTACACTTATGAACATCATGAACAAGTCCCAATACATGTTTCAATCGCCCCGATTCGTTTCGCTCAAATGTAATATTCCAGTTCCGGGCAGCTGTTGATCCCTGCCTTCTTCTCTGTATTCGCTTGAAGGCCCAGCCGTTTTTTTATCTGAATGACAACCATTCCGCATAGTAAGCTTAGCGCAATAAGATAGAGGGGGTGCACCCCTGTAAACAGCATCACGGATACGGTGGCTAGGGCGGATATCGTTGTCGTTGCATCAAAGACGGCATGTTTGGCCATCCGGTAAGCCGCGACAGCGATCAATGCAATAACGGCGCCATGCATCCCCTTTAAGGCAGCTTCAACCTTGGGTTGATCCCGAAAATACACGGCACCTACGCTGATCAGGATCACAATCAAAAACGTGGGGCATGTCACGCCAAGCACGGCCGAAACAGCCCCGGCAATGCCGGCTTGCCGGTGGCCGATCATCGCGGCCGCATTTACGCCGACTCCTCCAGGAGCGGAACCGGCAAGCGAGATAAGTTCACCGATTTCCTCCTCGTTTACCCACTTTTTCTTGCTCACCACTTCGTGCTCAATTATGGGCAGCATGGCATATCCGCCTCCGAAGGTGGAAGGCCCGATGCGAAAGAAGGTCCAAAATAGCCGGGCCAGCAGCGTTAACCGTTCTTTCAGCCTGCTAAAGTATGCGTTTTTCCTTTCCATTAGGCGTGATGAATTCTCGGCATCGGCATCGGCTCCTTACCAAGCTCGGCCCAGATGTATTTGAGCAGAAGCTCTGCCTTCAGCTGCTCGTACCCCGGTTCGTCCCATAAATTGCGCAGTTCGCCGGGATCTGCATCTAGGTCAAAGAGCTCGCCGTAGGTTTGATTGTAATAAACGGTGATTTTATAGCGCTGCTCGATGTACGTTTTTTGATGAATTGTCGAAGGCTCGTGCCGGAATTCGCAGATAGCGTGCTGCCGCGCGGCGTCCGCGTTACCGAGCCACACTTCCTTTTGGTCGATGCCCGTCATCGCTGGCGGGATCGGTATATTGCAGAAGGAGAGGAAGGTAGGGGCCAGGTCGACCAGGGATTGCATTGCAGTTGTCCTTTTTCCGGCAGGCACCCACCCTGGATATCGTGCAATGAATGGAAGCTTGATTAAATCCTCGTAATGGAACCCGCCCTTGGCTTGAAGGCCGTGCTGGCCGAAGAAATGTCCATGATCAGTGGTGAAGACAACGATTGTATCCTCGGTCAGTCCCAGTTCATCCAGTTTATCGAGAATGCTGCCGATATATTTATCCATCATGCTGATCATGCCGTAATACACAGCGACCAGCTTCTTCTTGTCGTACTCCGTTAACCTGGATTTCGAACCGTATTCGTAATAGTGATGGGAACGGTAGCCGTGAATGCCGAACCCGGTTTCAGCGAGATGTGAAAAATCCGGATCTTCTTCCTGCGTCAAGCGGAAGTGCGGCGGATTGCGGTCATGCTCACCTGGCTTCAGGGATGGGATCGTGAGTTTATCCGGATCGTACATCGAAGCCCATGGTTCCGGTACCAGGTATTCCGGGTGCGGGTCGAAGAAACTCGCCCACATAAAGAAGGGGTCATCCGCTTTCTTATATTCTTCCAAAAGAGAGTTGGTTCGATCAGCGATCCAGGTGTTGTAGTGGTATTTTTCCGGGATGGGCCAGGTGTATGTTTTGGAAGGATCCATGGTTCCCGTAGGCGGCAGGAAGTAATCCCGCCAATTGGCACATCCTTGCTCCTCGAGCCATAGGGCATAATGTTGTCCGACATGGGCCTCATTCGTATGGTTGCGGGCCAGCTCGACGTGATCGAATCCGTAAAAAGGCCCGTTAAAATTCCGCCAATACTCCAAATCCTGAAGAATCGGGTAGGCCTCCACGGATGGGTAATCTTCCGTTGATTTCAACGGCTGAAAATGCGCTTTTCCCACCAGTGCGGTCCGGTAGCCTGCGTCTTGGAAGCTTTCCCCCACAGTATGGCGGTCTTCCAGCAGCTTCGTCCCCAGGGTCCATGCTCCATGCTGGCTCGGGTACTGCCCCGTAATGATGGAGGCTCGACTCGGCGTGCAGGTGGGATTGGGGCAATACGCCCGATCGAACGTTGTCCCTTGACGCGCAAGGCGATCCAGGTTGGGCGTAGAGATTTCAGGCTGAAAGGCTCCGATTGTATTCCAATGCTGCTGATCGCTTGTGATTAGCAAAATGTTAGGTCTTCTCGACAAGTGTAATCGCCTCCTAGTATGATGATATTGAAAATAACGGGTTATAAAAATAGCGAGGTGTTATATTTTTGTTGTCATTTTGTTATTCTTGATGGAAAAATGAAGGAAGAGGAGGGAGCCATGATGCAGGAATACGAATATGAATATGCGGAATTCATCTATTATACGCCGGGATATTTGGATAAAGAGGAACAGATCTGGCCTGTCCGGGCGGGGCGAAGCATTGCCAAGCCCAATTACAGAGTCGGACCGAAGCGAATCGAGTGTTATAGCCTGCATTTTGTACATGAGGGCATGGTACGGCTAGAGTTCGATGACAAGCGAGTGGATCTGCAGAAGAATGATCTGTTCTGCCTGTTCCCGGGCCGGACCTATTATTATCACATGCTTCCCGCGGATACACCGCTTCAGATGAGCTGGTTGGCAGTGGACGGGAACAGGGTCAAGCCATTGCTTGCGCTGGCCGGCTTATTTCCGGAAAGCCCGTTCGGCAAACAGATGATATCCTCTAAGGTCAAAGAATCCTCCGAACGCGTGATTGATGCCCTGGCCGGTGTCGAGCGCTGGAAACCGGCGGTATCGCTGGAGCTGCACGGCTTGATTTATGGACTGCTCGCCGGCATGGTCCCGGATATGGCTTCCGCACAGCCGACGGAGCTAGCGGGATGGATTCACGAGTGTTTGGATTATATGGAGCTGCATGCTACCGAGGGGATTTCCGTACAACAGGTTGCCGAATTCGCGGGGGTGCATCGGTCGTACTTCTCCAATATGTTCACCCATCAGGTAGGAATGCCGCCGTTAAAATACCTTCAGCGCATACGAATGGAAAAGGCAAAACGGTTGTTACAAGAAACGGACGCAACGATTACCGAGATTGCCTTGTCTCTCGGCTATCCGAATTTGTATTCGTTCACCAGGGCTTTCAAGATCTATTATAAGGTGCCTCCCATAACCATGCGCGGAGCTAAATGCTGACCGTACGTACGGCAACACGCTTTTGTAAACGTTTACTATCGATTTCTTCTGATCTGGAAAAAGGAGACACGCCATGAAACTCTCTACGATTCAAAGGTGGATATCACCCAGACGAAGTATTCAGGGGAAAATTTTCATTGCGTTCAGTGCGGTTACGCTCGTGTCCATCGTCTCCATTACGGTCATCGTGTATATGAGCATGCGCGAGACGATCATGCAAAATGCGATCACCTCGGTTTCGGACAGCATCAGGCAGGCGGATGAATCACTGAATATGATGCTGGAAGAGATCGACCGGCTGAACACCGTCGTGGTGACCAACAAAAATACGGTGATCGACACCTTACTGAGCCCTCATGAAGAAATTAGCTATGAATGGTTTCAAGAGCAGAAACGGATCGATGAGTTTCTATCCGTGCTGATCGATTACAAGCCTTATATTTCACGGATTGCCGTGGTCGGTTTGAACGGCAAGGTGTTTTTCTCGGGTGGTCCGTGGCTGGACAAGACGGTCTTGGGGACCGGAATGATGGATTACATGCTCCAGAATGGATCACGTCATGCGTATTTCAAGCAGACCGGGGTGTCGGATGCCATCACGATCGGGCGGGAGATCCGATATAACCGGGAACCGATCGGGGTTGTCATGGTGGATTTGAATTATGATTTCATCCAAAAAACATACGGCGTGAAGCCGACCACCGATAGCATGATCTACGTGCTGGACAAGCAGGGCGGGTTTGTCTATGAGGCCGAATCGGCGCCGTCCTTTGCCCCTTCGTTCGAGAAGATCCTCAGCATCCACGGAGAACTCGCAGGGAATGGGGATGCCATCAAGCAAGCCATTGACGGCAGAGACTACATCGTTGTCAGCCGCCAATCCGGTTATACGGGATGGACTACCCTGGCTTTGATACCGATGGATTCGCTGCTTAGCGAATCGACAAAGCTCCGTAAACTGTTGGCGGAGGTATCGGTTATCGTCTTCGTCGTTGTCCTGATCGGTTCGCTGCAGGTATCTTCCCGAATCACCCTTAATATCCGGAGGTTGAAGTCATTAATGATGTTTGTGAAGGAAGGGAATCTGACGTTTCCGAGAAAAGAGATAACAAGCGAAGACGAGACCGGGCAGCTGTACCGCGTCTTTATCAGCATGGTGGAGGAATTGAAGCGACTGCTGGAAGGGATCCGGGTCAGCGAGAAGGAGAAGCGGGAGGCCGAGTTAACGGCGCTTCAGGCGCAAATTCATCCCCATTTTTTATACAACTCGCTGAACACGATCAAGTATTTGGCCAAGATGAATGGCGTGCCGAATATCGAAGAGGTGTCCGGATCGCTGATTGAGCTCATGCGCGGCGTTCTGGGCAATTCGAGTGAATTTCTGACGGTGAGGGAGGAGCTGGATTATGTTGAACGCTATATCTCGATCGTGAAGTACAGGTATATGGAGCCGATCCGAATGGTTACCCAGATCGAGGACGACGTTTTGCTGGAATGCCGGGTGCTGAAGCTGATGCTGCAGCCCCTTGTGGAGAATGCCATCATTCATGGAATCGGAGCGATGGAGCAGGAAGGGCTCGTGCTGATACGCGTATGCGATGAGGGCAGCGATCTGAGGATTGAAGTGATCGACAATGGCAAGGGCATCACGGAAGGGCAAAGGGCACACCTGCTGGGTGAGACGGGCAAGAAGGGGGAAACCTCCCGTTTTAGCGGTATGGGCGTGCGCAATGTGCATGAGCGGATCGTTCACATGTACGGCGATTCGTACGGCGTCAAGCTGTACAGTGAGCCAGGTTTATATACAAAGGCCGAGATCCGGCTGCCGAAAAAAATGGAGAGTAAGGACAAATCCCGACAAGAGGTGATATAAAGCTATGTTTCAAGTGCTGCTCGTTGATGATGAGCCGCTCGTGCGGCATGATCTGAGAACGTTATTGGACTGGAATGAGCATGGATTCGAATTATGCGGCCAAGCGCATAACGGATTGATGGCCTTGGCCATGATTGAGCAGTCTCCCCCGCATATTGCGATCATTGACGTGAATATGCCCGATATGAACGGTGTAGAGCTCAACCGGGCGATTAAAGAACGGTTTCCGTTCATTCAGACGATTATGCTCAGTAGCTTTGATGATTATGACTACGTGCGGGAGTGCCTGAAGAACGGCTCCATCGATTATCTGTTGAAGCATCGGCTGGACGGTGCAGCGCTAGTCACCTTATTAAACAAAGCGGTCCTGGAATTGCGGCAGGAAGATCGGTTGCTGGAAGTACGCATGACTCACGAGGTCGTGGCCGAAAGGCCGAGTCCCGTGCTGCTCCGTGATTATATCGTGTATCTCGTTAGCGGGAGGAAGGATGCAACCACGGAGGTGGAAGCTTTTTCACAAAAAAAGCGCCTGTACCCCCACGCCTTAAGCTATGCGGCAGCGGCTGTGCAGATTGTTCCGTTTCTGCTGCTGACGGAGTCATACAGCGACGTGCAAACGAACCGGCTGGTTCAGCAGGTGGTCGATATGATGCAGCAGAGCTTGGGTGATATTCAGGAGCGGACGGCGGCTTACGTGGAGGATGGGCGGTTTATTGTCGTGTTTGCGTTCAAGGAGCGGAGCGAACATGCCATAAAGAATGAGATAGCCGGAAGGATGAGGAAGCTTCAGCATGCGCTCGAGCTGTTCCTTAATCTAAAATGCGTGGTCTCCGTCGGACATGTATGCACCAGCTTGTCACAACTTGGCTCAAGTTATAGCTCCGCTGAGCGGATGCTCGACGCTTCCACCATGGAGCCGTCCGGAAGCCATGCGGCACCAAGGATGCCGGGCCGGGCGGGGGGACTTGCAGGCGGCAACCATCAGCGCGTATCTTTGACGATCGAGGAACACAAACAGCTGCTGCTTTCGATTGAACGACTGGACATCGAAGGTGTGCACGGTTTAATCGCCTCTGTTTTTGCTTCGATCCGTCATCTTCCGGTCCATTCGCATACGATCCAGATGATCGTCAGCGAGCTCATGCAAACCGGGGATAAGGCGTGGAAGACATGGATGCCATCTGTTGGAGCCGCGAAGGAGAAGCTTCCTTCAAGAAGCGAGCTCGGAAGAATCGGCAGTGTCGGGGAGCTGGTGCAATGGCTGCAATCCTACTATGCGGACTTGCTTGCCCTGCTGAAGCAGCATCGTGCGGCGGGACCGTATTCCCGCCATGTCACGCAGGCTGTTCATTTTATTCTGGAGAGGTATCCGGGTTATGTCACGCTGGAGCTTGCCGCGGGTGCCATCGGCCTGAACTCTTCTTATTTAAGCAGAATATTCAAGGAAGAGACGCAGCGGACGTTCTCGGAGTATCTGAATCGGGTTCGAATTGACGCAGGGCGGAAGCTGCTGGAAAGCGGCAAATACTCGATCAAGGAAATCAGCAATCAAGTGGGATTCACGACCCATAACTATTTTTTTAAAGTATTCAAGGAAATAACGGGGGTAACCCCGCAGGAGTATTTGAACCGCTTGGGAAGAGGATAGGCCAAAAACCAAGTATTCAGATCGGCAGAAGAGCCGTGCGGGGAGGCCGCCGCTCACAAACCGTAAAATATGTGGAGTAAATGGTCATATTTTTGTAATGGGCCGTCTTGAAGGGTGAATTATAATAATCACACACCAATAGTAAACGCTTACAAATGGCGCTTGGTGAATGAAGGGATATGGGGGTCGCTTATTTATGCGTAAACGCTGGGGAAGAAACGCGGTCATCACAATGATCGCTTCCAGCTTGATGCTGGCTGGATGCAGTTCCGATGGAGGTTCGAAGAAAGAGGCAACACCCAAAGGTACAGAGAATGTGGTTCATGCTACAGGGTTTCCGATTGTAGAGCAGCCCGTGGATCTCAAGATGTTCACCCGGATTGCACCCGTGAACGGTCCGTTCAAAGAGATGCCGGTATTTCAGGATTACGAGAAATTGAGCAATGTGAAGGTTGAATTCATTGAAGCGCCGACGGATGGCTTCCAGGAGAAGAAAAATCTGTTATTCGCCTCCAACGAGCTGCCTGATGCCTTGTTCCGTTCCGGCCTATCCCCGCTCGAGGCCGTTCGCTACGGATCGGCAGGGCAATTGATTCCGCTGGAAGGCCTAATCGATGAATATGCGCCGAATCTGAAAAAATTGATGGAGCAATATCCCGAAATTCGCTCGGGCATCACAACGCCGGAGGGGCATATCTATGCGATTCCGGGCATTGTAACACTGGGCGCGGCACGGACGGATAAGAAATGGATCAACCAGATGTGGCTGGAGAAGCTGAATCTGGAGGTGCCGGAGACGACGGAAGAATTGTATGAAGTGCTGTTGGCCTTCCGTGACGGGGACCCGAACGGCAACGGTAAACAGGACGAAATCCCGATGACGGCTCGGCTCGGATTGCCGGTTGTGGCCGCAATGAGCGGATCATTCGGACTGGATTCCCAGCTCGGCTATAACGTCAATATCGAGAATGACAAAGTCAGCATCTGGATGGGCAGCGACAAGAATAAAGAGATGCTCATGTACTTAAACAAGCTTTACAAGGAGAAGCTTCTGGATCCCGAGATATTCTCGCACACCGAAGCGCAATATTTGGCCAAGCAGGGGTCGGGCAATGCGGGATTCTTCTTTGACCAGACCAACAATAATTTCTTGTCGATCCAGGACCAGTATACCGGAATCGCGCCTCCGGCTGGCCCGAACGGAGATCGGATGCAAAGCCAGGCCTTGCCGATTGCGCGGGATTTTGGAGCCTTTGCCATCACGTCCATTAATAAGTACCCGGAAGTAACGATGCGCTGGATCGACTATTTCTATAGCGACGAAGGATCGACGCTTCTGAGGTTCGGCAGGGAAGGAGAGCATTATGAGCTCAAGGACGGGATTCCGTTCTATACCGAGGATTTCCTGAAGGATATTACCAATCAGGCCAAAATCACGCCTTACGCCGGGGGAGGGGCACCTCATCTCATCAGCGAGCAGGTTTCTTCTTTCATCAATCCGCCGCAGGTACAGGAGGCGCAGCAGAAGCTGGATCCGTTCATGCCGGAGGTTCGTTATGCGGCTCCAATGTTTGATGAGCAAACCGCACAGCAGGTCAACATCCTGCGAAACGATATCGACAAATATTACGAAGAGCAAAGCACGAAATTCATTGTTGGCGCGCTTAGCTTCGACAAGTGGGGAGAATTCCAATCCACACTCAAGAAGATGAAAGTAGACGAGCTGGAGAAATTGTATCAGGATGCCTATGACAAGATGCAGAAATAATGCTGCTACATCATGGATAAGGAGTGGATGCCCTTGAAGCGTGTCAAAGCCGATTCATCAATGGCTCTGCCTCGAAGCGATTCGAGGCGGGGTTCCCGTCTTTTAAGGCAAATGGCCAAGCGATATGACCTGTATCTCATGCTGCTTCTGCCAGTCATCTGGTATCTGGTCTTTCATTATGGTCCGTTGTACGGGCTGCAAATCGCGTTTAAAAACTTTAATCCGGCAAAAGGTATCCTCGGCAGCAGCTGGGAGGGCTTCGGGCATTTCGAACGCTTCTTTGATTCGTATTATTTTTGGCGGCTGCTGTGGAATACGCTGTCCATCAATTTGTTTTCCTTGTTGATCGCCTTCCCGATTCCGATCTTGCTGGCGTTGATCATCAATGAAATACGCAACAAGACTTTCAGCAAATGGCTGCAGAACATTACGTACATTCCGCATTTTATTTCGGTGGTCGTGATTGTTGGCATTCTGAACGTGTTCCTCTCGCCCAATAGCGGTCCGATCAATCTGTTGATCGAGGCCGTCGGCGGTACGCCGATTCGTTTTCTTGAGGAAGCCGGCTGGTTCAAGACCATCTTTATCGGCTCTAACATCTGGCAGAACATGGGGTGGCAGTCCATTATCTATATTGCGGCGCTGAGCGGGGTGAACCCGCAGCTCTACGAGGCGGCCAAGATGGACGGGGCGTCGAGGCTGCGGCGCATTTGGCACATCTCTTTACCGGGAATCGCGCCTGTCGTTATCATTTTGCTTATTTTGGATATCGGCCATTTCATGAACATTGGCTTTGAGAAAATATTGTTGATGCAGAACAACTTGAATCTGGAATCGAGCGACGTCATTTCCACGTTTGTCTACACGACAGGCATTTTAAAGGGAGAATACAGTTACACGGCAGCGATCGGGCTGTTTAATTCGGTCATCAATCTGATCCTGCTGCTGTTCGTAAACCGGATTGCGCGCAAGACGTCAGAGACAAGCTTATGGTAAAGGAGGGGACGCGCCATGCCCAAGCCGTCGATAGTAAAAGAAGCCGCGAATGAGCGGGTATTCGATGTCATTATATACGTGATTGCCTCGATCATTATCGTCATTGTGCTGTACCCGTTGATTTTTATTGTCAGCGCTTCGTTCAGTGATCCGACAAGGGTATTGAATGGCGAAGTTTGGCTGCTGCCGAAAAGCGTCACGCTGGATGCCTACACGAATATATTGCAAAACGAAAAGATTTGGATAGGATATCGCAACACGATCTTCTATACGATCGTCGGTACAGTGATCAATATTATCATGACGATCTTGGCGGCCTACCCGCTATCGAGGCCTGACCTTCCGGGGCGCAATGCCATCATGGTGTTTATCACGCTGACCATGTTCTTCAGCGGAGGGTTGATTCCAACGTATCTGCTGGTCAAGGATTTGGGAATGGTCGATACGATGTGGGCGCTGATTGTTCCCGGCGCCATTGCGACTTACAATCTGATTGTGATGAGGACCTATTTCCAATCGAGCATTCCCTGGGAGCTGCAGGAGGCCGCCCATATCGACGGCTGCTCCAACTGGAGGCTGCTTTTCAGTATCATTCTGCCTCTGTCCAAGCCGATCCTGGCAGTCATGGTTTTGTTTTATGCGGTAGGTCACTGGAATTCATTCTTTAATGCGCTCATCTATATTCGCAACGAGAATTTGCACCCGCTTCAACTGGTGCTGCGCGAAATTTTGCTGATCAGCCAATCCGCTTCCGTGGACGGTAGCGTTGGACTGGAGGATAAAATTTTACTTGCCGAGAGTATTAAATACGCGGTAATTATCGTCTCAAGTTTACCTGTACTGTTGATGTATCCGTTCGTGCAGCGGCATTTCGTTAAAGGCGTCATGATTGGCTCGATTAAAGGTTGATTTCCGATACCGATCGTACGGGCCAGCCTAAAATTCCTTTGGGAGGTTTTATGTTGAAAACGAACGCAACGATTACCATTAATTGCAGCCGAAAGAGCGATCATACGATCAATCCTTATCTGTTCGGGCATTTTGTGGAGGATATTCGGGACCATATGGAGGCGATGCTCGCGTTTCCGCTGAAGGACATGGATTTTGAAAGCGATGCAGAAACGAAGACACCGGTATCGGGAAGCTGGCGCCCCTATACCAACGGGCGTAACACCAGGTACGCGATGGAAGCCCCGGCACCCCGGCATTCGGGACGCGCCCAGCGCATCCGCATCCTGAGCGATGACGAAGCCTATGCCGGCATTGCGCAGAAAGCGGCATTAAAGGGTCCGATGAAGTATACGGTCCGGCTTGTTGCCCGCGCTTCCATTGAGCTTCAATACGTAACGGTCGATGTCGTGGACCGGCGCACGGAAGAAACGCTTGGACAGCTTCGCGTGGAGCTGGGCAGCCACAACTGGCAGGAATACGAGGGAGAGCTGTCCATAACACGCGCTTGCAGCGATGCCGAGATCCGGGTGTATGTTCCGGCCGAGCATCCAAGGTGGATCGATCACGTATCCACCGGCATGCTCTGGATCGATCACGTGTCTCTGCTGCCGATCGATAGCATTGCGATGGTGAAGCGTGAAGTGATCGAGATGACGAGAGGACTGAATGCGGGCATGATGAGGCTCGCGGGCAATTACATCAGCGCATACCATTGGGAGCATGGCATCGGCCCGGTTCTGGAGCGACCGGTCATGTACAATGAGGCTTGGGGAGGATGGACCAGCAAATATTTCGGAACGGACGAATTCATCCGCTTTTGCCGCGAGCTGCAGGTGGAACCTTTGATATGCGTGAACGATGGATCGGGTACACCTGAAGAAGCCGCACAGTGGATCGAATACTGCAACGGAAGCGCGGAAACGCCGATGGGGGCTTTACGAACCCAAAACGGCTTCCCTGAGCCGTATAACGTCAAGTATTGGGAAATCGGCAACGAAGTATGGGGCCAATGGCAGGTCGGCACTTGTACGGCAGACCGGTTTGCGAAGCGGACGATCTCGTTTGCCAAGGCTATGAAGGAGGCGGACGCTTCCATCGTGCTGCTGGCCTGCGGGCATTACGAGCAGGAATGGAACCGAACCGTGCTGGATCTGGCAGGCGAGTATATGGATTATTTGACACTGCATTTGTATCACGGCTACGGACCTTTCGGCATGAACCGCGAAACGCCGGCGGAGGAACGCTATAAGGCGATTGCCTCTTATCCCGAGTGGACCCGGCACCATATCCGTCAAACGACGGAGTTGATCCGATCCCAGTCGAAGCACAGCCACGTGAAGCTGGCGATCACCGAATACAACACGATGTACTATCCGAATACGGTGCGAAAAGGGCTGCCTAACGAACATACGCTGGGAGCCGCGGTGGCCAATGCCGCCAACCTGAACGAAATGATTCGCTGCAGCGACATGGTGCATATCGGCAGCTTCTCCGATCTTGTGAATGGCTGGCTTGGAGGATGCATCCGGGTCGGGGACTACTATGCGGATCAGTATTGCGGCAAGGAGCCCGGATGGAGCGGGCTTCCGCTCACGGTATACGGGACGCCGACCTATGAAGTGTTAAAGCTTTACGCGAATCGGGACGTCCGGCGTATTCTCCCCGTCCAAGCGGAATGCGGAACTTTCTCCGTGGCATCAAGCAAGAAGACGCCTGTGGAGCTTGGCGCGCTTTTGGACCTGGACATTGTGGCCGGGACGAATGACGACGGCAGCAAAGTAACCGTATTTATCGTTAACCGAAGTCTGGAGGAGGTAACGGCCGTGCTGGATCTGCAGGCCTTCGAGGCTTCCGGGGAAACGATCCTTTATGAAATCACCGGCAATTCTTACGATGATATTAACTCCGTATTCCAGCCGGATCATATTGTGTGCAAGGAAAGCAGGGTGCCGGTAGAAGCATGGCGCCAAGGTTACAACTTGCGGCCTTCATCCGTTTACGCGCTTGAATTCAAAGCGAGTGTATAGTGGCGGAAGGTACAGAGGAATGATGTAAGCTCCATAACAAATCGTTGCACCAAAAAAGTCGGACTGCGCTGGCAGTTTCCGGCTTTTTGTGGTGCAGGTGGATGGTTTAGGCTCCGCCTGGATCATGATAGATGACCCTGCAAAGGAAAACGGAATTATAAAGGATTCATCGTTTAACTTATTTTGGGGAAGTGTAAATACAGACTAAACACAAGGATGGGGTGATTCAGATGTCAAACGAAACCGTAGTGAACCAAGAAGCGGTCGAGACCGTGAAGGATATTATTAAGGATATTGAAACAGCGATGTTCTCCACGATATCGGAGGGCGGGATCAATTCCAGACCGATGCAAACGCAGGATATCGAATTCGACGGCGATTTGTGGTTTTTAACGAAAAGGGACACCAGCAAATATCAAGAAATTATGGCTAATCCCAACGTCAATGTCGCTTATGTCGGCAACTCCTATGTATCGATTCGGGGAACGGCCCAAGTCGTGGATGACCTTGAGCGGAAAAAGGCGCTTTGGAATGCGGCATATGAGAAGTTTCTGCAAACGTCCTACGACGATCCCAACATTATTTTGATCAAGGTGGATACAGATACTGCGGAGTATTGGGAAACCGGGAACAAAACGAAAACGGTGAAAGCCTTCTTCAAAAAAATGGTGGGCCAACAGCCGGAGGGTGACTCGGATATTAACAAAACCGTCGATCTCCATGGATAACGAAATACGTAACAACATGATGGAAAAACCGCAGGATCCAGCCACGATCCTGCGGTTTTTTCCTGTAAGTTGAACCAGCCTGCACGGATCCCTCTAGACGAATGCCATTATGGTTATGAATGGATGAACAATAGATGAAGCGTACATTTTAATACATAACAGGGTATATTTAGTACCGCCTGGGAATATACCTCATCAAACAAGTGAGAATTATGTGAATTCGTGCTGGGACCCGCCCTCAACCATAACGTGCAACTGGATGGTTTGAGGGCTGCCATGATATAATTTTTTCATAAATATGAAAAATAGATTCCAGGAGAGGAGGTAGTACATTGGGAAGGCGTTATTGCAAATGGATCAAATTGCGGAATTAGGCTGTAATATTCTCATCTGCGAACTACCTCTTTTTCATGGAAATATCGTATATAGACATGACCTGTTCTGATGCACAACATATGGCCTTTAATTCAATCTGGAGGTGAATCCCTCTGAAGAGGGAAATCATTGGACATTATTACCATCACTAATTTAATCATACTTGCCATACTGATTGCGTTGACCGCTTTTTTCGTAGCGTCCGAGTTTGCTATCGTTAAAATCCGCATGTCGCGGATCGATCAATTGATAACGGAAGGAAACAAAAAGGCGGTTGTTGCCAAAAAGGTAGCCGGGGATCTCGATTACTATCTCTCGGCCTGCCAGCTCGGCATTACGGTTACAGCGCTGGGGCTCGGGGCCATCGGCAAGCCGGCCGTTGAACGTTTCATGTACCCGGTATTCGATTGGTTTGACGTATCGGCTTCAACGGCCTCGATTGCCTCTTACGCCATTGCGTTTATTCTCGTGACATTTTTGCATGTCGTGGTGGGGGAGATGGCGCCCAAGACCTTGGCTATTCAATTCTCGGAAAAGACGACGCTGCTCCTTGCAGCCCCGCTGTATTGGTTCGGAAAGTTGATGTATCCGTTCATTTGGGCGTTAAATGGAGCCTCGCGCGTGCTGCTTCGCTTGTTCGGCGTGAAACCTACGCCCCATGAGCAGGCCTACTCGGAAGAGGAACTGCGCATCGTCATGGCGCAGAGTTTTCAGGGTGGCGAGATTAATGAGACCAAGCTGGCTTACATGGAAAACGTGTTTTCGTTTGATGAGCGGGTGGCTAAAGACATTATGGTACCGAGAACGGATCTGATCACACTTGATAAAGGCATGAAACACCCGGACATCGTCCGCATCCTGGATGAGCACAACTATACGCGGTACCCTGTCATCGAGGATGGCAGCAAGGATCGGGTGGTTGGCGTCGTCAACGTCAAAAAGATGCTGCCCCACATCGTGGCCGGACGAGACCGCAAGCTGGAAGAATTCGTTCTGGATCTCCCGGTCGTCCTTGAATTTACGCCGATCCAGGATGCCATGCTGAAGATGCAGCAGGAGCAGATGCATATGGCTTTGGTGATTGATGAATACGGCGGTACGGCGGGGATTCTGACCCTGGAGGATATCTTGGAAGAGATCGTAGGGGAAATTCGCGACGAATTCGATGAAGATGAAGTAGCGGATATCCGCAAGATCGGTGAACGGGAATACCTGATAAACGGACGGGTTCTCTTGGAGGAGCTTGAGAAGCGCTTCGGCTTGGTATTCGAGGATAACGAGGAGATGGATACGATCGGCGGCTGGATACAGTATCAGAAAGGCACGACGGCTCAAGACGGCGATGAGATCCAGCATGGCGAGCATGTATGGGCCGTAGCCGAAACGGATAATTTTCAGATCAAACACGTCATTCTCAGACACGGGTGATCAAGGGCATAGCGTGATCCCGTGTACATTCAGACCATAACTTTTTTGGAGGTGAATCCCTCGCAAGAGGGAAATCATTGGACGGAATAATCGTGTTAAATTTATTTTTGGTAGCTGTGTTTATAGGACTGACTGCATTTTTCGTGGGCGCCGAATTCGCCATCTTGAAGGTGCGGCTGTCCCGAATCGATCAATTGATCGCAGAGGGGAATAAACGGGCGGTCACGGCCAGGAAGGTAGCCCATGAACTGGATTACTACTTGTCCGCTTGCCAGCTTGGAATCACCATTACGGCCCTCGTGCTCGGCGCGCTGGGCGAACCGACCGTCGAAAGAATGCTGCATCCGCTGTTTGATCGATTCGACGTGCCGGCGGCGGTGGCAACGGTACTCTCTTATGCCATTGCGCTTGGGATCATTACGTTCCTGCACGTCGTCATCGGGGAACTGGCACCTAAAACATTAGCGATCCAATTTGCCGAGAAAATGACGTTACTGCTGGCATCTCCCTTGTATTGGTTCGGGAAGATCATGTATCCGTTTATCTATGCACTGAATGGAGCTTCGCGTCTTCTGCTTCGATTATTCGGCGTAAAGCCGGCAGGGCATGAAACGGTCCATTCCGAAGAGGAATTGAAGTGGATCGTGGATCAGAGTTACGAGAGCGGCGAAATTAACCAAACCGAAATGGGTTATTTGACCAATATATTTGCTTTTGAGGAGCGCACCTTGCGGGAAATCATGGTCCCAAGAGATCGCATCGTAACATTAGAACGAGGGTGGCCCCTTGCCAATATCCTGGAAGTTCTCGGCGAGTACGACTATACCCGTTACCCGGTGACGGAAGCGGGACGCGCAGAGGATTTCATCGGGTTTATCAATACGAAGGAGATGCTGACGGGCATAGCGGCCGGAAGAAACTGCAGCGTGAATGACTTTATTCATGACATGCCGCGTTTTCCGGAATCGTCTTCGATCAAGGACGTCCTGATCAAGATGCAGCAAATCCGCGTTCATATGGCCGTCGTCGCGAACGAATCCGGCGCGGCAATTGGGCTGGTGACGATGGAGGATATCCTGGAGGAAATCGTGGGCGACATTCGGGACGAATCGGATCGTCACGAGCTGCAGGGTGCACAGGCCTAAGCAATGGCGAATTAGCATCGGGCACGATCTAAGAATATGAAAATGCCATTTGCACCGTTCGGTGGTGAGAGGGCATGATCTTGAATCATGGAAAGAGCAGCTTCTAATCTTAGAAGCTGCTCTTTTTTGCTTTTGTTCTATAGACTAGGTCAGCGTGCTGCCCCCATCGTAAAGCCGAAGCTGTACGTGCGGTTGGAAGGCAGCGTGAATTCTTCATGGATCGGCGCTCCCCAGCTGTCGTCGCCGCCGACGCCCATCTGCTTGTAGTTGACGCGCAGGACGGTTTTATCGCTTGGTGGGAGCTTGTACGCATGGTCGCTGCCCTCCAGTTCCTCCGGCGTCCACGGCAGGGCGCATACCTCCATGAGGGAGGAGCTCTCGAATTCCAGGCCGTCCCCGCTATGCTCCCCGGTTAGCAGCGCGAAGCGCACATCCGTTTTGTTCCCGCACTCTTGAGGCCTCAGATAAGGGACGAACTGATCGGCGACCTTGCCCGCGTATCGGCCGATTTTGGCTCCTGTCTTCCGGTCCCAATAATTATCATGTGGTCCCCGTCCATACCAGCTGAGCATATCGAGACTTTCATCCAGCAAGAACAGCATGCCGATTTCCGGAATGTCAGGCAAGCCGCTGCCCGGGACAAAGGTTTCTTGCACGCGGATGGTTCCATCCGGGAAGATTCGATACTCCAAGGTCAGTCCGGATATAGGAGCGGTCTCGATCTGATAGTGACTGGTGACCACGACGGCAGGACCTTCTGCATGCCAGCTTAGAGCCAGCAGCTTCCGCTGATCATGGGCTGTTCTCCATACGCCGCAGCGTTCTGAGAGCCGGTTGCCCAGATCGTTATCCGTGACGGCTCGCCAGAAATTCGGTCTGGCGGGTGCCAGCAGGAATTCCTTACCGGATCGCGCGTAAGATGTCAGATCACCGGTGCCAAGGTGGAAGCGTAACGAAACGGCAGGACCCGTGATGAGGAGCTCTTCATCCGATTCGGTAACTTCTAGGATCTCCGCGTTTGAAAGAGAGTCTGTTTCCGATTGGCTCGCTATATAAGGCGTTAGCGCGAACTGCTCCCAAGCCTCTTCATGTCCTGCGGGTGCCCACTTGGTGCTCTCCTTCCGAACCAGGGAGACGGTGAGAATCGTTTCTTTTCCATCGTCCTCTATAGGAGAATAAGGAATCTTGATTTCGGTATGGTCACCGGGCTGGAGCGAGAGCTGGAGCGTGCCGGATTGGCTTTCTTCTCCGTTCAGTTGGATCTCCCATTTTATAAGATACTGATCGAGATTAGTGAACAAGAAACGGTTGCTGACCCGAATCCGGCCTGCAGCAGGGTCCAAACATTCGAACTTGACGTTCTGGTAGCATTTTTTCACTTCGTCCAGCTTGGGGGTTTTGCTGCGGTCGGCGAAGATCAGGCCGTTTCCGCTGAAATTGCCGTCATGCGGCGTTTCGTTAAAGTCCCCACCATACGCTAAATATTCGATACCATCGGCCGTTTGGGTGCGGATCGCTTGATCGATCCAGTCCCATATAAAAGCTCCCTGTAAAATGTCATACTTCTCAAACAGCTCCCAATACAGGTGAAGCCCGCCGCAGGAATTGCCCATCGCGTGACTGTATTCGCAAATGATGTAAGGCTTGCTCGGGTTGCTGATTGCATACTTCTCCACTTCCTGAGGTTTTGCATACATGGTGGACTCCATATCGCTAGCCGCCTCGGACGCCCTGTAATGAAAGATCCCTTCATAGTGAACGAGCCGTGACGGATCGGCCTCCTTCAGGAAATCGTGCATCGCAATGAAGTTGTCGCCTCCGAAGGATTCGTTGCCAAGCGACCAGATGATGACGGAGGGGTGATTCTTGTCGCGTTGAAACATCGAATTGCAGCGGTCCAAAACATTGTCCCGCCACTCGAGCTTGCTGCCGGGGATCGTTTCTTTCAGTTCCTGCTGCCCATACTCCCACGTTCCGTGCGTCTCCAGATTCGTCTCATCGATCACATATAATCCATATTCATCGCAGAGGTCATACCATACGGATTGATTCGGGTAATGGGAAGTCCGTACCGCATTGATGTTATGCGTCTTCATCAGCTCAATATCGGTGATCATGTCTTCGCGGCTAAGCGCCCGTCCGGTATCCGGGGAGAATTCATGCCGGTTCACGCCTTTGAACAGAATGCGCTGACCATTAATCCGCATCAATCCGTCCTTCAGCTCGAAGCGGCGGAAGCCGGTGCGGCAGCTTACGGCCCCAAGGCAAACTCCGTCCGTGTCCTTTAATGCCAGAACGACGGTATACAGATAAGGCGATTCCGCGCTCCATTTTTTAGGTTCGGGTACGTTCATGCTAAGGGTGAAGGTGCTCTCCTCCATAATGTAATCCGCTATGGTGAGCGTTTGTTTCCGAACCAGCTGACGGTCCTGGTCGTATAGAAGCGCCTCAAGCTGAAGCTTGTCCTTATCAATGGTTTCATGAAAGTAATTCGTAACGGTTGCATCGATCTCCAGCTCGGCATCCCGGTATTCGTCATCCAGAACCGGCCGGACGAAGAAATCGGAGATATGGATGGCAGGGACGGTATAGAGGTAGACCTCGCGGAAGATCCCGCTAAGCCTCCAGAAATCCTGATCCTCGAGCCAACTCGCATCACACCAGCGATACACTTCAACAGCCAATTTATTCTCGCCTTCAATCAGATAGGGGGTAATGTCGAACTTGGCCGGCGTAAATGTATCTTCGCTGTATCCGACCATCTCGCCATTCACCCATACATAGAAAGCGGATTCAACACCTTGGAAGCTAATATAAACGGGCTGTTCCTTCCATGTGTCCGGTACCGTGAATTCACGAATGTAGGAGCCCACGGGATTGTATCGTGTTGGCGCGAAGGGGGTTTTCAATTCAGGCTCCGATTCGGACCAGGGGTATCTAACATTCGTATATTGAGGATAGTCATAGCCTTGAAGCTGCCAATGGGAAGGGACGGGCATATCGGCCCAGCTGCTGGAATCATAATCGGTCTCGTAGAAATGTTGGATGCGCTTGTCAGGGGTTTCGGCAAATGCAAACTTCCACATCCCGTTCAATGACTGATACCAGGGAGACATGGAGTGGGCATGGCTCAGCGCCTCGGACTCCGACGGGAACGTCATCATGTAAGCATGGGCTTTGTGGCGGTTTAGCTGAAAAATATTCGGATTATTATTCCATTCGGGATAACCGTTTGCAGGTGCCTGGTAAATGAATTTGGTACGCAATGTGCTCAGCTCCTCCTAGATTATGGTTTCCTTCTACTGCCAGTATAGAGGTTAACTCGGTCCAAGAGTATAAGGAAGTTGCATTTTTCTATTAAAAACGACAGCCGGATTACACACCAGAGCGGTCAGCAGAGGTGAACAGAGCCTTTTTGCAGGAGACAGGCTGTATCTTGATGTGTGTGATCGCCTCTAGGCATTTCACGGTTTACATTGGAGAAGGTTTATGAAACAATAGTTAGTAAATGATCATTCACTAACCATAGGGAGGCAATTACGCATGGTAAGACCTCGCGAATTTCAAGATGAGGCTATCTTCTACGGTGTCTACCGGGCACTGTGCAAAAAAGGATACGGTCAAGCAGCATTAACCGACATCACGCATGAAGTGAATATTTCGCCGGCAGCCTTAATGAAGCGATTCGGTTCGAAGAAGAATTTGTTCCTGGCCTACAGCGATTATGTTATTGAATTAACCAAGCATGCCTTCCAGGAGGCCAGCCTATCCGATCAATCCAGACTTGATGCACTAAAGGCCGTGTTTAAGCATGCGGTTTTACATATGAAAGATCCTGTTGAATTGGCTAACCATACTTCCTTCTATCTGGAAGGGACGAATGATCCGGATTTGTTGGAGAAGACCCGGTACCGACTGCAGCTCATCGATGAGTTTACCCGGCAGATGCTCAGCCAGGCGATTACGAACAAAGAAATCGCTGAATGCGACGTGGCTATGGTTAGCAGGGTACTGCAAGCCTCCATCAGCGGGGCTATGATGATCTGGATTAAAGAATCAAACCGAACGTTGGATGAACTGTTTGATGAGTGCTTTCAGGTGATATTTGCTCCGTTATGGCATGTCGGTACGGAATCATTTCAAATATAGCAAGGAGGATGGTTATATGCCGATTTTCAAAGGAAGGGAAGTCGATCTGTACTATGAAGTAAAGGGAGAAGGAAAACCGCTTGTTTTTACGCATGGGGCCTCGTGGAATCATGAACAATGGCGGCCGCAAGTCGATTATTTCTCACGTCAGTATCAAACCGTCGTATGGGATGTTCGGGGGCATGGTTCGTCTTCCTTGCCGGACGGCAAGGTGGACTCGGAGGATTTTAGCAGGGATTTGGCGGATCTGCTAAGTCATCTGGGCATCGAGAAAGCGATCCTTTGCGGGTTATCCCTGGGTGGGCATATTTCGCTGCAGACTGCCGTTCGCTATCCTGACAAGGTTGCAGCCCTGGTACTGATCGGCACTCCGTTCACGAATGCGTTCAATTGGTATGAGCGAATGTTCGTGCCGCTAAATCGCTGGTCAAGTTACTTGATGCCGATGTCCTTATCGGGAAAAATGCAAGGGAAAATGCTATCCAAGTACAATCAGAGCAATCAAGCTTATATAGAGAAAGCCTTTCGTTCCATCCCGCATTCCAACTGGGTTCGGATATGGGATGCGGTGACCCGGATGGAGAGCACGCAGGATCTGCATAAGATCCATTGTCCAACCTTGCTTCTTCAAGGAGAGAGCGACACGATGATCCGAAGGCAGCAGGAATACATGCAGGAGAGAATTGCGAATTCGCGATTAAGAATCATCCGGAACGCTCACCATGCAACGAATTTGGATAACCCGGATGAAGTCAATGAAGCCATCGCTTCATTTCTGACAGAGAACGCGATGTAGACTATCCTATTTGCGTCTTGGATCCGCGTAGTTTCTGCAGCGCGGATTTTTTTGCGAGAAAAACTTCATCTAAACGCGGTCTGTCTTCTATGGATTCGGAATTCATACACTGGATATATCCGAACTAAAGGGGGGAGCGGCGATCGGTGAGCCCCTCATTGACACCCCAAAATAGGGTTGCTACAATTTTATGTATATATCTATCGGAATACAAGGGTTAGCAAGGAGGGGACGAACTTGAATCGATCCGGTTCCACAGATCCATTCATACGTAATGAACGCGAAGCCATGATCGCAACTCGGGCCGATAAGCTTGGAGCGAAATTCGCGGAAAGAGCTCCACGGCACGACTTGGAGGGATCGTTTCCGTTCGAGAATTTTGATGACTTGAAGGAGTCGGGCTATCTGAAGCTGACCGTCCCGGCATCCTTTGGAGGAGAAGAAGCCTCCGTATACGAGATGGTGCTTGCCCAGGAACGACTCGCCAGAGGTGACGGCTCTACGGCGCTGGCGGTCGGTTGGCATATCGGGCAAATACTCCAGCTGCGCCTATCCGAGGCTTGGCCGGAGCCTTTATTTGAGAGACTGTGCAAAGACGTTGTAGCTGAAGGCGTGGTTATTAATGAGCTGGCGAGCGAACCTGCGACAGGGAGTCCCAGCCGGGGCGGAAGGCCGGAGACCACGGCGCGGCGGGTGTCGGGCGGCTGGCGCATTACCGGACGCAAAACCTTCAGCACGTTAAGCCCGATCTTGAAGCAATTTGTGGTTACGGCAGGTATCGAGCATAGCGAGAAGGTCGGTGCGTTCCTCGTGCGCAGCGGGCCCGGGGTTAAGGTCGAGGAAACCTGGAATACGATGGGCATGCGGGCAACGGGAAGCCATGACATGATTCTGGAGGACGTGTTCGTGCCGGAGACGGAAGTGATTCGGGGACTCGATTATGAGAAACCTGAGTTTCCCGTATCGACGGAAGGCATTCTGCTTCACATCCCGGCATGTTATATGGGGATTGCTTATGCCGCACGCAATTTTGCCATCGATTTTGCCCGTCATCATAAACCGAATTCCTTGACGGTCCCCATTGCCGAATTGCCGAATATCCAAAGACATATCGCCCAAATCGAAGTGGATCTGCTTACGGCCCGCAGCTATTTGTATCAAACCGCCGACCGCTGGGACAAGGAAGTGGAGAACCGCGCTGCGCTCAAACCTGAGCTGGGTCTTGCCAAATATGTCGTGACCAATGCAGCGGTCCGGATTGTCGATCACGCCATGCGGATCGTTGGAGGATTGAGTCTCTCCCGGAATCTCCCGTTGGAACGAATGTACAGGGATGTCCGGGCGGGTCTTCATAATCCGCCGATGGACGATGTCGTGCTGACGAATCTCGCCCGTCGAGCCATTTCGGAAGTGGAGGAGTAGGGGAACTAAAGCTCGATATGATGGGATGAGGCCATTTCGAGAATAGTTGCTTATTGAATCGTGAAGGAATAACAGACAGGAACCGCTGAAGAGGCTGCCTCCGGCGGTTTTTTTCGTTGTCTTTTTGATTGGGAATAGCTATAAACCGCGTCCGCGATCCTGGTGAACACGGTATGTTGTGTCTAGCATTCAGCAAACCTTCAGCTTAGCCTAAGCCTGGCATAACGTTCCCCTAAGTTTACTTTCAGATTCCCTCTCTATACTTCAAATTGTAAGACAAACCATAACCCTAAAAGGAGAGATGAAGATGAATCCGATAAGTAAAAAAGTATTAGTAAGCAGCATGGCAGCAGCGATTGTGCTGGGGGGAGCCGGGTACCCTCAGAACAAGGCTTTTGCAGCGGCGAGCACGGACGCTTCCACCTCGGTATCCGAGGATGGACAGACGGGGACAGACTCATTGGCTGCGGATGCAGTGAAGAACCGAGCTGGAAAGTGGATGGATCGTAAAGCGGGTGGACCTCGCGGCGGTAACATCGTCAAAGAGACGGCCGAGGTCCTTGGGCTCACGGAGGCAGAGATCCGGACGGCGCTTAAAGCGGGCAGCACGTTTGCCGAAATTGCCGAAGACAAAGGAATGACCCAATCCGTGTTCGTGCAGAAGCTGACCGAGCTGGAAACCGCTAAGATCGATGAACGCCTGAGTGAAGGCAGTATAACGGAAACCGAAGCAGTCGAGTGGAAAGAGGGGCTGAGTGCCCGCCTTACGCAAATGGTAGAGAGCAGCGGAGTCGGTTTTGGAAAAGGTCATGGCAAAGGCGGCCGAGGTTTCGGCCAATTCGGGAATCCGGAGGAAATCGCAGCTTTGCTCGGATTATCGGAGGACGAGCTGAAGGCGGAAATGAAGGAAGGGCAATCGCTAGCCGAGATAGCCGCCTCGAAGGGGATTGCAGAGGATCAATTGGTTCAGAAGCTGAAGGATCAAATGACCGAGCCCTTGAAGCAGTGGATTAACGAGAAGCATACAGATGCCGATAAATCCGCAGCCGCTGCAGCGGATACGGAAGAGGAAGCGAACTAACATACTGAATGGGATCGTTGGGGAGACTGGATGATATTCTGTTAAGAATACATTCAGTTTCTTTTTTATTTTGTATGCTTAGGATGGCGGGTATCATTTATTTCGAGAAAAGTGTTGACCTTAACGTTACGTGAAGGTGTACATTGATGTTGTCAGGAGGTGAAACCATGGAATACACGGTGCAAAAGCTTGGAAAGTTGGCAGGAATAAGCACACGGACGCTCCGTTATTACGATGAGATTGGCATTCTGAAGCCGGCCAGAATCAACTCGTCAGGATATCGGATCTATGGGCAGGAGGAGGTCAATCAATTGCAGCAGATCTTGTTTTACCGGGAGCTCGGTCTTCACTTGGACGGGATCAAGGAGATTCTGACCTCGCCATCCTTCAACCGGACCAAGGCGCTCCAGGAACACCATGCGCAGCTCCTAGACAAAAGAAGGCAATTGGATTTGCTGATTACCAATGTGGAGAACACGATCGCCTCCGCCGAAGGGAGAAAAACCATGAGTGACCAAGAGAAATTCGAAGGATTCAAGCAGAAGCTGATTGATGATAATGAGAAGAAGTACGGTAAGGAAATTCGCGAGAAATATGGCGAAGAGACTGTAAATAAATCCAATGCCAAGCTGAAAAACATGACGCAAGCGCAGCATGAGGAAGTAACGCGTCTGACTGATGAACTGTACAAGACGCTGGCTGAAGCGTTTAAGCAAGGCGATCCTGCCAGTGAGCTGGCTCAGAAGGCGGCCGATCTTCACAAGCGCTGGCTCACTTATTATTGGAACGATTACAGTAAAGAGGCCCACGCAGGCCTCGCTCAGATGTACGTTGACGATGAGCGTTTTACCGCCCATTACGATGAGAAGCAGCCCGGAACCGCCAAGTTCCTCCGCGATGCGATTCTGATTTACACAGGTATGAATCCCTCGTAACAGGGATGAATAGAGGATTATCATATTTTTTGTAAAGGCCCTTCCACTGCGGTTAATCCGCCTCGGAAGGGCTTTTCATTTGGAATTTCTTGAGCATTTCATGCCAAGTTGTCTTTAGAGCAGAGGAAACTGATGTACGACCTCGTATTTCAGATAGATTTTATCGCGCATTTCACAGAGACTTATTATTTCTCAAGGTTGAGAGAGATAATAAGCATATTCCAATGGTCTACTATAAATTTTGCGTTTTATACTTTTAAGGTCTTTGTATATATTTTTTTGGGGTTTTCCGTTAAGTTCAATAATCCATAACTCTCTTTGCTCGTCTAACACAAAATCGACGCTCAATTCTCCCAATGAACCCATATGAATGTCTGCTTCATGTGCGGCCGTTACACTTACCTCATACAGAGATCGGAGGATTTTATTCATTTTCTCCGGCGAAAATAATCGCGGAAGAATTTCTGAAACTTCATAAATGCTTTCACACATACTCGTGTTAAAGTAATGTTCATAAGCCACTCTACATGTAATGATGGAAACCGTCCATTCTCCAAGAATATCTTTTTGAACAAGGACCCGGATATCAAAATACTGATGATCAAATTGACTCATATGGATCCCTTGCTGAACCATGTATTTCGTTAGTCCGAGAAGTTTATCCAATTTTTCCTGAATGCTTTCGTTTTTTCTGCAAATATATCTTGGAGCCAAGCTGTGCAAAGAGATGTGAATATCTCCATTATCCGTTAGTTCAACCCGATACACAGACTTCCCCTTAGATCCGTATAAAGGCTTAATGTATAGTAGTTTATATTTCTCTAATAGTTCTGATACATTCACTTCATTATATAAAAATGTGTCCGGCACATAAGCTTTAAGATCTGACTGTTGTAATAGGTTATAGAGATCCCATTTATTAAAAAAATTGATATTGTTGAAACATTTGTTTCTACCAATCGCCTTCTCTAGTCGTTGAATGGTTATTAATTTTTTGTTAAAACACCGGTTATAGACCACATGAGGAAATGGGAACGAACTTTGTTTCCATATGCCCTTTTTCAGGCTAAGTCCAATAATACGTTGTTCATCCCAAAGAATATCTGCCGGTGTAAAGGCGTAAAGTTTCAGGTTTAGATTGTGATAACGTTCATAAAGCTCCAAAATTCTTTTTCTGCTGTTCCTTTTAGCTACCAGAATACCTATTAAAGGGCCATTCTCCAATCTCATCACTCCCATGACTTCGATATCTCGTATTATCTAATGCCATCAGAGACATAATGCTATGGGACAAGAGCATAGGTGAACAGAAAATCAGCGATTGTAGTGCTCTATTTGCCTATATTTTCAGTTGATAGGTATTTGCCGTGTTTACCTTTTTAAGCTTTTAATATGATAAATTACTTTTGATAACAGGGAGATGAGACCATGGGAAGGTGTAATTGTCCACCAGGACCTCCAGGACCTCCGGGACCTCCGGGACCTCCAGGACCCCAAGGACCGCAATTGCTTCAAGAACTTGGAGGAGCAATTGCAGCAGCTGGACCCGCAGGACTTGCAGGAGCACTTGGACCAGCTGGATTAGAAGGACTTGTAGGAGCAATTGGCGAAGCTGGACCTGAGGGACTTGCAGGGGCACTTGGACCCGCAGGACTTGCAGGAATCGCAGGAGCACTTGGACCCGCAGGACTTGCAGGGATTGCAGGAGCAATTGGACCCGCAGGACTTGAAGGGATTGCAGGAGCAATTGGACCCGCAGGACTTGCAGGAATTGCAGGAGCAATTGGACCCGCAGGACTTGCAGGAATTGCAGGAGCAATTGGACCCGAAGGACTTGCAGGGATTGCAGGAGCAATTGGACCCGAAGGACTTGCAGGGATTGCAGGAGCAATTGGACCCGCAGGACTTACAGGGCCAGCAGGACCAGCAGGGCCAGCAGGGCCAGTAGGACCAGCAGGGCCAGTAGGGCCAGTAGGACCAGCAGGACCAGCAGGACCAGCAGGACCAGCAGGACCAGCAGGACCAGCAGGACCAGCAGGACCAGCAGGAGCTGCGGGTGCAACAGGAGCAGCAGGGCCAGCAGGGCCAGCAGGAGGTGGAGGATTAATTCCATTTTCAACGGGTATCATCCTCGTTGGAGCTGAAGTAGTATCGGCTGCTCCAATTTTAATGGGTTTTGGTAGTAGCACGGTTGAAGTTATTAACGCTTCTGGAGAATCAACTATGCCACCCGAAGCAGGTGGTTTTGCTTTCCCAATTCCCTTTGCGGGCACCGTTCAAGATTTACAAATAAGTGTAGATTTATTGGTTGCTTCTGAGGTTTCTATAAATACTCTCGGTCTTCAATATGATTTTACAGTATTCCGCGCACCTTCAGTTCCTAATAATGGCATTGATCATAGTTCTTCACCTTACGTGACGACTTCGCTGACTAGTTCGGTTAGATTCGGAGCTCCGAATACGGTCATTACACCTGGTAACCCAACCGGTTTCCGTACCGCAACGAATAGAAATGTTGGGGGATCATTGGTAGTCGCTGAGGGTGATCGTATTGGTATTCGTGTAAGGACGCTTGCTGAGACTGATCCCTCAGCAGCTGATATTACCCAACTTTCATTCAGCGCCAGTCTATCTTATACTCCTTTTTAATAAGAGCCTCCTGTATTGTACTCCTCTATTTGTTACAGGGGAGGTAAATGATTCAGGAAGTGAACCGCCACTGCCTTTGTATAATATTTACATCATACAAAGGCAGTAGTCCCCTATGTTACACAATCCATCCTCTGATGCGCATGATATATAATGAATGTGGAATCGTTACGGTTGCACGTGTTGCAGCTGCTGTAACGATTTTTTTGATTTTATCGTAACATTTGCGGGATCGCCCGTTGTCTAAATGAGAAGGGGGAGAGGAGATGGATGCAGAGTGATGAATAGGATGATCTGGCGGACGAGGGTGAGGCTGATTGTGTATGCTTTGTCGGCTGTGTTGATGGTTCTTTTTATTTATGCCGTGTATTACTCAGACGTCCAGATTTACTATGATAAATCCTGCTAGTGAGCTGGCCCAGAAGGCGGCCGATCTTCACAAGCGCTGGCTCACCTATTATTGGAACGATTACAGTAAAGAGGCCCACGTAGGCCTCGCCCAGATGTATGTTGACGAGCGTTTTACCGCTCATTACGATGAGAAGCAGCCCGGAACGGCAGCATTCCTCCGCGATGCGATTCTGATCTACACGGGCATGAACTCTTCATCATAGAAAGGCTGGTGGTAGGTAGGCAGCCTTAGCATTATGACAGGACCCTTTCCCTGCGTTTTAACACGCAGAGAAGAGGGTCTTTTCTTATATGAATGTCCAAAAACCCCACCTTGAGATCAACAAAGAATCGCCGCGAATAAGAAATGAGGTCACCGCCCAGTTAGAGTGCAGCATTTTCCACAATTAACCTCTTGTGTTTGAAGGGGAAGTAATGGTTAGATGAAACGTGGACTATTGTACACAAAAACCTACACCATGGGTGATGACTTCTATAGCGAGGGTAGATTATGGATCAAATTGTACAGCATGTAGTGAATATCTTTAATGATTTTTTATGGTCTAAGCTGCTCATCGTATTGCTGATTGCCGTTGGCCTGTATTTCACGGTAGGGACCAAGTTTCTGCAGTTTCGCCTGATCGGTGAGATGTTCCGGGTAATCCGCGAACCCAAGAGTAAAGGCAGCATTTCGCCTTTTCAGGCATTTGCCATCAGTATGGCTGCCCGTGTCGGGACAGGGAATATAACCGGGGTTGCTCTGGCCATCTCGCTTGGGGGACCTGGGGCCGTATTCTGGATGTGGATTATTGCGCTTATCGGTTCGGCATCCAGCTTTATCGAGAGTACGCTGGCTCAGATCTATAAAGTAAAAGATGGGGCGGGCGGTTATCGCGGCGGTCCCGCTTATTACATGCAGCAAGGATTGAAGAAACGGTGGATGGGCGTATTGTTTGCGATCCTGATCACCTTGTCCTTCGGGCTTGTCTTTAATGCCGTCCAGTCCAACACGATTACAATTGCTTTCGAGAATTCATTCGGAACCGACCGTTTAACCCTCGGAATTATCATGGCGGTTATCTTCGCCGTTATTATCTTTGGCGGCGTGAAGCGGATTGCCAAGATGTCGGAGCTGATCGTTGTCGTATTGGCGGTGGTGTATGTCGGTGCCGCGCTGTTTATCGTATTAGCCAACATCACTAAGCTGCCGGAAGTTTTTGCTCTTATTGTCAAAAGCGCGTTCGGCTATGAGCAGGTCGTTGGCGGATCGATCGGTGCCGCTCTCATGAACGGAATCAAAAGAGGGCTGTTCTCCAACGAAGCCGGCATGGGGAGCGCACCTAACGCAGCGGCTACCGCAACAACAAGCCATCCTGCCAAGCAAGGGCTGGTGCAGGCGCTGGGCGTAATGATTGATACGCTGGTCATATGTACAAGTACCGCCTTCATTATTCTTTTTACCGGTGCCTACCAGCAGACCGGACTTGATGGAATTGCCCTGACTCAGGCTGCGCTGGGCATGGAGATGGGGGCATGGGCGTCCGACTTCCTGGCGATCATGGTCTTCCTGTTTGCGTTTAGCACGCTGATTGGCAATTATTATTACGGTGAAACCAATATTGAATTTTTGAAGTCGAATCGGGCATGGATATGGGCCTATCGGGCTTGTGTGCTGGCCATGGTCATCTTCGGCTCCGTTACCAGCGTGAAGCTGGTGTGGGATTTGGCCGACCTGTTCATGGGATTGATGGTGATTGTGAATCTTGTGGCCATCACGCTGCTTTCCCGAACGGCCTTTGCAGCGCTTCAAGATTACTTGAAGCAGAAGCGGGCTGGCGTGAACCCTGTCTTCACCAAGGACAGCATCAAAGGGCTGCAGGATGTGGAATGCTGGGATGGACACAACACCCCATCCACTGAAGCGAAATAATATAGAATTTTGTGTGATATGGAATCGTTACAGTAGCTGCGTGTTTTTAGCTGCTGTAGCGATTTTTCTTGTTCTACCGTAACATTTGCGCGATTAAACCGTTGTCTACATGAGAAGGTAAAGAGGAGATGGATACAAAAGTGATGAATCGGATGATCTGGCGAACGCCCTTGAGGCTGTTTGCGAAAATTTTATCAGCTGCGTTGATGGTATTTTTGATTTATGGCATGTATTATTCAGCCGCCTACATATATCATGAACAATCCGGCCTGAACGATAAATTCTTAAGGTCTGTCATGACAACGGTTGAATTGCATGAGAGTGGACTTATAGTAGATAAACGAAGCTCGCCTTTGGGTGAAGTGACGCCCTTCCTCACTCAGAAGACAAATCTGAAAGTGTATAAGAATGTGGGGGAATGGCAGGTAATTGTCGGAGAGCTTCACGCGAAGAAGCAATTAGGGGGAAAACTGACGTATTCTATTGAGGAACTGAATCCTTATTTGAATCGTGAGGAAAGAAATCCTTATATCCTGAACTCTGCGCTGCTGGAGGGTAGGGAGATTAAAGACGATCCTCACCCTACTGGTGCAATGAACCAGTTAGGGAGACTTGAAGACGGAAACGTAGCGGAATTATTCTTCTCGCTTCGAACGCTTAGGTCACCGGAGGAGGTCTTGGAGCTCTTGTCGGACTATGACGTTAAAGCAACCAGTATGGCTGTTTTTGCAGGAGAACTGAAGGATTTCAAGCTGGGTACTTATAGCTCTAGCGGCGCAGATTACACGATCCCACATCTCACATTGAGGCCCAAGGTTCAGTTTAGCGATAATCATTTTCTTTCAAGTTGGCATACTTTCTTCTCACAGGATGACGGGATAACGGATCATGTGCAGCAACTGATCGCCGACGTTGAATGGATGACCAACAATATCAAATATAACGGTGTGGATGATGACAAACGCCGGCTGGCCTACTTGAAGAAAAATGGAGTTCAAGTTTACGGAGCGACCGTTACCGGACCTGTGCGGGAGTTGGAGAAGCTGAAGGAGGAGCAGGAATTTTGGGAGTTCCGTTTGGGCCGGATCGAGGTATGGAATTGGAGTTAAGACAGCTTGCGCTGCCAACCTTTACATCATACAAGAATGAGTTGGTGGGTCGCACTTCCATTTTACCAAGAAACGGTCTCCTTTTGTATTTCTAGCGGAAAGGACGAAACGATTCGTACACGGAGCGTCTCCTAACAGAAAAAGGGGGATCCCGTCAGATCTAAGATCTTTATGGACACCCCCATTTTGTTAAGAATAAGCAATATTAGACCCTTGCTAAGCAATCTTCATAAACTACGTTAAATATTTATCCCGCAGAATATTCAGGTGATGAAGCTCATGCCCAGCTATGACATAGGCGGCTGCCCGGGCGGAGAGCGGGTAATTGTTGAATGTACCTTGACGCAGCAGAGCTTCCTCCGTCAAGCTTCCAACCAGTGTAATGGTAGACTGCCTGACGGCAGCATAATCCTTAAGGGCTTCCCGTAACGGGAGATGGCTGAAAGGAGAATTCTGGACAAAAATCTCCCGGTCGTATCCCGAAAATTCACGGGCATCCCCACGCGCGATGTAGAGAATGCGGTAGTTCCATAAGCGCTCTACATCGGCGATGTGTCCGACCACCTGTTTTAGACTCCATTTCCCTTCCGCATAACGAACATTCGCTTGTTCTTCCGTCAGATCGCTGAGCGATCTCAACGTTTCATCATGCTGCCGCTGCAATACCTCAGCAATATGGCCTTCGGGGACAAGAGAGACGTATTTTTCGGCGAGGAGCAAATATTCATTAGAATCAGGCCTTGTATTCATAACAAGTTCCTCCAGATCAATTAATAAGAGCTTACATTAAAATTATGCAGACAGGTCAAAATCAATGAATGGATCAAGTTGCTTGTGCCCAGATTAGATGGACGATGCCGTTCCAATAGCGCTCCGTCTTCATGATATTCAGTTCCGAGGCATTCGCGATCTGGATCATGTCCCTATTATAATGACAGCCGGATATCCGCCGTGCTGCGGGGTTGATCAGATGCTGCATGGCGCCAAGGAGCCGATTCGTGCTCATGCCATGCTCCAATAAATAAATGCGGCCGCCGGGTTTGGCCCAGCGGTTGATTTTATTCAAGGCTTTGACCGGATCCTCATAGCCGCATAGCGACAGGGTGGATACAACGCAATCATAGGAACGTTCCGGCAGCTCCAGCGTCTCGATATCCCGTTCCAGGAAACTGGCCCGAATGCCAAGCTCGGAGGCCATCCGCCGCGCACGGCTTAGCATCTCGGGACTGAAATCGACAGCCGTTACGTTCACCTTATCGCGATGATAAAATGGGAAATTCGCGCCGGCACCAACAGCTACCTCAAGCACGTCACCCTCTACATCCTGAAGCAGCCGCTGTCTCCATTCACCGAGCCTCCGTTGCCTGGTGTTCCTTTCATATATCGCTGCCTGTTTATTGAACTTCCGAATGAGGGATTTCTTATTCACGCGGAATTCTCCGGGCAACGCCGGTTTTGACAGCTGCTTTCACGACAAGCTCCCGAATGGCTTTCACGACGTTCTGGTTGAACACGCTTGGAATAATATACGACGGGTTGCGTTCTTCGTCCGATACGGCGGATGCAATGGCTTCGGCTGCAGCCAGCTTCATCTCCTCATTAATCGTGGTCGCTCTGCAGTCCAAGGCCGCACGGAAAATACCCGGGAAACAGAGGACGTTATTAATCTGGTTCGGATAATCCGAACGTCCGGTTGCGATGACGCCTACAATATCCTCGACCTCTTCCGGTTTGATCTCGGGCGTAGGGTTTGCCATTGCGAATACGATCGGTTGATCGGCCATGGCTTGTACGTCCTCACGGCGGAGCAGGCCGCCGGCAGAGAGGCCGATGAACACGTCGGCACCTTGGATCACTTCACGCAAGGAACCTTCGACTTTATTCGGGTTCGTATGCTCTGCGTACCATTGCCACATACTATTGCTATATGCATGTCCGCCAACCAGTGCACCCTCGCGGTCTACGCCAATGATGTCCTTGACACCGGCTGACAGGAGGATTTTGCTGCATGCTACGCCCGCAGCACCGATTCCACATACCACGACCCTAATGTTATCGATCGATTTCCCGACAATTTTCAACGAATTGATCAGTGCCGCATACAGAACCACCGCCGTGCCGTGCTGGTCATCGTGAAACACGGGAATGTCCAGCTCATCCCGCAGTCGTTGTTCAATCTCGAAGCAGCGCGGTGAGGAGATATCCTCCAGGTTAATGCCGCCAAAAGCCGGAGCCATTGCTTTGATGCAGGCAATAATCTCTTCGGTATCCTGGGTATCCAGGCAGATCGGAAAGGAGTCTACTCCTGCAAACTGTTTGAAGAGCATCGACTTTCCTTCCATGACCGGCATGGCCGCATAAGGACCGATGTTGCCCAAACCGAGTACGGCGCTTCCGTCCGAGATGACGGCCACCGTATTTCTTTTAATTGTAAGCGTAAAGGCTTTTTTCGGGTCCTCTTGGATGGCTGCACATACGCGGGCAACATCTGGCGTATAGACGCGCGACAGGTCATCACGGTTTTGGATTGGGATTTTGGGCTGGGTTTCGATCTTGCCGCCGAGATGCAGCAGGAAGGTACGGTCCGAAACGTTGACGAGCCGGACGCCCTTTAGATTTTTCACTGAATTAGTAATTTTACCGATATCCACGCTGTCCGTAACCGTAATAGTAATATCGCGTACGGTAATGTGGCCGCTCGCCTGAATGACGTCGATGGCGACCATGTCTCCCCCCGCCTCAAATATGGCGGATGCAACTTGACCGAATTTGATTTCTTGTGTATTCATTTCTAGTCTGAGGATAATGCTTTTTCCTCCGAGTCCGTTGTTTTCCATTGCTACCTCCAAATGTTTGATCGATTTCGTCCTTCTGAGTGTATGTAGCTGTGCAAAATGTTAACGTTATCATAGTTCGCTGAGCAGTGGTCAATTTCCTGTTTCATTGGAAAGAAACCGTGATATATATAAGAAGAATTTATTGGAAATGCGAATGCCAGGGAAGTATAATCGAAAGCATCTTATTGTGAAGGAGAGAGCTGCCATGAATGCCAGAATCGAGGAGCTTGAAAAGCGTTTGACGACCCAGCATCATAAGGACCTGTTCCTTCAGATGAAACATACGTTGAAAGCCGTTGATGATTTGGCCGAACAGCACCGGGTCTACCAGGCTGTTCAGGCACTCAGTGGGACACGCATTGTGGGGACGGAGGAACATGTTTATTTCGACACCTTGAATCAGGTCAAGGAACAAATTGTGCATACCTTGGAGCTTACGATTGAGGATTTGGAGCACAAAGGGGATAAACATTATACGAAGCATTTTAAGGACGGCGTGGAATAGGAGTCGTTCTGCCGAACAGAACGGATAAAAAGTTTGGATGAAAGCAAGAATCCACAGGGATTCTTGCTTTTTTATATTTTGTTTTTTTGATTGTTTTCAGCAAATTCAGTGTACTTTCATAACATTTTGCGTTACATATTTATCCAATTTCGTTGAAATGTGTAACAAATCGTTGATTAGTATTATGGGATAAGGCTTCCAGATGCTTTAAAATAATTATAGTACTGGTAAAGCTTGGACGATGATTGTGGAAGATTTCCAAGTTCAGTCAAGTTATCTAGTCAAGTTAAGAGGGTAACTACTGTATCGAAGAAAGGAGGTGGACTGAACAGCCGGAGGTTGTGTAAACGCTTTATTTATTATCTTTTATATTAAAGGAGGATTAATTGTATGACTTTAAGTTTGCCGAACAAAGCTTGGCTCAAGCATCTAATCATTGCCGGTTCCACGATGTTAGTGATGACCTTATTCATGGTTTTATTTGCGGATAAAGCTTTTGCCCACGGGTATGTCGATTCTCCAGGCAGCCGCGCCATTCTGTGTAAGCAGGGGCAAAATACCGATTGCGGCGCAATCGTGTATGAGCCTCAAAGCTTGGAAGCCCCTAAAGGCTGGCCGAATGCAGGTCCTGCCGATGGCAAAATCGCCAGTGCAGGCGGCGCGTTCCCTAAACTTGACGAGCAATCCGCAACTCGCTGGAGCAAAGTAAGCATTTCCCCGGGAACCACAACGTTCCAATGGCATTTGACAGCCAATCATGTGACGGCAAGCTGGAAATACTATATTACAAAAGACGGCTGGGATCAAAATGCTCCACTGAGCAGAGCTTCGTTTGATCTGACGCCTTTCTGCTCCATTGACTACGGCGGTGTAAAACCTCCGACAAACTATGCATCTACTTGTAACGTTCCTGCTAAATCCGGTTACCATGTCATTCTGGCGGTATGGGAAGTAGCTGACACAGCTAACGCTTTCTATAACGTTATCGATGTGGACTTTGGCGGTGGCGGCGGAACTCCGAACCCAGGCGTACCGGCACCGACAGGACTTACTTCCCCATCCCAAACCAACAACAGTGTTTCCTTGGCATGGGCAGCTTCCACAGGTGCTTCCAGTTACGAAATCTACCGTGACGGATCCCTAGTGGGCACATCTACTACAACCTCCTATACCAATACGGGGTTAGCCGAAGGAACGTCCTACACGTATACTGTGGTAGCCGTAAGCAGTACGGGCAGCAAATCATCAGCATCCGCTCCCCTTTCCGTATCAACATCCGGAAGCACAACGACCTATCCGGCATGGAATGCAACAGCCGTTTACTTAGGTGGCAGCAAAGTCAGCTACAACGGCGTGAACTATGAGGCAAAATGGTGGACTCAAGGCGAAACTCCTGGATCTGCCGATGTTTGGAAAGTCATCCCTTAATCGAATAGTGTGCGAGGATCCGGCGTCATATGACTGCCGGATCTTTTTTTAAGCCGCCGAGGAAGGAATGGGAGAGTGGGGTTCATTAATATGTGTAGAGGAAATAGCTCCCGTCGGCTACGCATTGACCCTGGTGGCTCTTGGAAGTACCTATCGAAATGTTGTGGGTTCCCTGACTGTCGATGTTCTTCATTCGATGATTTCATGGCCTTCGTCAACTTTAACGGACCCTAGTTCCGTTATTTAAGATCATAACCCGATTTTTCACAATGTACCGGACTCCAGGTCCGCTATTATGAGAATTACGGGAGCAAACACCGATTAAAACAGCAAATAAGGTTTGCTGGGTCCGCTAAAATTACTAAAAGGGCTGTTTTCTATGAAATAAGGTATTCTGAGTCCGTAAGGAAGTCCTCACACCAAAGAACAAGTTGAGTTTTGAACATATTGAATGATATGACGATCGTATTTTTGGACGTACAGTGAATTTCTGCATATTGCCCTTTTGGTCTAAGCGGGGGGAATCGAAGTCAGCTCCCCAACTAGTCTTAATGGTAGTAGAAGAGTTATCCTTGAGAGTTAAAGGCAGCATGAGCTTGTTGTCACTTGGATGGTAAACATAGCAGTGGAATAGAAATAAATAAGCTGCCAGCAAGCCGCAGCGTTATCAGGGCACCCCTAGGGGTGCCCTTTGTGTTTTCTGTAAGAAGGATGTTTAGGTATGCCAAGGGTACGCAATGGTACGTAAGGTATGCAAAGGTATGCAATGGTATGCCAAGGTATACAAAGAGCGCAAGCCTCAAACCCTGTACACGGTAATGCCTCGTTCCTGAAACGGCTTGATATCCGAGTCGGAAGCCTCAGTGCCGGTGACGAGGGTATGTATGGCGCTGTTGGGAGCGACTGTGTGCAGAGACAGCTTGCCAATCTTGCTGTGGTCGGTGACCACGACAATTTCGCCGGCGGCTTGAATCATATTCTGTTTGGCCGGGACGAGCAGCGCCTCCGGGTGCATGAGGCCATGCTGAGGATGCAAGGCAGGGGTACCAATGAACGCTTTCTCGACATGCAGGGATTTCAGTACATGGTCGGTAAACATGCCGTTTAGCATATAGCTCGAGGGGTACAGCTCCCCGCCGGTCAGAATGACTTTGATACCCGGAGCATCGCGGAGCTCAACAGCAACGTTCATATCGTTCGTAATGACCGTAATGTCCGAGCGGTGCACAAGATGCGTCGCAATATGAAGGGTGGTTGTTCCCGAATCAATGATGATATTCTCCCCGTCTTCCACAAGCGAAGCCGCAAGCTGACCGATGCGTATTTTCTCGTCCCGGTGAAAGTTGGTTCGCTCATTAAAGGATGGCTCGTTATGCGTCCATTGCTCCATGATGACCCCGCCATGTGTGCGCTTCAAAGCGCCTTCCTGTTCAATCTCCGCCAAATCACGGCGAATGGTGGCCGTGTGAACACCGAATTCCGATGCCAGCGCAGCAACCGTTGCTGTTCGGTATTGCCTTACGTAATCAATGATCCTTTTCTTTCGTTCATGTGCCAGCAATCGATAATTTCTCCCTTCCTGAATGGACAATGAGCAGTTTAGGTGCGTTTGTACATACAATGCGCATTTTTGCTCTTTTATGCTTAAGGATTCCATGTCTTATTAGTGTACTCGCATTATGTTAATTCCATGTTAAATCCCTTGATACGAAGCGAATTTACAAAATCCGTACGAAGGTCTAACACTCTCCTAATATTGCACATCTACAATCGAATTAAATAAAAATGAACAAAAGTGATCATTACATGTGCATTTGATGCGTACTTATTATCAGGTGTATGTAAGGGATTTCATTTTTATGGATTCATTGATTTTTGCTTGTCATGACAACATCATTACACTTTCGTGAGGGGGATCGCTCTTGGCATCCATTGAATTTGTGAAAGTAAGCAAGTCGTTTGATCGTCAAACCGTTATCCAGGACCTGGATCTTACCATCGAAGACGGAAAATTCACCGTGCTGGTCGGTCCGTCAGGATGTGGAAAAACAACGCTCTTAAGGATGATTGCAGGCATTGACCCTCAAACCTCCGGTTCCGTTCTTATCAATGGCAAGGATGTTACGCGAATTGCACCGGGGAAGCGCGGCGTGGCCATGGTGTTTCAGAATTACGCAATCTACCCAACGATGTCGGTTCGCGAGAATATCGAGTTTGGTCTCGTGAACAACAAGGTTCCCAAAGCAGAACGCACACGTCTGGTGGAGACCATAGGGGCAACCGTGGGACTGAACGATTACTTGGATCGTAAGCCTTCTACCTTGTCTGGCGGACAACGGCAGCGAGTGGCTTTGGCCCGGGCGATGGTTAAGGATCCGTCCGTATTCCTGATGGATGAGCCGCTGTCCAATTTGGATGCCAAGCTGAGGGTTCAGATGCGGATCGAGCTGATTGAACTGCACAAGAAGCTGGGAACGACCTTTGTCTATGTGACCCATGACCAAATCGAGGCGATGTCGATGGCAGATACCATCGTGCTTATGAACAAAGGCGTCATTCAGCAGGAAGCGCAACCTGAGGTGGTGTACCGCGAGCCTAGCAATCTGTTTGCGGCCCAGTTTATCGGGGTTCCTCCCATGAACATTGCGCCGCTGGGCGACGACCGCACTACATTTGGATTCCGTCCGGAGAGCGTTGTGATCGGCACAGAACCGGAGTCGTTTCATTATACGACCAAGGGTGAGATCATCACGCGCGAAATGCTGGGCTCCGAGACAATTTATCAGGTAAGGACGATGGAGGGCCAGGCCTTCATGGTGAAGTGCCAGGATGACAAATTTCATGTCGATCAGGAGGTATATCTCGGCGTGCCGGCGGATAAATTGTTTTTCTTCGGGGCGGATGAGAAGCGGGTCGCAGAGCAGGACATCCGCTATAGGGAGTTTATGGAGCGGCTGAGAGGGCTGGCTCATGGATAAGAAGCGGATTTGGGAAGGGATCAGGCCCTATGTGCTAATCGCGCCGGCCATGGCGGGTATCATGCTGTTTGTGATGTATCCGGTAGGTTATCTGATTTACTTAAGCCTGTTCAAATACAACCTGATGAACAAGGATAAGAGCAAGTTTGTCGGACTGGACAATTTCACCCAGATTCTGGGTCGCGGGGATTTCTACAAAGCGTTATGGAACACTTCCATCTATACAGTCGGCGTCGTGATTCTAACCATGCTGCTGTCCCTGTTGATTGCGGTGTGGCTGAACAAGAAGGGCCGTTTCAATTCGGTCGTTCAGGCTGGGATTTTCACACCGCACGTCGTTTCCATTGTATCGATCTCGCTGGTCTGGCTGTGGCTGATGGAGCCGAATCAAGGACTTCTCAATTATCTGTTCAAGCTGGTGGGGCTCCCGCCGTCCGCATGGCTGCAAAGCTCCAAGACCGCATTGATATCCGTCATTATCGTATCGGTCTGGCAGGCCATCGGTTATTACACCCTGATTATCGTTGCGGCCCTGCAGAGCATATCGCCAAGCATTTATGAAGCGGCGGCGCTGGATAATGCCAGCAGGTTCAAGGTGTTTTATAAAATCACATTGCCGATGATTTCGCCGCAGCTGTTTTTTATCCTGATCATCATGACGATCGGTTCCTTCAAAGTATTTGATACCGTTCAGGTGATGACAGGCGGAGGACCGAATAATGCAACGACCACGCTTGTGTATTACATATACGGCTTCCGAACGACCAACATCGGTTATTCGGCTGCGACAGGCGTCGTGCTCATGGCCATTATCGGACTGCTTACGTTCATCTATTTCCGGCTACTGTCCAAGAAGGTCCATTATCAATAAGGCTTTGGCCATGCAGAAAGGAGGCACAGTTTGAAGACCTTTGATTTAAAAATCGTATGGACGGCGCTTGGCTATTTACTGAAGGCCGCAGTGCTCATGATTTTCATCTTTCCGTTTCTGTGGATGATCTCCACATCACTCCAGACATTCCGGGAAACGATGACGTTTCCACCGACGTGGTTTCCGGCCTCGCCGAAATGGGGCAACTTCGCGGAGGCGATGAATGCAGGTCCTTTTCTTACCTATTTCAGGAACTCGGTTGTCGTTACCGGATCCATCATCGTTCTGCAGTTTCTGATCATGATCCCGGCTGCCTATGCATTTGCGAAGTATAAGTTTCCGGGAAAAACGCTGCTGTTCGGCATGATCCTTCTGGCATTCATGATCCCGGGTCAGGTTACGTTCATACCGGTCTATCTGATGATGGCGGATTGGGGATTAGTCAAAACCCTGCTGCCGCAGATCATCCCGTTCATCTCGAATGCCTTCGGCATCTTCCTGCTGAGGCAGTACTTCATGCAGATTCCGGAGGAAATCATTGAAGCGGCCCGTCTTGATAATGCGAGCGAATTCAAAATCATTCGGAAAATCATGGTTCCCATGTCGAAGCCGGCACTTGCGACCATCGCGCTGTTCAGCTTTGTCAGTCACTGGAATGACTATTTCTGGCCGCTCGTCATGACCGATTCAGCTGCCGTCCGGCCGCTGACCCTGGGGATCGCCATGCTAAGGGAGACCGAGGGTATCAGCAACTGGCATATCATCATGGCCGGCAATGTGATTCTTGTGGTGCCCATCCTGCTTGTGTATGTATTCTGCTCGAAGCACATCGTGAAGGCTTTTGTTTATTCAGGTATTAAATAATTCCAGGAAATAACAGGGTTCGGCAATTCATAATCGAATGATTAATGGAGGAATGAGTCATATGAAATCCAAATGGTATACACTGCTATCCGTCATTATGTTATTCAGTTTGCTTGCCGCGTGTGGTGGTGGGGGAACTTCCGGTGATACGGGCAAAGCGCCGGGAAGCGGGGGAGCCGAAGCCCCGTCCGGAGACAAAGGGGAAACTACAGTTCAGTTCTGGCACTCGTTGGGAGGCAAGAACGGGGAATACATGGATGCACTCATTCAGCGCTTTAATGCATCCCATGAGGATATCGAAGTGGTAGGCACCTTTCAGGGGAGTTATGACGAGACGGTAACCAAGCTGCAGCAGGCGATAGCCTCCGATACCGGTCCGGATGTCAGCATGCTGGAGCGAGCCTATGTTCAGATGTTCGCAGATTCGGAAGTGCTTGAGGATCTGACGCCTTATCTTGAAGGCTCTGGCATCAGCGCCGATGACTTTACGCCGGGACTGATGGGACACTCCGTCTTCAATGACCAATTGGTATCGCTGCCGCTGAACCGTTCCACCCCGATTCTGCATGTGAACAAAACATTGCTGGATGAGCAGGGGCTGCAAATTCCGACCACATGGGAGGAGCTGAAGGAGGTCGCAAATGCGCTTGTAGTCAAGGAAGGCAGCGAGTATAAGCGATACGGCGTTACGATGCCCTATGACACTTGGTATCCGATTGCCATGATCTCGCAGGCGGGCGGCACTTTCTTCAATGATGACAATACGTCGATCGGCTTCGGGGATAACGGTGTCGGCGCCAAGATGTTCGCTTACCTTAAAGACCTGCAGAGCACAGGCGCCTTGTATTATCCGCCGGCTCAGGATTCCGGCAACATTGTGAACAGCATGTTTGTGGAAGGCAAGGTCGGAATGATGTATCAATCTACGGGATCGATTGGCGGGTTGTCCAGCGCGGTGGATTTCGATTACGTCACAGCGTTCCTGCCTAAGGACGAAGTGTATGCGAATCCGACCGGAGGCGCGAATGTGACGATGCTGTCCTCTTCCAAGAACAAGGAAGCGGCATGGGAATTCATCCGGTGGATGGAGATGGAAGAGGAAGGCGGTCTTGAATTTATTTTGCAATCTGGCTACCTGCCATTCACGAAGAAGATGGTGGAGTCGGAGCAGATCCAAGAGCTGTGGGCCAAAGAACCGAACCGCAAAGTCGCTTATGATCAGCTGGAATTTGCCGTCGATACCAATAAGGACGTGGCATGGCCGGAGATTATGCATGAGTTCTTCTCGGCTATGGAAGCGATCATGTACGACAGCAAGGATATTCCGGCTACGCTGGATACCTTCAAGAAAGAAACGGAACGGATTTTGGCCCAATAACAACTGGTAAAGGAGTGGCAGGACATATGATCGAACGACTACGGGAACCATCCTGTACGATGGTGGCTGCACACCGCGGGTATAAATCAGCTTATCCTGAAAATACACTGCTGGCCTTTCGCAAGGCGCTGGAGTTAGGCGTAGATATGCTGGAGTTTGATCTCCGGCTGACGCGTGATAATGAAGTGGTGGTTATCCATGATGCAACCGTTCAGCGTACGACCAATGGCGCCGGCGAGGTAAGGGATTACACGCTTGCGGAGTTGAAGGCTTTGGATGCGGGCGGCTGGTTCGCTCGGGAGTTTGAAGGATTGAAGATCCCGACGCTTGCGGAGCTATGCATGCTGCTCCGGGAATATCCCGAAGTTCTGTGCAACGTGGAAATTAAGCCAAGCCCTGATGCCAAAGAAACCGCAGACCTGGCGGTTGATGTGCTGAACCAATACGGGTACCTGCCGCGCTGTGTATTCACCTGTTTCGATGCAGAAGTTCTGACGCATATTCATGATACGCATGGTCTGAAGACACAGGGCTTCCCGGGTGAGAAAATGTCCCGATTTGTCTTCGAGGAGGATGGAACCTACTCCAAGATGTGGGCAATCGGCGTAGAGATGTCGCTGCTTACGCCAGAGCTCGTTGCCCGGTTCCAGGAACAGGGGCTGCTGGTCTGGAGCTATTGCCCGGACGATGAGGAGGGTGTCCGCTATTCGCTGGAATGCGGGGTTACCGGCATGACCTGCAATAACCCCCTTCCGGCGCTGGCGATGATCGGAAAGAAGGGCACGCGGATATGACCTCCATTTTATCGAATATCCGAAGTTTTGCGGCGCATTTACCTGCTAGGCAGCTTTCGAATCTGGACGAAGTGGAGTCGATTCAGATTCAGTACGGAGCTCTACGCGAGGTCGCGGGTTACCTTGAGACAAAACAGTGGACCTCGGTGGTGATGGTCGTAGACGGCAATACTTATGACATAGCGGGCCAGCCGCTTGCGAACCTGCTTACGAAATCCTCGATTGAGGTCCAAGTTACCAAGCTTCTTCCTGACCGGAAGGGAGATGTTATCGCGGATGAGGTTTCCCTGATTCAGGTCATACTGGATATCCAGCAAAGCAGGGCGAAGGCGGTGCTTGCGGTAGGTGGGGGAACGATTCACGATATTAGCCGGTACGCTGCTTATACCGCGGGTATCCCATTCATCTCGGTACCCACGGCCGCTTCGGTGGATGGATTTAATTCCAAGGGAGCGCCCATCATTATACGGGGTGAGAAGAAGACGATTCCAGCTATTGGACCGAGCGCGATTTTTGCGGATGTCGATATTCTCATGTCGGCTCCCCCGCAGCTTACCGCGGCCGGGTTCGGGGATATGCTGGGCAAGTACACGTCCCTGTTCGACTGGAAATTCGGCAGCCTGGTGGCTGATGAACCCTATTTGCAAATTTCGGCGGATATTACGCGATCCGCGCTCAACCAATGCGTGAACGGGGTCGAGCAGATTGGGAAGCGAACCGAGGAGGGTGTACGCATCTTAATGGGTGCGCTCGTTGAATCGGGCTTAGCCATGCTGCTGTTCGGTCAATCCCATCCGGCTTCAGGCTCGGAGCATCATCTGTCCCACTATTGGGAGATGGAGTTTATCCGGCTAGGGGAGAAGCAGCTGCTGCACGGTGCCAAGGTGGGTGCCGCTTGCGTGGAAATCTCGAAGCTGTATCACCGTCTTGGGGAACAGGGGCTTGAGATGTACAGAAGCGCCTCTGTAGGTGCGAATGACACTGAACTTCGGATCACGCAGCATTGGAACGAAATCCGATCGCAAATAATGCAAATCCCGGAACCGGTAGAGCTGGCCGATCTGATGCGCTCGGTTGGCGGACCAGCCGGGGTATCGGAGCTTCCGATCAAGAGCGAATTGCTGAAGCGGAGCCTGAGTGAAGCCCACAAGGTTCGAAACAGTCGGTACACGCTGCTCCATGCCTATAATGAACAGGGATCCCTATTCGTAAATTAAGGATCGACATGCAATGAAATAAGGCTGTCTCCTCAAGCAGACCATTCTGCATGATAGGGACAGCCTTACTTGGCTTTTATCCAGCTTTGTTTCTATTTGGACGGGTCTTCTGGAGTTGGCCAGCCGCCCCAAAGACTGACGGTGTCGCCGTCACTTGTTCATTTTATAATTGCAGCATTTCCCGCTTCTCCGCATCCGGATCCTCGATGATCCTGCTGTCGTTGTTGAATATCATCGTTGAACGTGATGCCAGATCATAAGCAGGCCACGGCAGTGCCTCCGTATCCGGTGAGCCATTGCGCGCAAATGCAATCCAAGCATCCTGCATTCGGTCGGAAAGGGCTTGTGTGGCGGCATCGACTTGCACACCGATGTTCTGAAACAGCCCCAGCGTGTTGAATACAAACGGTATTTCCAGTGCGTGCATCGCTTTGCCGAGAACCGGATGATTCGGCAGCGTCCAATCGAATCGGTACATCCATACCGGCGTGTGCTTGCTCTGAGCGGAAGCGAACTGCAGGGCCGAGCGCCAGAAATACAGGTCGGTCATAATCTGGGCATGTCCGTCGATGCTGTACGGATATTCTTTGGTGATAGGCGCAGCATCCTGGATGCCGGTCATCATTTCAACGGTGCGGACAAGATCGTCCTCCTTCACAAGCGGCATGTCCGGCCGGAAGAACAAGGCGCCTTCATCGAGATTCGTTCCGATCAGGATTGGCACGTCCTTCGCCCAGCCCGATTGAATAGCCTGCAGCGGATCATGAGGCAGCGTGTGGGGTTCCAGCACTGGTTGGAAGATCATGCTGACGCCGGGACCGATTCGTTTCTTCAGCCGTTCCCCGGCTTCGAATATTTGCTCACCTGTGAGGGATTCAAGTTGATGGGCCTTATCAGGCGTTATGTCCAGCTCTTTAAGCAAACCAGCCGTTATCATCTGTGCCTGCTCCGGAGCCATCACCTGGGCAGCACCGCTTTCCATGATGGCTCGCTGAAACAACCCTTTGGCTGCCGGCATTGCAAGTAAAGCTGCAATGCTCATGCTGCCGGCCGACTCTCCGAATACCGTGACCCGTTTGGGGTCGCCGCCGAAGGCCGCGATATGATCCCGTACCCATTGCAGGGCCGCAATCTGGTCCAATAAACCGGTATTAGAGGCAAAGGATTCGCCGTATGGGGAGAGATGGAGAAAGCCTAGCGGACCCAGACGGTAATTGATGGTTACCACAATCACATCGCCTCTGAGTACGAAAGATGTACCGTTATAGCTTGGCAAACTGCCGGAGCCCGTGATGAAAGTGCCCCCGTGAATCCATACCATGACGGGCAGCGGCTCCGCTGGCGTATTCAGGGGTGCCCACACATTGAGGTAGAGACAATCCTCGGACACCGTTTTGGCCACTCCTCCGCCAAGCATGCTTGACGTGGATTCTATTGGCTGAAGGCACATGGGGCTGAAGGCGGTGGTATCTTTTATCCCGTCCCATGAATCGGGGGGAACAGGAGCACGGAATCGAAGCGGGCCTACCGGGGGGTTCGCATAAGGGATCCCCTTCCATACACGTACTCCGTTTTCCGAACTGCCTTGAATATGCCCGCCTTTCGTTTGAACGACAAGTTCTGACATGTTCTCGCTACACCCTTTCTCTCTACTCTATATATACACTTTACCAAGTTAGCGGCATAAGTTCAAAAAAGCACGAATCATGCGAAATAGAGGCAGGAATGTTGCGCTATATGAAGAATGTAACAGGGTGGGTAGTATTCGCGGACAACGGATACGGCATCACTTTTTGGTCCAAGTCATTATAGGTATACTGGAGGGATAAGCATGAACATTGCGATTTTGGGCTGCGGAACGATGGGGACAGCCTATGCGCATAATTTGGCGAAAATGCCGGGAGTAACAGTGACGGGTGTGGTCGATATTAACGCCGGGCGGGCGGAGCGGGCTGCAGCTTTGACCGGGGCGAAGGCATACACGGATGTAGAGTCGCTGTTTGAACAAAAAGATTTGGAAACGGTTGCGGTGTGTCTGCCCACCTATCTCCATAAACCGTTTGTATTGAAACTAGCTGAAAAAGGGCTGCACGTCATCTGCGAAAAACCGGCTGCATTGACCCTGGAGGATGCACAAGAGATGAAGGCGGCGTGCGAGAAAAACGGAGTCCGGTTGTTTATCGGACATGTCGTCCGATTCTTCCCGAACTATCATGATGCCTATCGGCAGGCCCACTCCGGGAACATCGGAACACCGAAGATGGCTCACTTCAAGCGGTACGGTTCGTATCCGCAGGGTATGGATGGATGGTATAACGACCCGAGTAAGAGCGGCGGTGTTATTATGGATCTCATGATTCACGATATCGATTTTGCCTGCTGGCTATTCGGAGAAGTGGAGTCGGTATATGCTTCCATCGTTAAGCGGGATGAGCCTGAGATGGAGTATGCTCAGCTTACGCTTCATTTTAAAAATAGTGCAATCGCCAGTTTAACCGGCTATTGGGGGTATCCCGGACCGTTTACGACGCAGTTCGAGATTTCGGGTGACCAGGGAATCATAAGATTTGATAGCAATCAGGTGCAGTCTTTGGACATTAAATTGGTCAATGCGGAGGCAGGGGAGGGAGCAGCTGTACAGGTTCCTTCAAGCCCAAGTCTGCATGACCCTTATTATAACGAGGTGCAGCATTTTATCGAGTGCATCCGAAACGGCAGCGAGCCGCTCGTAAGTATTAAGGATGCTTGCTATGCCGTTGAAATCGCTCAGGCAGCGGAGCAATCGGCTCAGACTGGACAGCCCGTGATGATCGGAGGGACGGTTTCATGAAGAAAGTTAAAGTAGGCTTTATCAGCTTTGCCCATATGCATGCAGCGAGCTATCTCCTAGGCATGCTGAAGCGGGATGATGTCGAGGTGGTCGGAGTCGCGGATGAAAACGCGGAGCGCGTGCGTCCTTACTCTGTGGACCGGGGAATCCCGTATTATGCGGACTACAATGAATTGCTGGCACAGGAACTGGATGCTGTTGTCATCTGTTCGGAAAATGCACGTCATGCGGAACTTACCAAGCTTGCCGCTGCGGCGGGCAAGCATGTGCTGTGCGAGAAGCCGTTAGGTTTGTCCGAGTCCGAGATGCTGGAGATGATTCAAGTGTGCAAGGATCATGGCGTGCAGCTTATGACGGCTTTTCCTTGCCGTTATATTACGTCCGTTCGTCAGGCGAAGGAAGCGATTGACGCAGGGCAGATCGGCGAAATTTTGGCCATGAAGGGAACCAACCGGGGAAGCATGCCTGGCGGCTGGTTTATCGAACGGGAGAAATCGGGTGGCGGAGCTGTATTGGACCATACCGTCCATGTGATGGACCTGATGCACTGGTTTACCGGCAGCAAGGCAGAGGCAGTATACGCCCATGCGGAAACGCTCTTCAATGACACGGAGATTGACGATGCCGGTATGGTCCACGTCAAATTCGCGAATGGCGTCGTGGCTGTACTGGACCCAAGCTGGTCCCGTAATCGCACCTTCCCGACCTGGGGGGATGTAACGCTTGAGATCATCGGCACCAAGGGTGTGCTGAACATTGATTCTTTTGCCCAGAAGAACGATGTCTACAGCGATGTAACTGGGAAAGCTGCGTGGAGCTTCTGGGGCGATGATATGGATGAAGGTCTCGTCAACAGCTTTATCGACAGCATTCGCGACGGCAAGCCGGTCGAAATAACAGGGGAAGACGGCTACTATTCTGCCCGTGTTGCCATTGCAGCGTATGAATCCGCAAGCACCAAGCGTACCGTTCAGCTGAAGCCGCTGGGATAATGCGGTTTTTGCGGCATTAGCCGTACAGCAGGATTACGCGCTCGGTCATGTGCTTGCCGTCGAGGACACGTATCCTCAAGACGTGAGGTCATGTCGAAACGTCCGACACTCATCCGGCAATATTTTATGCTCACTCACAAAGAGCATGTAATGCGGGAGTGCAACGGGATTCATCGGTGTGACTTCAAGTTATCTGGGTACTGGTAATCGATGATTTGCGGGATAACCGGCTAGAGCTCTTCTTCTTTCTCGTTGCGAGAAGGTATCGCCGCTAACGATGGATGAAGTAAAAAGCGCGGTTATACCTTCTTCATGGCAGGGAGCCTTTCCTGTGATCCATAACGAGAATCGTATCATTGTTTAAGCCTCTTCGATCTTTGTAATCGAAGGGGCTTTTTGATGTTGGCAAAAAAGATCAAAAACGTCCCTCTCCCATTTGGTATCCTTTATAACAAAGGAGGGCCTAACCTTGAGTACCCAGCGTATCATCCAAAAAAGTATAGCGTACATGGAGCAGCATCTGGAGGAGCAGCTGACCCTCGCGGATATTGCATCCTATGCCGGTTTTTCGCCATATCACTTCCACCGCTTGTTTCGGAAGGAGGTCGGTATGAACATCGCGGATTACCTTAGAAAACGAAGACTCTGTTATGCGGCACAGCTACTGCTGCACTCCGAGGCTGCGATTATCGACATTTCCCTGCACTGTCACTTCGAAAGTCAGGAGTCGTTTACGAGAGCATTCAAAAAATTATACGGCATGCCGCCGGGGCGTTACCGGAGAATCTTTGCGGTTCACGCTCAACACGCAAGCTACTTTAAAGGAGAGGATCACATGGAGCAGCAATCTCAATCCGCATTAAAAGGCTGGTTTCTGAGCGGAAGCCACCCGCATGATTATGAAATCGGTGTCGATCGGTCCACCGTCCACCAAGGAAGCACTTCCGGTTACCTAAAAGCCCTAACCCCAATGGAGGCTGGCGCTTTTGCGACCATGATGCAGCAGTTCAAAGCCGATAAGTATGCGGGCAAACGGATGCGGTTTTCCGGATTTGTCAAAACCGAGAACGTCAAAGAATACTGCGGGCTGTGGATGCGTGTTGACAACAGAGCGGAAGACGTACTCCAGTTCGACAATATGAACGATCGGCGCATTGTGGGCAGCATGCACTGGAATCACTATGCCATCGTGCTCGACGTACCCGAGGACAGCGCCACGATTTCGATCGGTGTTCTGCTGATGGGGGCAGGCAAGGTGTGGCTGGACAGCCTCCGCTTTGAAGAGGTGGATCTTAGCGTACCGACGACGAACTTTGATTTTCACTATGAGCTCCTGGAGGAGCCTACCAATTTATCGTTTGAAGAGTGAGGCGCAGGGCTCCTGGCTTTCACACATCATTACAGAAATGAAATGATCCTAGCGCGCTGATGGATAGGGGAAGCTCCCATTCAACTATAACCTGGAAGTCTCTCCAAAAACGGAGGGCTTCTTCTTTTTTTCTTCATGGATGGATGGTGGTTGCGTTGCATCATGTTTACTCCTACGATGGGTCCTGAGCAATGCTCCCTACTATAGTAATAATATTGAATCCTTATGCTTTTTTTGTTATAATTCCCAAATGGCGGTGGTGGATTCGATGGATATTTATATGGTTATTCAGCAGTTATATCCGAGTTTCTCGAAGAAAGAACAGTTGGTAGCGAATTATATTCTTCAAGAAGGTCAATCGATTAATAACATGAATATATCTGTGCTCGCGAACCATGTTGGTGTCTCGAATGGGACAATCACGCATTTCTGCAAGAAGATTGGTTGCAATAATTTTGCCGAATTAAAGGTTCAGTTGGGCAGGCTACGAACTGCGACGGCTCCTTCGGTGGAGGACAATATTCTCATTCAAGTATCTAAATTCTATCAGACAGTTATTGAGCGTTCGAATCAATTACTGGACATTACATATTTGCATCAGCTTGCTGAAACGATTAAGGGCGCAGCACGGATTTTCATATACGGGATCGGAAGCTCGGGACTTTCAGCGAAGGAAATGATGCTTCGTTTGCTCCGTATGGGCTTCAATGTGCAGAGTATAACGGATTCGCATTTAATGCTGATCAATAGTTCGATAGTGAATGAGAATGATTTCGTTATTGCGATTTCCAGTTCAGGGGAAACGTCTGTCATTGTCGACGCAACCAGAATTGCAAAGAATAATCGGTGCAAAGTCATCTGTCTGACCAGCTTCTCCGAGAGTACGCTGGCGCAGCAAGTGGACTCTTTTATTCTGGTCCCGAATACATTGTTTGTTGATAAAGAAAGGTTTGTAAATAGTCAATTTTCCGTCATGTATGCGATCGATATTTTATGTATGATCTTACTCGCGGATGCGGATTTGAATAGACGGATGCAAATTACAGTTAATACGATTCTTGAACATAATCGAATGGATTACCAATAAAGCATTCATCGTACCTGTGAACCTCAGAAGTAGACGTATTTATCGTCTACTGGAGGGGCACAGGTTTTTTTATTGGTGAGTTGTTCATACTAAGGGTTGTCATGGATTTAATTGTCAGGTAATAATAAAATTATTTTAATAAAATTATATTTACTAAAATAATTTCATGATGTAGAATCGACATATCGCGATGGAAGTACAATGCTTGATCTAATAGGAGGAAAATCCATGTTTAAACAGTTGCAAAAGCTTGGTAAGTCATTTATGTTACCGATTGCAATCCTACCTGCTGCGGGTTTGCTGCTTGGGATTGGCGGATCCTTATCGAATGCAAATACGATTGCGGCATATCCGATTCTGAATACGCCGTTTTTACAAGCTATTTTTCAAATTATGTCAGCAGCCGGCAACGTTGTGTTTACCAACTTAGCGCTAATCATGTGTATTGGTCTTGCCGTGGGATTAGCGAAAAAAGATAAAGGTACTGCCGCACTGGCAGCAGCCGTCTCGTTCCTAGTTATGAATGCATCGATTGGTGCAATGATCACGGTATTCAATCCAAGCGTTGAATCCATTGACACCGGGGTTGTAGGGGCTATTGTCATTGGTATCCTGGTTACTTATTTGAATAATCGATACCGGGGGATTCAATTACCTTCCTTTCTAGGATTTTTTGGGGGCTCGCGGTTTATTCCGATCGTCTCATCGTTTAGTGCTATTTTTGTAGGCGGGATCTTCTTCTTAATCTGGCCTACGTTTCAAGGATGGCTGGTAGCGGCAGGAACTGCTATTGCCGGCATGGGATATTTCGGAACCTATTTATACGGATTCTTGCTTCGTCTTACAGGTGCTGTCGGTCTACACCATATGATTTATCCGATGTTCTGGTTCACAGAGCTGGGCGGTGTCGCCACGGTTGCAGGTCAGCAAGTTGTGGGTGCGCAGAAAATCTTTTTTGCCGAACTGGCTGATCCGAATCATGTTGGAATGTTCTCCGAAGGAACCCGTTTTTTTGCAGGGCGTTTTGCTACGATGATGTTTGGTCTTCCTGCGGCATGCCTTGCGATGTATCATTGCGTACCGAAGAACCGTCGCAAACTTGTGTTTGGTTTGTTCTTTAGTGCTGCGCTGACATCGTTCCTGACAGGGATTACGGAGCCGATTGAGTTTATGTTCTTATTCGTCGCTCCATGGTTATATGTGATTCATGCGGCTCTGGACGGTCTATCCTTTATGATCGCGGATATGTTATCCGTTCGTATCGGGAATACCTTCTCTGGCGGGGCCATCGACTTCTTGCTCTTCGGGGTTCTGCAGGGGAATGCCAGAACTAATTGGATCTATGTCATCATTATCGGGCTCTTCTGGGCGATCATCTATTACCTTGTGTTCCGCTTCTTAATTACGAAATTCAATGTGGCGACACCTGGACGTGAAAGTGATGGGGAGAGCGTATCGGTTGAATCCAAGGACAGTATTGGAGATACCGCGATGAAAGTGCTGAGTGCGCTTGGCGGCAAGGAGAACCTGGAAGACGTCGATGCATGTATTACAAGACTTCGTGTTGCCGTCAAAGATGTATCGAAGGTAGATAAGGATACAATTAAAGAACTGGGTGCTACCGCAGTATTGGAAGTAAAAGGCGGGATTCAGGCTGTATTTGGCGCCAAAGCCGACTTAATTAAACAAAAGATAAATGAGACTATTGGTGAAGAATAAAACAGGATAGGGCATGGAGGGAACATATTGTGAATCGAGGATTAATTGTATCATGTCAGGCTTTGCCAGGCGAACCGTTGCATAGTTCATTTATTATGGGGCGTATGGCCATTGCGGCTGCCGAATCCGGTGCGGTGGGGATTCGTGCTAATAGCGTTGAAGACATCGAAGAGATTAAGAAGCAAGTTGAGTTGCCCATTATTGGCATTATCAAAAAAGAATACCCGGGTATGCAATCGTTCATTACAGCGACCATGACCGAAGTGGATGCGCTTGTTGGCACGGGGGTTGAAATTATTGCTGTGCAAGCAACGATGGATCAGGATGAGGCATTCCTGCAATCGATCTTTACAAAATACCCTTCGCAGAAGTTCATGGCGGATATCTCCACCACGGAAGAGGGGTTGCGAGCAGATCGATTGGGGTTCCACTACATTGGAACGACACTTATTGGTTATACACCGCAGTCTCAGCATGTGGAGAAGTTCACCGTGCTGGAAGAACTGATTAAGCAGTGTAAGAAACCAGTCATTGCAGAAGGCAACTTCAACACACCGGAGCAGGCTGCAAAAGCGATCAAAATGGGGGCTCATTGTGTGGTTGTAGGCAGCGCCATAACAAGGCCGCAAATCATCGCGAAATGGTTCTCTGATGAGGTAAACGAAGTTCTATAACAAAAGAAGCATAGAGGAAAGATTGTTATGATATAGTCTGTTAATACCATAGCCATCCGCGCACTTTTAATAAAACGGGGCTGTCCCAGAAGTCATGAAAGATGACTTTGGGACAGCCCCTTTATACGTGCCCGAGCACCTCTAGGATTGTAAACGGTACTTGTAGAACGGTTTTACAGATAAAGCACCAACGCAATAATAGCAGCGAGCACGATCCGATAGATCGCAAACGGCACCAGCTTGATCCGGTTAATCAGCTTCAGGAAGAAGCGGATGGAGATCAAGGCGAAGACGAAGGCTGCCACGAATCCGGCGATGAAGAATGGAAGAGCCTCCAGCGTGAAGTATTCCCAATTCTTTAGCAGCGACAGTAAGCTGGCTCCGAACATGATCGGCACCGCCATAATGAAGGTGAAGTCCGCCGCCGCGCGGTGACTCATACCGAGCATGACGCCTCCGGAGATGGTGGAGCCGGAGCGGGAGAAGCCTGGCCAGAGCGACAAACACTGAATCAATCCGACGCTGAATGCCTGTTTGTACGTTATTTGGTCGACAGTGACCACGTTCGGCTCTCTTTTCGAGCTGACTTTATCGGCAACGATCATGAAGATGGCCCCGATTACAAGTCCGATCAGCACCGTTTCGGTAGAAAATAAATGCTCGTCAATTAGGTCTTCGAACAAGACGCCCAGAACACCAGCCGGAATCAAACCGACGATAACCTGGCTGAGCTTCAGTCTGCCCGTAACCGCCGGTACGCCGGCTTCAGGCTTTTTGCGCTTGAGGCCCAAGAGATCCAGGAAGCGGTCCTTAAACACAACGAGGACGGCTAGAATGGAACCAAGCTGAATGACAACCTTAAAAGTGTTGGCTACGTATTTCGTCAGAAACTCCTCGGATTTCAGCCACATATCATCAACGATGATCATATGACCGGTAGAGGATACAGGAGCGAACTCGGTCAGTCCCTCGACGATTCCCAGAATAATTGCTTTGAGGATGGTTAAAAAATCCATGACCTATAGTCTCTCCCTTACTAAAATGTTAAATGTAATGATATGAATGATCAATGGCATGAATATGCGTAACTTTAAGCTGACTTTCTCCGCTTGCGGAAGAAAAAGAACAGGAACGCAATTACGGCCACAGCTATTACAGCATAAGCGATATTGGAATAGACGTCCATGAAGGCTACGATTTTTTCCCATGAATCGCCGACAGCGGCTCCCACGCATACCAGAATAATGTTCCAGATCAGGGTGCCGATGGTTGTGAAGAGGAGGAACATGCCGAACTTCATGTTGGACATCCCTGCCGGGATGGAGATCAAGCTTCGGATCAGCGGAATCATGCGGCAGAACAGCACGGTCCAGTAGCCGTATTTATCAAACCATGCATCCGCCTTGCGGATGTCTTCTTTTTTGACACGGAGGATATGCCCCCAGCGATCTACGATTTTTTCAAGCCGCTCGACATCGAGCAGGCGACCAATCCCGTACAGAATAACAGCACCGACGACAGATCCGATCGTAGCGGCAATGATAACGCCAGGCACCGTCAGTTTCGTGTAGGTGGTCATGAATCCGCCGAAGGTAAGAATGACTTCGGAGGGGATCGGAGGAAACACGTTTTCCAGGGCAATCATCAGCAGGATGCCGATATAGCCGAACTGCTCCATCATATCCGTAATCCAGTTTTCCAAGGGTTACACCTCTTTCAAAATAAGGATGCTGCTGCATCCTTTATATAAGGGTCTGCTTCAGCTTGCGCAGATATTGACTGCGGATAAAGAAGAAATACAGGACCTGCATCATCAGGAAGCTGATCAACACGATGCCCATTTCAGCCGCAATGGATAAATAGAAGTAGCTCTGCAGCGCGATAAAAGCAAAGATGCTGTGCACAATCGCAAGGCTGATCGGTACAAAAAACAGCAGCGCCAGCTGTCCGGTGACGATCCGCCGGAACTCCTTATCGGTCATTCCAAGCCGGGATATCGTGGCATAATGCCTGCGGTCATAATCCAGATCGGCATAGAGGCGGAAGTACAGGAAACTTCCTGCCGCGATAAAAAACACCGTGCCCACAAGCAGCGCCGCAAAGAGCAGCATATTGTACAGGCTGTCTCGAAGGGCAAAGAGCGTGCCGCTGACCGCCAACGCATAAGGCTGGCCCATCTCATAACGCACCGCTCCGCGCGGGGCCAGATGGGGGACGATGCCCTCCGTCTCTGTGAAATCATCCACATAGAAGCCGGTGTACCGCTCTAGCCGGACCGGATTCGTGATGGCGGCGAAGGCTTCGTCACTGACCACAAGCCCGCCGAAGCGAGAATCGTCGTCCATTTCCGGCAGCAAATATTCCGGTACGCCGACATGATCGGAATAACCGATTTCATGCAGGAGAAGTTCGGAATCATGGATTCGGTACGAAGCGTGCTCCCGGTCGCGGATATAAGCCCTGTCATTTTGCGAAGCAATGAGGACAAGCGCATCCTCACCGCTTAGCGGCTGTTCATCAAATGGCAGTCCCGCCATTAGCACCGCCGCCTTATAGTCGGAGAAGGAGATCAGTGCCAACGGATTTTGCAACTGCCCGACCTGTGCGGAAGCTGGCTCAACTTCCGTATATTTCACGCGAAACGATAGCGTTTCAAACGGTATTTTTTTCGACTCAAGCTCCTGCCGGATTTCATGTAAATGCTGCTTCTCGGAGGTGTCCCCCGCTTTGGCGAGATAACCGATGGCAGCAGGGAAATCCTCGTTGAATTGCTTCGTGAGCACCGGGATGGAGGCAAATACGCCTACCGAGCAAAAGGAAACAGCCAGCACGATTGTCACCATCGAGAACATCTGTGCATGATCCCTAAGCCGGTAATGCAGGCTGGATAGCGAGACCAACTTGGTCCTTCTCCAGGCTAACCGGCGGCTCTGCTTCAACCTTCGCACGAGAGCAACTCCTAGCTGCGTATACAACAGATAAGTGCCGATCATCGTCATTAAGGTAACCGGGAACATGCGCAGCGCCAGGGTCGATGCGTTTGTCGTGGCGGCCAAGCTGTAGCTGACCACCAGCAGCACGGCTGCCAATATCGATAACCAGGGCGATGTCCTGGGCGCGGTTTTCGGCCGCTGTCCGGACTGAAACAGATCGATCAACGCTTTAGGACGCAGCAGCCTAGAGGTGCACAGCGAGATAATGATAAACAGCAGCACATAACTTGCAACCGTCAGTCCAAGCGCACGCAGGGGCAATCGAAACGGCAAGGGCGGGATTCCAAGAAAGGCCGAGCCTGCCATCAGAAACAGCTTGCCTGTAATGATGCCGAACAGGATGCCTGTAGCAATGGCGCTTACGCCGATGATCATATTTTCGAGAAACACCATCTTGTTAAATTGGCGATCCGTCATGCCATGCATGAACAGAATGCCGAACTCGCGCTTGCGCGTCTTTAGAAAAGCCCCCACGGAATACAGCACGAAGAAAAACGAGAATACGTACATGATCAGCTCGGCCCCGAGCATCGCCTGGATAACAACCGGATAGAACATCTCGTCCGCTATCGAAGGATGGAACAGGAACAGCGCACACACGAAGAAAATCATGACGGAGAATGCGCTGCTTAAGAAATAGGCAGCATAGGTCCGCTTATTCCTCAGGACATTCCTAAAAGCGAATTGTCGAAAGGTCATGACTGCCTCCTCCCAGTAAAGCCAGCATGTCAATGATTTTCTGGAAAAAGGCTTGGCGGTTGTCACCGCAATACATCTCATTATATAGTTGTCCGTCTTTGATGAACAAGACGCGGTCACAGTAGCTGGCTGCCACCGGATCATGAGTGACCATGAGAATCGTTGCGGAAGCCTCTTTACTCGAAGCAGAAAGCGTCTGCATCACCTCTTTGGAGGCTTTGGAGTCTAGGTTGCCGGTGGGCTCGTCAGCGAGAATTAGAGAGGGCTCCTGAATGAGCGCTCTGGCAATGGCGGTACGCTGCATCTGCCCGCCGGATATCTCATAGGTATGCTTATGCAGAATGGACCCGATGCCGAGTCGATCTGCGATCCGGCTCAGCCGGATGCCCATTTCGTCAAGCGGCATGCCCTCCAGCGTCAACGGGAGAACGATATTTTCCTCAACGGTCAGTGTATCCAGCAGATTGAAGTGCTGGAAGACGAAGCCCAGCTCCCGGCGCCGGAACAGAGCGGTGTCGCTTCTGCTGAGAAGATGAGGATTGCGCCCGCCTATGATCACTTCTCCGGCTGTGGGCTGATCAATGGTTGCAATCAGATTGAGGAGCGTGGTTTTTCCGCTGCCGGAAGGACCCATAATGCCGACGAATTCCCCTTTGGTGACGTTGAAGTGAATATTGTTCAGCGCTTGGAACGCCACTTTGCCCTCATAGATTTTAGATAGATGCTTGACGCTCAAGATGGGCATATCTTCACTCCTCTATAACGATGATATCATTGTAAAAGATTCCTTCGCGTTCATGCCATATTCGTAACTTACAGTTACCTTACAACCTTGTAAGGTTTCTTTAACTGCCGTAAGTTAGATCAGGAACTGCCACTGCTATCGTTTCCGAATGGGCAAAAAGCGCTGCCCTGCCTGCCGTTGAACTTTATTGTGCAATGTGGCCTGAGGAATCCGCAAAAATGATGCGAACCGTCGTTCCTTCATCCACTTTGGATTCGATTTCGAAGGCATGTCCTAGCTTATCGCATATTTGTTTGACAAGAAACAGCCCCATGCCTGTCGATTCCTGGAACCTGCGCCCGTTCTCTCCGGTGAAATAGGGGTCGAACACTCGCGGCAGGTCGCTTTGGGGAATGCCGATGCCTTCGTCCCGGATTTCAAGTACAACTTGATTCTCCCGGGTGTAGCCGTTAAAAAAGAGGGTGCCTTGTTCCTTCAGCGTATACCGAACCGCATTGGTCAGCAGCTGTGTCAGCACAAAAGAGAGCCATTTCTCGTCCGTGGCCACCGTTAGTCCGGAATCGATCTGGATGGACGGATAAATTCTCCGCCGGATGAACAGACGCTTTTGCTCGGAAGTGACATTCCGGACGATTCGCTGAAGCGGCAGGTTCTCCACGTGAAAGTCATGCTCGAACGTATCAAGCCTGGCGGTGTACAGCACCAGATCAAGCCCTTTTTTGAGTCGATCCAGCTCGTCGCCGATCGCGGCAAAACGGGGATCATCATCATCCTGAAGAATCAGGTGAATGACCGAAATCGGCGTTTTCATCTGGTGGGCCCATTGATTGATGAACTGAAGATGGCCCTCAATCTTATGCTTATAGTTATGCAGATCCGTGGTGTAATGCCGGAACTGGGTTTTCAGCAGTTGATGAAGCGCTTCGGCGAGCGGGGTATGGGAGGATTCTGCCGAGGATTCGCCGGTGAGGGATTCTCCCGGGAGCCGCTGTTCTAATCGTTTATAGAATGAACGGTTGGCTGTAAATCGGAAGACCAGATAGCCGAGAAGCAGCAGCAAGCTGATGATGCCTGCGTACAGACTAACCATCAAATTGCGATAGCCATCCAGTCTGTAAATGAGTGTTATCACGAGAAGCTGGGCTATGTAGACAATCATTAAGGGACGTTGTTCTTGCAGAAATAGCCTCATGCTTCGTCCCCCCAGTTCGGTACCAGTCGATAGCCGCGACCGCGCACGGTTTGAAGGCCATCCTCGATCCCAAGGGCAGCAAGTTTCTTGCGGACGCGGGTGATGTATACGTTCAGCGTATTATCGTCCACGAAGGCCTGATCATCCCATATTTTCTCCAGAAGCCGGTCCCTGCTGATGATCTGCTCGGGCTTCTTCATTAACTCGTCCAAAATTTTGGCTTCAGTATGGCTGAGCTCCGTTTGGTTCTGCCCAAGCGACAGGGAGAGACGTTCAACGTCGAGCGTGAGTCCGGCAACGCTGAGCACGCGCTCATTCTGAGCGACAGCATAAGAGCCGTAGGCACGCCGGAGCTGGCTCTTGATTTTGGCCATGGCAATCTCGTAGTCAAAGGGTTTGGTTATATAATCATCGGCACCGTTCTCCAGCGCCATCACCTGATCCATTTTCCCGTCGCGGGCGGAGATGAAGATGATCGGGCAGGTGGAGAGGCTTCGGAACTGGCGGCACCAGTAATATCCGTCGTATTTTGGCAGATTGATATCCAGAAGCACAAGGTGGGGGTCATACGATTCAAATTGATCGCGTACCGTCTCGAAATCATGAACGGACTGCGTCATGTAACCGAATTTATGAAGATACTCTTTCAGCAGGTTGACCAGCCCGGTATCGTCTTCGACAATAAAGATTTTGAACATATCGATCATAGTCCCTTCATTTTACATTCTTCTAGTACCGAGTGTATTGTACCAAATTGTCAGGATATAAGGAAAAATACGTTAGCACACATCTGCTGATAATATAGTTGGTAATTCCAATCGAATAACTATGATAATTTCAATCGACCAGTCTACTGGAGATCATGAGCATCCTTCATGATCTCCTTTTTTTTGTTGTTATGATCTCATATTATTTAGCAATCAAGGAGGGGGGATCATCGATTGCGTGCAAATGAGGAACTCAAACTGACGGCCGATGTTCTTGTCATTGGTGGTGGTCCCGCCGGAGCTTGTGAAGGGGGATTTCAGGCTAAGGACTGAATGATACCCGGCCACTCGGCACGAAAAACCGTTCCTTGGTTGACCGTGCTGTCCACACTCATCTGACCGCCATGTGCGGCAATGATGGATTGGGTAATGGATAATCCAAGACCCGCACCACCGTGCTGTCTGGTCCGGGATTCATCGATGCGGTAGAACCGCTCGAACAGATGGGGCAGATGCTCCTCCGGAATCCCGGCTCCATTATCGCTAACCAGCAGTACGGCCTGGTCCTTGGTTTTATTAACCGTAAGGGTAATCCGCCCTATGGCAGAATCGGTATGCTGTACCGCATTATGAAACAGGTTATAGATGACCTGTTTGATCTTATCGGGGTCACACCGGCACAGCACCGGTACCGCTTGAATCGTTACAATCCTGCCTTGGGCAAGCATCCTCAGATGGGGCTCCATCTCAAGCAGCAGCTGATCCAGCCGGGTTGCCTGCAGATGGAGCTCCGGCTTGCGGTCAAGCTTGGCTAACAGAAGCAAATCCTCGATCAATTTCTTCATGCGCTTGGATTCCCCGTGCATGCTGGATAGTGCAGCATGCAGCTGCTCCGGGTTGTCGGCAGCGCCGCGGCCAAGCACCTCCAGAAAGCCGTGAATGGAAGTGAGCGGCGTTCGCAGCTCATGGGAAGCATCGGCAATAAACCTCCGCATCTGCTCTTTGGCTTCACGTTCCGTTTCAAACGCATCCTCGAGCCTTTCCAGCATGCCGTTAAACGATTCGGCCAAGCGGTCAATCTCCCGTTGACCCTGCACGGCAGGAAAACGCTCCGCCAAGTTCCCGGCGTCTGTGCGTTTTACCGCTTCGACCATTCGGTTCAGGGGGTGGAGCGTTCGGCGCAGCAAAGGCAGGTACAATGCAACCCCTGCAGCCATGGCCAGTAAAGCCAGTACGGCAAAAATCAGCAGCTGCCGCAGCAGAACGGCATGCAGGGGCTGCGTATCCAATCCAAGCTGCAGTACACCCGAGGGGCTGCTCGGATTGCCGTAAGGGCGAAAGACAATGATCTGCTCTGTGCCCTCGGCATTGTCGATTACTTCATACGGAATAGGCATGCGCTTCTGGAATTTCTCCAGGATCGCTGAATAAACCTCTGCTGTCAGCTTTGGCGCGGACAGACCGTTATCAGCGGCCAGATCGGTGTAGCCTCCGTCGGTTTCGATCTTGGAAAGCGACATATTCGGCAGAAAGAACATAGGTCTGTCCCCCTTACGCGGATTTTCCGGAAGGGCTTCGTTATTTCGCCCTGAAGGCCGGTTATGCGGCTCCTGATCAGCCTCCCATAGCTCCATGGGGATCGACCGAGCCTGAAGGGAAAGCGCCTCGGCTTGATTGCGGAACAGGGCATTTTTCATTAATACATATTGCAATGCGCCGATCAGCACAAGCAGAAGCGCCAAGATGATGAGGGATCGTGACAAGAGCTGCGTACGTAGAGACGTAGGCCCGGATGAACGTGTACGGTTTCGCAAACTCATGGCAAATCGACCCGGTAGCCGGCTCCGCGAAGCGTGCGAATGACCCGGTGTTCCTTATCGCCGAGCTTCTCGCGCAGGGATCGGATATAAACCTCAACGATGTTATCCTCTCCGCCAAAGTCGTAATCCCACACAATATTCAAAATATTCGGTTTACTCAAAACGCTGCCGTGTTTGGTCACAAGCAGATTAAGCAGCTTATACTCCGTGGGCGACAGCTCAAGGGCCTCCCCCTGGTATGCAATTTCCTTCTTCCGGTCATCGATGGTGAATGGGCCAAGCCGAATTTCACCCAGCAGGCTCGGGAACTGATTGCGCAGCCTTGCTTGAATTCGGGCAAGCAGCTCTTCGAAACTGAAAGGCTTGGCCATGTAATCATCCGCTCCGATCATGAGGCCCTTCACACGGTCATCAATCTCGTCCTTCGCGGTAAGCATAATGATCGCGATATCCCGACCCTCCTCTTTCAACCGTCTGCATACCGAAAGTCCGTCCATTCCCGGCATCATCACATCCAGAACGATGATATGCGGCTCGAAGCGGCTTGCTTCCATTATCGCACGTTCCCCATCCGGGGCCGTTCGCACCTCAAACCCTTCATTTTGGAGACCAAGCTCCAGAAACTGCAGGATATGCGGCTCGTCGTCCACTAGCAAAACACGAATACGATGCGTTGATTCCATAGCACAAAACTCCCCTTATCTCATTCCTTCAACTTTATCATACGTGCTCTAGCTGAATGAAGACTGAACGTGAACTGAAAATAAACTGAAAAGTGATTCGCAAATATGCATCCGCAAGAAGGGAATTTAAGGATGTTGATATATATTCTGTTATCGTTGATACTATCTTAAAGCCGAGATAATCAATGGAGCACCTGTTCAAGGTCCATCATGGATGGGTGAAAGGAGGAGACTGGACATGATAGGAAATGTATATCCACCCGAGAATCAGAGCACGGGCTCTCTCGATGGAGGAAGGATAACGGAGCAGAAGCCGATTGGTTTCTCCGGAGAAGGGTCTGCCGTGACCCGGGTGGGGCCACTATTCTATTGGTCCTGGTTCCGTTCGCCCGTCGAAGGTTATATTGCGCCTCATCCCCATCAGGGTTTTGAAATCGTGACTTATATGATTCAGGGAAAGGGCGTTCATAAGGATTCGCATGGCACGCACAGTGAGTTGGGGCCTGGAGGCCTGCAATTGATGAGGGCCGGTTCCGGGCTAACACACGAGGAACGTTTGACTGGACCGGATGCAGAAGGATTTCAGATTTGGTTCGAGCCGTATCTTCGCGATTCATTGAAACAGAATCCTGCCTGTCGTCAGTATCGACCGGATTCCTTCCCGGTAACCCGCATACAGGGTGGACTGGTCAAAACGATGATTGGCGGTTCTGCACCAACCGATTTATCCGTAGATGTGAGGATGCTGGATATTCAGATTCTGGCTGGTAATGAAGCTCAGTATGAACTGAAGTCCGGCAGGAGAGCGGCTGTGCTTGCCGTAAGGGGAGCTGGCAGCTTTTGTGCCGAAGAGGAAAGCCTTCAATTTCGTCAGCGGGACTTTATGGTAATGGATACAAAGCTGGGCGAGACGCTAAGCCTTAAGGCGCAAGACAATGTCAGGGTTATCCTGATTGACGTACCGGAAAACCCTGGGTATCCGCTCTATTCCAAGAGGCCATAAGGTCAAATGTTTACAAAATTGTAGTGGAATGAAATTTAGGATGTACGATAAACTAAAGTCTGTCAGATGGGGATACCCGTCTGGACAGGCTTTTTTAGCTGTAGGAAGGATCGCAATATATACTCTCCTGCAACAATAGTAAGAAAAAATACGTATATATGGTAAGTAGAAAGACCCAACAGAGAATTCCGGCGTTTGTTATACCGGGCTGGTTGGGTTATTTTGGCATGTATTATTTCTATAATAATCTATTTATACTAAATTTAAGCATAAAAAGAGACTATAGTCCCCCTCTTTACCAATAGTTGGCATGCGTTTTTGTGAGGATGGTAGCATGCGTCCCGAGACATGGCTTGTCTATAATGATTGCGGGATCACGAAAATGACAATTTCGTCATTCCACAATCTAACGAGATGGGGGAGATCATTATTTTCTCGAAAAAAAGCTTTAAACAATTGATGGCCGGAGCGCTTCTATCAGCAGCGGTTCTTGGTTCTTACGGATATGGTTCTGTGAATGAAGTGGCTGCTGCCAGCGTGCAGTCTGCAACAAACGGCGTGGCAAGCTCGAATGTGTATATGCGCAATAAGGCTTCGACTTCGGGTAAAGTCGTTGACCGCGTGCATAAGGGTGACCGCGTTCAAATTCTGGGTAAGAGCTCAGGCTGGTATAAGATCAAAACTTCGAGCGGCAAGCAAGGATATGCTTCGTCTAAATATATTAACCAAAGCAGCGGCTCTTCTAACAATTCCGGCAATTCGGGAAGTACTGCGCCTTCTGCCAGCGCCAGCGTTGAAAAAGTAATCAGTGCAGGCATGAAGTATCTTGGCACGCCGTACGAATTCAGTTCTAACCGGAATTCAACGAAGACCTTTGACTGCTCCGCTTTTGTTCGCCGCGCATTCATGGACGGCGCTAACATTACGCTGCCAAGCGATTCCCGCAAACAAGGGCAATACGTCAAGGATAAAGGAACGGCTGTTTACAACGTCAATCAATTAAAACGCGGGGATCTAGTATTCTTTATGAGTTACAGAGGTTCATCGGCATCCGCTTATGCCGGATTGGACAAGTCCAAACAGCGGATCACCCATGTAGCTATTTATTTGGGAGACAATAAGCTGCTGCATACGTACTCAAAACAATCCGGTGGTGTCCTTGTAGGTACCTTCGGTGATTCCTGGAAAAATCGCTTCATGCATGGCGGAAGCGTCCTGTAGCGCATCATAATTTTTCATTGGGTATGTACCCGTACTTAGAATGAGATAGAAGGACTGTCCGATTCGAAGATCTGAATGATCTTTAAACGGGCAGTCCTTTGTTGTTTGGAATTTGCTTTTCAACCTTGATTTCAGTAAGGTGGACAAAGAGAATGGACAGCATCAAGAAATGGACAGGAGGGACGACGATGAACGGTGGGCAGCGTTCCAATATCAAACCGGGACTTGAGGTTGATATCGTATTGAAGCAGGATCAGCGAACGGGCAAATTAACCCGCGGCGTGGTCAAGGATATTCTGACCAATTCCCCGAACCATCCGCATGGCATAAAAGTACGCCTTCAAGATGGCCAGGTGGGACGGGTAAAGAACATTTACGAGTCTTGAAATTCGAAGCAGTCCTGTGGCCGTCAAAAAACTCAGGCTGCCATGAATGGAACAGTTTGACTATAAGTCGATCCAAAACTTCGCAATTCTGAGGAGTTTTGGATGCGGCTTTTTTGCAGTTCTATGCAACATTGCCCTCTGACCATCCGTCTGGAAGTTGAGGTGAAAATGAAGATGAAAAGATACCTTTATATGGGGTTTATCTTGATGTTGATGCTAACAGGTTGTGTGAAGCAGGAGACGCTAGGGGCGGCTCCATCTGATCCTCCATTGAATATAGCTGCCAGGGGACATTATGCGGAAGTTCCTGACGGGGACTTCGTGTATCGCCTCGTTAGCGAGAAGGAGCAGTACGAGCATGGAGATCAGGTTCGAGTATACGCGGAACTAGAGTATGTCGGCGAGTTGGATGAGGTTACGATCGGCCATGCGGCTTCCGCCTTTTATTTCCCGATGAAAGAGCTCACAAGGGACTACAACATCAGTTATGCCATGAATGAGCCCTATATTACAACCACGCTGAAAAAGGGCGAGCCCCTTCGCGAATATTATAAAATCGGCGGTGGTTACGACAGCAGTGACGACAAGAGGTTCAAAGATTTCATCCGTTCCCTGAAGGATGGCTTTCCGGATGGGGACTACGTCGTCTATGGATCTGCGGATTTTGTGATTGATTCACAATCGCACGGCGCGGACCAGGGCGATTCGAACGGGGAAGAGCCAAAGAGGTATAAGATACAAGCCGAGATCGAATTCAGAGTAAGTGAAGAGAAAAAGTAGATAACAAAGAGAAGAAGTAGATAACGATAGAAGGGGTATCTCGCAGGTCTTATCGACCTGTGAGATACCCCTTTTAACATTTTTATTGGAAGCCTTGGCCTTGGTGTGTGTTAGGAAAACCCTGTTGGCCAAATGAAGGCTGAATGTGTTGTGTTTGGTTGTGAGCTTGCACGGAATTCTCGACTTGTCTAACGATTTGGGAGATTTGCTGATACTGCTGCATCGCCTGTTGATGTCCTTGAAGGGCAGACTGGATCATCTGTGCCGCTTGACGCTCACGTTGAGCGAGCTCTTCCAGGCGGGCTGCATTTTGCTGCTCTTGCTGCATCAGTTGCTGGTACATAGCCGAACCCTGCTGTGTTTGCTGGGTCAACTGCTGAAGAATTTGCTCGCACTGACGAATTTGCTGCGAAATTTGCGAGTTGTTGTTATTCATTTGATACATAGCTTGTATTCCTCCTAAGAATTGTGGTTTCAAATCCTTGATTAGTGTACGGAAGAATACGTAAAAACATCCTGATTATAAAGTGAGCTGACCTTCCAATATATGGACAAACTCCTCCAGAAAAGCTTGATCCTCCTGATCGAAACGGTTCTTTAGCGGACTATCGATATCGAGAACGCCATACAGTGCGCCATCCACCATGATCGGAACAACAATCTCGCTGTTCGAAGCTGCATCACAGGCAATGTGCCCGGGGAATTCATGTACGTCGGCAACTAGCAGTGTCGTCTGTTCAGCCGCAGCCGTGCCGCAAACGCCACGATTCATTGGAATCCGAATGCAAGCGGGCAGTCCTTGGAACGGCCCGAGCACCAGTTCTTTACCATCATAGAGATAGAAGCCGACCCAATTTGTATCGGACAGAAACTGCTTGAGCAGCGCCGAGGCATTGGACAAATTGGCAATGGCATTGGGCTCATCGTGTATAAGTGCTTTTAACTGGTTCAGGACCTGGGCATATTGCTCGCTTCGGGTGCCTTCGTAAGGTGTGTTTTGAAACATGTGATTATCCGCCCTTCCTTTATTTTCGCGTTGGTTCCATCACCTTAGTATAAGTATATGATATTCGTCAAGAGACAAGCTAAGAGGAAGAAAGCTCCAAGTGAATCCAACTGATTCCTCTTCTAGGCGCAAGGGTAATGTATGACATGACCAGGTATCAATTTAATCAGGTGGAGGGAGAGAACCTTAATGCGGGCAGACGTACAGAATTTGTTTATCGGTATTCATATGCTCTATCACGCCCATGAGCGGGACCTTACGATCAGCGAAATGCAGCCCGAGTTGGAGCGCCATGGATATAAGGTTGGCGATAGGGAGGTTAAGCATGAGCTCGAACGTTTGACCGAGGAGAACTTCCTGACGGCGCACGGTGAAGGATACAGCCTCACGGGAGCCGGAATCGAGGAATTCAAGGAAATTCAGAGCAGGCTTAAGGAGCTTTGCGATGAAGTGCTTAAACCGGTGAATCCCAAGAAGGCAGACTCCATGGCGTAAGTAGATAACGGCATAAAAATTGAAGAAGCCCCCGACTCACGCTGGTTTTTATGCGTGCAGGCGGGGGCTTTTTTGAAGGGATAAGAAAGGGTTAGAGCCAGCGGATTATATCGTGGATTATATCGTTTCAAGCGAGCCGTCCAACTCCAGTTGGAAAGGATGGGGTGCAGGTGCAGCTTCCTTTTCCGGCTGTGATACGCGTTCAGCTTCCGCCTGCGGTACTTTAACGGGTTGATCAATATGTTCGCGAAGGAAAGAGTGCACGCTTTCCCGATATAACTTGGGATCAACATGATAAGCGTTCGCATGGATAGCGCCTTCGATAAGAAGAAGTTTTTTCGGGTCCGGTTTAGCCTCGAACATGTCGATACTCATTCGGGTAGGCACGTAATTATCCTTGGTGCCATGGATAAACATAACCGGCAGCGTGCTGTTCCGAACAGCACGGATCGGACTGACTTGATCGAGGCTGAACCCGGCTTTGCGTCGAATTCTGGCGTTAACCCAAGACAGGAACGGCACCGAAGGGATTTTGTTAATGCGCGTAAGCTGATGCCGCATTAAATCCGTCAAATCGGAATACGGGCAATCGGCGATGACAAGTTTAACCTGCGGCTCGGCAATGGACAAGTATTCAAGCACGGTTCCGCCTCCCAGCGATTGACCATGCAGCCCGATGGCCACATCCTGGCCATACTGCCGAATAAGCCAGCGTACCCACGCTTGCACATCGTGTTTCTCATAATAGCCGTAGGTGGTATAACGTCCTTCGCTTCGTCCATGCCGGCGTTGATCGATGAGGAGTACATTATAGCCCTCTTCTGTGAACAAATCGATAAATTGAGTGGATACGGCTCGGGATCCGGTATAACCGTGAGCGAGAAGCATCCAATGCTTGGAGCCGGGATTGTTCTCAATGGCTGCGCCGCACAGCTTCAATCCGTCAAAACTCGTGATAACCACTTCGTTCTTCTGAAGCGACTCATATTGCTTTCTGCTGTATAGTCCGGCTTTTTCGAGAACATTGAACAGCTTGAGATCGTTCTTTACTCTCATCCTTGTAATTTGCAGATATCCGATTTGTGTAATGGCAGCGGCAATGACAACGACGGTGAACAGCAAGACAATCGCGATATACATACTCAGATGATTTTCCTCCTTCTTCCGTACTGTACAAGGGGGGCCGTAACATGCATATTGACGGAAGCCTCCCGAATCCATCAATATAGATACATCTAGGTTCTAAGATGCAGATGGATGACCAGGACACGGATTAAATGTTCGCTATACTCTTTTATACACGCACATAGTATCACCGGAAACAGCCCATACAAGTCAGTTTTTTTGCAAGGAGGTGCGAAAGCCATGTATGTTTGCGAGGGAATCATTCCGGAAATAAATGGCGGGCGAATACGGCTGCGAAGGATGGAGGCGGATGATGCGGAAGCGATGCTGCGCTGTTGGTCCGATCCGAAGACGAGCGCTTTTCTGGATTTGCCTGCCATGCATTCGGCTGAGGATGCAAAGGCATTGATTCATTGGCTGCATCTGCTTGCGGAGCAGGACGAAGCCATCCGCTGGGGCATCGAAGTCATCGACACCGGCCAATTGATCGGCAGCTGCGGGTTTAATATTTGGCAGCTGGAGGGCGCATTCAAGGGCGAGTTCGGCTGTGAGCTCACAAGCGCTTATTGGGGGCAGGGCTTCATGTCGGAGGCGGCCGAAATGGTTGCGGCATTTGGGTACACATCCATGGGACTAAACCGGATTGAAGCTTTTGTTGATCCGAGAAATGAACGGGCATGTCGATGGTTTACGGGGATCGGCTATACGCGCGAAGGACTATTGCGGGATTATCGCCATACGCCAAGCGGTTATGTGGATGCCGTCGTTTTTTCGCGATTAAGAAAAGATTGCCGATAGAGAGGCAGGAGTTGTAATATGCTGATTCAATATGAGAAGGGGAACGCGCTTCTTCATCGATATGATCCATTAAGCAAGCTGGTGATATTATTTTGTACCGCTGTGATAGCCATGCTGCTTGACCAGGCCTGGCAGCAGGCAGTATTCCTCCTGCTATGCATCGGACAAGCCCGACTTGCTGGCCGGGTATCAGGCAAACGGCTGCTGGGTGGGATCCGGCTGATTGCGATGGTTGCGGTGCCCTATTTCATTCTGACCAGCCTGACGGTCAAAGGAGAGACGGTATGGCTGCAGTGGGGACCCATCTCCCTGACGGTGGAGGCGTTAAACGCTGCGGGCGCCATGACGCTCCGGATGTTTACCTTGTTTCTAACCTCGATGGCTTATATCTTGACGACAGATCCGAGAGAACTGGTAGCTGAATTAACCCGACGTCTTCGAATCCCTTATCGGTTTGCGTTTGGCATATCTGCTGCGCTAACCTTCATCCCGCTGTTGGAGGAAGAGGGAACTCATATTCTGGCTGCCCAGCAAGTAAGGGGCCATCGACCTCCCAGGGGCCTCGGTAACCGAGTGCGCTACGGCTTGAAGTTTGTATCGGCTGTACTGCTCAATGCACTGCGGCGTGTGCAACAAACGGCGGGTGCCATGGAATCCAAGGGCTTTGGCGCGTATCCGGACCGAACGTACCGCACGGAGGTTAACATTCCATCTTGGGCGGTCATATCGGCTGTCATGTATATACTGGCAACGGTTTTCGTGTGGTGGATTGTCTAAATTGTTAACCAATAACAATAAAAATTAGGTTGACGTTAAGGGCTGAAGCATGCAAAATATGAAATGAAGCATTCGAAAGCGCTAGTACAGCCGCCCATGGCTGGAAATAAGGAGGACTACATTTGAATTCATCATCATCCCCAAAAAAATGGTTTGCTTTTACGACGCAGGAAATTATTCTGATGGCGATGCTCGCTGCCGTCAATGCTGTTCTAACTGTATACATAGGGCCGGTTAACAAGCTGCTGAACAGTCTTGGCGGACCCATCGCAACCTCGACGACGACGGGCATCTACATGGTATATGGGCTCTTGGCCTATTACATCATTCGTAAACCGGGAACGGCGGTTGTTACGTTTGCGATCGGCGGCACAATACAGGCTCTGACAGGCACGGTATACGGCATCGCTTCGTGTTTTGTGGCCGCAGGCTGCTATATGATCGTGGCAGAGACGATTTTTGCCATCTACCGCCACAAAAAGTGGAGTGCCGGCGTGCTCATGCTGGTTGGCGGCGCGATGGTACCGTTATGGTTCCTATTCGCGGCCAATATGTTCGGATATACGTCCTGGCCGCTTGAAGTGCTTGGCATCGCGCTGGTTGTGCGCATTCTGAGCGGCGTGCTTCTCTGCGGTCTGTTAACCAAAGTGTTAGGAGAGGCGTTAGTGAAGACAGGCCTGCTTCGCCGGTTTGCCGTCGCCGTGAAGGGATAGTTCCATGTCGGGAACAACGGTAACATGCCGGGAACTCGGGTTTATCTATGATGGAGAAGAGCGCCCGGTTATACAGGATCTCCATCTAGAGATCGAGCAGAACGGGTGGGTCGCTATCCTTGGGGCAAGCGGCAGCGGGAAGTCGACGCTTTGCCAGCTGCTGTGCGGCCTTCTTCCACGGAGCGGCGGAGGTACAAGAACAGGGGAAGTGCTGCTGGATGGCATTGATCCTGCAGCGGCGCCGATTGCCGACGTGGCTGAGGCGGTAGGGGTATTGTTTCAGGATCCGGATGCGCAGCTCGTTCAAGGCATCGTAGAGGACGAGGCGGCCTTCGGTCCTGAAAATATGCGGGTTTCACCCGCGGAGATCGAGGAGCGGGTGGTGCGCTCCCTTACGGCGGTCGAGTTGCTGGAGCGCCGGATGGATCCGGTGCGCAGCCTGTCCGGCGGACAGCGGCAGCGGACGGCCATTGCCGCGGTGCTGGCGCTGCGCCCGCGGCTCTTCGTCTTCGACGACGCCTGCGCCAGCCTGGATGCCGCGGCGCAGGCGAACTTCCTGCAGCTGTGCCATAAGCTGCAGGCGGAGGGCCGGACGCTTGTCACCGCGTCCGGCCGCTTTGACGATGTCGCGCGCGCCGCGCAGCGCGTCATCGTCCTGGATGGCGGGACCGTCGTGCTTGACGGTCCGCCGGAGGAGCTGCTGCACCGCTGCGGGGAGCAGCTGGTGCAGCTGGGCTTGCTGCCTCGGCCCGCAGGCGAGGCAGCGGGTGCGTCCGCCGGAGACAAGCCTGTCCCGGCGGCGACTCCCCCGCAATTGGCTGCGCGCCATGCGGGCAAGCCGATCGCCGCAGGTGCCATGCCTGCGGCGGTGCCCCATGCAGAAGGCGGTAGGGAGTCTGCCGCCTCCCCGCTGCTTGAGGTCGATTCGCTAACATTTGCCTATCCCGGGGGCCGGGAGGCGCTGTGTGATATCCATGCGAACATTTACCCCGGCGACTGGGTGCTGTTAACGGGGGAGAACGGCTCCGGCAAAACAACCCTCAGCCGTCTGATCATGGGGCTGCTGCCCGCTCCGGCAGGCAGTATACGCTGGCAAGGGGAAGATACGAAGGGAATGGCCGTCTACCGCAGAGCCGAGATGATCGGTTATGTGTTCCAGCAGCCGGAATATATGTTTACCGCCCCGAATGTATGGGAGGAGCTGATCTACAGTCTTCATGGAGGGCTGCCCATGAAGAAGCGTCCGGAGCTGTCTGCCAGCCAACAGCAACGAGCGAGGTTCCTGTTGGAGAAGGCGGGACTTGCGGATCGGCTTCAGATGTCACCCTACCTGCTCAGTCAGGGTGAGAAGCGCCTCTTAAGCATCATCAGCCAATTGATGCTGGAGAGGTCGCTGTACATCCTGGACGAGCCGACCTCCGGGATGGACTATGCCGCCATCGATAAGGTGATCGAGCTGTGTCATTTTGTCATTGGGGAAGGCTCGGCCATATTGATGATCACTCACGATCCAGAACTCATGAAGAAACATGCTACATCGTTCATTCATCTGAAGAGCGGGAAAAAGTGACTGTGCAACCTTCAAGGTAACCTTTATAATAGAAATATTACATGATATGAAAGCGCTCCTGGTATCGGGAGGCGCTTTTTATGCTGTTGGCCCCGGTTGCACCTTATTTTTCTCTATTAAGGATACATGCCAGAAACCTGTTGCAGCAGGTCTGGGATTATGCCGGGGCTGTCTAGAGTAAAGGGGACGAAGGAACGTGGGTGTATTAAAACAAGACAAACGCGGTTATATCTTGGTTGGTATTCTGTTATCCACCTTTATGGCTGCAATCGAGGGAACGGTTGTCGGTCCGGCAGGTCCGGCGATTATCAGCAGCTTCGGCAGCGTGAGTCTGATGAGCTGGATCTTTACGGCCTATCTGCTGACGATGGCTGTGACGACGCCGATCTTCGGTAAAATAAGCGATTTATATGGACGCAAGCCCGTATTTTTATACGGCTCGCTGATCTTTCTCGTAGGCTCATTACTGTGCGGCCTGTCGCAGAACATGACGCAGCTGATCATATTCAGGGCGATTCAAGGGATCGGGGCGGGCGCCGTCATTCCGGTGACCTTCACGATTGTAGGAGATATTTACAATCTGGAGGAGCGCGGTAAAATTCAGGGGATGATCAGCTCCGTATGGGGAATCTCCTCTCTGATCGGCCCGCTGCTTGGCGGTTATTTTGTCGATTACCTGTCCTGGCACTGGATCTTTGTCTTTAATGTACCGTTTGCGCTGTTATCGATATGGCTGATTTTCCGTTATTTCAAAGAGGAACGCACCACCCGCGAGGTGTCGATCGATTACGGGGGAGCGGCTCTGTTTACCGTTGGGATGACAGCGCTGCTATTTGCGCTCGCGGTAGGAGGCGGAGAGACCTATTCCTGGACTTCTCCATTCATGCTCAGTCTGATCATCGGTTCCGTGGTGCTGCTGCTTGCGTTCCTGGTAGTGGAGAGCAAGGTGAAGGAGCCGATGCTGCCGCTGCATCTGTTCAAGATCAGGGATATTACGGTATCGACGGTGGCCAACATTCTGGTCAGCGCGCTTATCATCGGGTTGACCACGTATTTGCCGCTGTGGATTCAAGGCGTTCGAGGCGGCAACGCGACCTTGTCGGGACTGACATTGGCCCCGATGTCGATCGGATGGCTCATCGGTTCGATTATCAGCGGCCGTTTGATCGTTAAATCCGGCTCCCGGAAAACGGCGATTATCGGCGTCGTATTCCTAATGATCGGAGCGGTGGGGTTGGCTTATATGCATAAGGATACAGCGCTGGGCGTGCTGCTGGTCTTTACTTTCATTTATGGCGTCGGCTTCGGTTATATCTCCACCTTGTTTCAGATCATCGCGCAATCCTCGGTGGGTTATCAGGTTCGGGGAGCGTCCACGGCGCTGAACTCCTTCATTCGGACGTTCGGTCAGACCGTGGGCGTAGCGGTGTTCGGATTATGGGTCAACGCGGGAATTGCGGGCAGACTTGCGGCGGAGCCGGATGCTGCAGGCATTACCAGCGACGACATTAACAAATTGCTCTCTCCGCATGGAATGGCTGAACTGCCTGAAGGGTCAGGTGGTCTGCTGAGCGGAATTCTGGAGGGCAGTCTGAATTCGCTGTTTGTGGTGATGGCCGTAATGGCCGTGATCTGTTTGTTTATCGTGGCCGCCTTCCGCAATGCCCCTCCTGAACCGGAGGCGGAAACGGAAGAGGCGCAGACTTCAATGAAATGATAGATAGACTCTTATTAATAAGAAGAACCCTGATTCCGAGAAGGAGGAAGGGTTCTTCTCTTTGTTTTTTCAGCCTTGCTGGCGTACGATTTGCACCTGTTCCGCATGTTTGCCCATTTTACTCAGAAGCCCAATCAGTTGATACTTCTCTTCCTCATCCAATCCACCCAGGGCATGCTGGATGTGACGTTCATGCAGGGGGTAAAGCTTCTGCATCAATTGTTCTCCGGGCGGAGTCAGCTCTGCGTAAATCACTCTTCTGTCCTCGGGACAGGGCTTGCGGCGTACATATCCTTTTTCGACGAGCTTATCAACCACATAGGTTACGTTTCCGCTCTGCAGGAGCAGCTGTGCCCCGATCTGCTGGATGGGCTGGCGGCCTTTATAGAACAGTACTTCCATTACGGCAAATGAAGTTGGATTAAAGCCTTCGATTTTACTGCCATTCACGACATGTTCGTTGACGCTCTTGAATGACTTGGCAAACACCCGATACAGGTGCATAGCAAGCTGTGTATCGCGTTCATGTGACACCTTCATACATTCTCCCGCCTTTGATATGGACTCATGTCCTGAATTACTTCAAATCTAAGATTACGCTGAAATGAATAAATTCAACATGTGATTTGTCACAATGCAGCCGAAACATTTTCATTCTCCGGCTCCGTATCAACTACACCTCCAGCCCGATACGCCTTCTGAACGCCGATTTTATAATGAAATTATTCAGATAGGATGAAAAGGGTGGGGAACATGAATCAAGCACAAACCGTGGAATCAGAGGGATTAAAACCGCTGCTGCGCAATCGGAACTATATGTTATTGATGGGATCTCAGCTGGTGTCCAACATGGGAGAGTGGCTGTATATCATTGCGCTCTTGACGCTTGTCGGATTGAAATGGCAGGCCGCGCCCTGGGAAATAACGGCGATGACATTATGCATGGCCATTCCCGTTTTGATTGGCGGCCCTGTGGCAGGATGGATCGGTGACCGGTATGACCGCAAAAAAATCATGGTGATATCGGACGGGGTCAGAGTTTTTATCTTGATTGGGGTTTTGTTTGCAGGCAATCTAATACAAATTTATATACTGCTGATCGTTAAAGGCCTGATGGATGTCCTGTTCTCTCCTGCCAAGAGCGGCAAGATTAAAGAGATCGTAGACCCGAAGCACATCGATCAGGCGGTGACGATCAGTTCATCGATTGAGCAGTTGTCCAAGATCATCGGGCCGTCCTTGGGCGGTTTATTACTGGCGTTGTTCGGCATTCAGTTATGCTTCATTATCGATGCCGGCGCTTTTGTCGTATCGGCACTGTTTCTGCTTGGCGTGCCGGGTCGGAAGCAGCTTAAGCAGAAAGGATTGACCGGTGAGTCCCCAAATGAAGGGCATAGTGGACATGACGGACGAAAAAAATCCTTCTTCAAGGAAATCGGGGAAGGGGTTCAGCTGATCTATGGCATACCGCTGCTGCTGGGAGGCGTTGTTACGATATGCGCAGTAGTACTGGTGCTGCAGATGGCTGATTCTCAGATTGTAACCTTGTTCCGGTTGATTCCGAATATATCAGAAGATCTGCTTGGTTACTGTATTTCCGCCAGCGGCCTGGGCACGTTGATCGCAGCCATGTTTGTCCGCAAGTTGAGCTGGAGCACGCTTGCCAAGATGGGAATAGGCGCTGCCGCAGCGGGTTTGGTGTTTGCCGTATGTGCCGTAGTCGTCGTGACCGAAATGCCGCATCTGCTGCAGAGCGTGGTGCTGTTCGGATCCTTCTTTCTGGCGGGTGCAGGTGGAGGCTTCGTGCTTGTACCGTTCCAGATGCTGCTGATGAAGAGGACCCCGGAGCATATGACGAGCCGCGTATTCGGAACAGTCAATAGTCTTACCAGCGGTGCGGCGATCATCGGACCTACGCTCGGCGGCGCTCTCGTTACAGGCCTGGGACCTGTGCCGACTTATATCGTTGCAGGGCTTGGAACTGCTGCAGTGGGTGCCGTGCTGCTGCTGTTCAAAGGCAGAATCGAACGGAAGGATGAAGCCTCTGCCACAGGGAATGGAGTCCATAGGGGCCCTGAAACTTCTACGATGTAATGTAAGAGTATTTCACTAAATGCAACGAATCCCCGTCCATCTGCGTAATACTGAGAATAGGATTAATGGATGGGGTGTTAAGATGCATAAGATTCAAGAGAATGGACTTGAGCCCGAGCCGGTGCTGAAGGTGGATATTCAGCAGGCGGGTTACGAACCAGGTCGCCCGCGCATACGGGATATATCGTTTCAAGTGGTACCCGGCGAACTGCTGGGGTTGATCGGACCGAATGGAGCCGGAAAAAGCACGACCATTAAAACGGTGCTGGGGCTGCTTAAAGATAGTAAGGCCGACGTCTTTATTGCAGGCCATCCTCCCCGATATGCTTACGTTCCCGAGCAGCCGGTGTTTTACGAGGAATTGACGCTATGGGAGCATCTGGATTTGGCAGCTGCCGCATTTGGAATGGATGATGAACATTTCGAAGCACAGGCTGATCAGCTTCTCCGTCAGTTTGGAATGGAGTCGGTGCGCAATGAACTGCCAGGAGGCTTCTCCAAAGGAATGAAGCAGAAGATGATGCTGATGATCGGCTTTCTCTCCAAGCCAGACGTCTATATTGTAGATGAACCGTTTATCGGATTGGATCCCCGGGCCACCCGAGATTTTTTGAATCTGCTGCTTGAGGAGAGACGCCGGGGAGCCGGTGTATTGATGTCTACCCATGTGCTGGATACCGCAGAGAAAATTTGCGATCGCTTTGTGCTCATATCCGGCGGCCGGATTGCTTCGGAGGGCACGTTGGATCAAATCCGCCAGGCCGCTGATCTTCCCGGCGCATCGTTGTTTGATTGCTTCGATGCGCTGACATGAGGGAGGTGATGGATATGGATCGATCCTATCATTTTAGCCATCCGGGCGCTCTCTTTTGGCGAAGGGTAACCGCTCATTGGAAGAATCAACGCGATAATCTGGCAACCGTGGTCGACTGGATCGTGATGCTGTACATCATTGTTCCGGGTCTGCTGCTGGGAGGCGGGCTCTACCGCGAGTTATGGACGAGCCCGCTTCCCGGATGGGCACAGTTCTTCCCGCTGCAGGCGGTGGTAGGCATCCTGCTCTTTATGTTCTCCGGTAGAGTGCTGCTGTTCCTGGAAGAGGCTGACGTGTTGTTTCTTCGGCAGCAGGGGGGATGGATGAAGGGCTTAATGATCAGAGGCATGGTATACAGCCATACGGTCTCAGCAATCAAGGGATTGGTCGTTACAGTGCTTGTGCTGCCAATCCTGGTCAGGGAACATGGGATAACCGGTATTGTTCTGGTGACCTTGCTGATGATTACAGTTGTATGCGCCTGGTGCGCGAATCTATTAACCGCTATGATTCGTTCCAGCTATAAAGGCTGGCGGAAACATGTGCTGACTTATATCGTACGCTGGCTCTCATTCGGACTGCTGGCACTGCTTGTTACATTTTGGCTTGAGTCCTACGTTGTACTGTGGGCAGCTTCCTTGATTCTGCTCTTGGTGCTGTTTCTTCTTAGCCGCAAGCGTCTTGCCATGCAAGGGACCTTCATCGCAGATGCGCGTGAGGATGCGAAGACAAGGATCCAGTTGACGGAGAAGCTGCTCATTCAAGCTGTCGGTAAACCTCCCAGCGTACGAAGTAAAACCTGGTTTATGCGCAAGTCCGGCCGGTTGTTCAAAGGTACGGCGGAGAAGAGGCTTGCCGATGCGGGGTTAAAGGCGATTTTGCGCCACTCTGAGAGCTTATTATTATATATTCAGATTACGCTGGTCGGCATCCTGGCCGTCTGGCTGCCGCCGACGATCATCAAAATCATCGTATATCTTGCTCTGGTATTGATGATGTCATATTGGCTGAATACAAGGTGGGCATTGTTCGCCAAAGCCGAATTTATGCAGGTGCTCCCGTTTACGAATCAGCAGCATCGTTCGGCTGGTGTTCTCGCGGTCCGAACCTTACTCGCTCTTCCCGCCTTTCTTTATTCGCTCATGACAGGGCTAACGCTTTTACAAGGGGGAATGGGATGGCTCGCCGCGCTTGTATTGACTGTGCTGGCTGTCATGGTCGCGCCCTCGCTCATGTCCTGGCCGGTCTACAAGGAGGAGAGACACCCGCAAGAATAATAAAAAGCGCGCTGGAATGCTCCAATGGATGGGGCATACAGCGCGCTTTATTTTAAGATATCAGAAAGTATAAACTTCGAAGCTTGTGACTTCCTGATATCGCAAGAAAAACTTCCTCTAACTGCGGTCTGTCATCTGTGAGAGTACGTCGATAGACGTTTTTCTTATTATTTGTTTATCACTGCGACTTCGGCTGCATGCTTGCCTGCCGTATAACCGGTTGCAAAAGCGGCCGTAATATTGTAACCGCCGGTGTATCCGTGAATATCCAGAATTTCACCACAGAAGAAGAGCCCGGGCATCAGCTTGGATTCCATGCTTTTGGGTTGGACTTCCTTGAGGCTGACGCCGCCGCCTGTCACGAAGGCCTCCTTCAGCGAACGGGTGCCCGAAGCGCGGAACGTGAACTTTTTTAGAATGGAGGCAAAGGTTGTCAGCGCCGTTTTGGAGATACCGCTGCAGATCATGTCGCTGTCGATGGACGACTTGGATAGCAGCAGGGGGATCATTCGTTCCGGCAGCATGCCCTTGAGCACGTTTTTGATGCTCTTTCTTGGCTCATCCTCCAGTCGCCATTTGAGCTCGGCCTCAAGCTCCGCTTGGGAGCGGTCGGGGAACATATCGATGCCCATGTCCACATTCACGATATCAAACTTCCGCTGCACCTGGCGGATGAACTGACTGCAGCGCAGCGCGATCGGACCGGACACTCCGAAATGGGTGAACAGCATATCTCCCCGGTGGGCAATCACTTTTTTTCCTTTCGGATTCCAGACGGACAGCTCAACATCCCGCAGTGACAAGCCCTGCAGCTCTTTAGAGGCAATAAAAGGCTCGGTGGAGACGATAGGCACTTCAGTTGGATACAGCTCCGTGATGGTATGTCCTGCCGCCTCAGCCCATGGATAGCCGTCCCCCGTGGAACCGGTTTGAGGCACGGATTGTCCACCCGTTGCAATAATCACACAGGAAGACTTGATTACTTCCCCGGATTTCAGTTCGACCCCGGCCGTCCGGCCGTTCGCATAGAGAACGCTCTTCACCGGACTGTTTGTCCGGATACCGGTACCAAGCTCCTTCACTTTGCCAATCAAGGCATTCACAACGCTCGAGGCTTTATCCGTCACAGGAAACATGCGCCCGTTGTCCTCTTCTTTGAGGCGAATGCCAAGCCCCTCAAAAAAAGACATGATATCCTTGTTGTTCCAATGCTGAAAAGCACTATATAAGAAACGGCCGTTTCCCGGGATGTTGGCAATCAATTCATCCTGTTCTTTGGCGTTCGTCACATTGCATCTTCCGCCGCCCGATATGCCAAGTTTACGGCCCAGTTTATCTCCTTTGTCGATTAGCAGAACGGAAGCTCCTCTTTCCCCTGCAGCAACGCAGGACATCAATCCGGAAGGTCCGCCGCCGACGACAATAATATCATAATCAAGCATGTTTGCTCATAGCTCCTTTGGGGGTATATCAATTAATAGATGAATCTTATTATATAGGATATTTGCGAATTATCCCAAACCTCATGAAAAGGACACAGGATGGAGTTTCCCCAGGCTTCGAATGAGAAATTACAATATATTGTAATATGATGTCGCCTATGCTTTAATCAGAAATATTAGATGCGTTGTCCAATTGAGGTGATCGATCGCTGTGCTGAGCCTATGGAAAGATATTTTGCTGCAAGTTTTGCTGTCTGGTACACTCATCTTTCATCTGCCGCTTCTCCTCGACAGACATCTAAAGTGCCTGAACAAGAAGAATCCGGATGATCTGCTTCGCTTTCGCCAACATATTGTCATTGCATGCGGAATCAGTACTGTATTATGCGTCTTGATCTCGGCTATGAACGATTATTACGTTCCGATCCATCTTGGCGTAATCCCGTTATTTTTAGGCATATTATATGGAAGTCGGCGTTCAGGTCTATGTCTTGCAGCTATATATATCACAAGCTATGGGCTGATGAACGGCTGGTCCACGATCGGCCTCATTCTGTATATGCTGGTTCTAGGGTACTCGCTATTACCCTGGATTACCTCCAATTTCAAGAAAGGCTCCATGACCGAAAAGATTTGTTGGCTGTGGAGCGCGCTTATTCCGGCTATGCTGATTATTGTAGCCTCCCACGCGATTGAAGGAAAGGTTAACCAGTATGCTCTGAATCCGGATACGATTCTGATAACCATTCTGTATATGCTGATCGGTATTTTTTATTCTGGAATGATTGTGTACTGGATCGAATTAACATGTGAGCGCCTAGGCGCAGGTCAATACGATGTGAAGGTCAAAGAGTGGTCATCTTTAACAAAAATGATGGAGATGATTCCTTTAGGAATGGTTGCGGTGGATCGAAGCGGCAATATCATTGCCTTTAATCAACCGCTTATCCGCAGCTTTCGAAACGTCTTTCCTAATCTGACGACCAAGGATGTCATCGGCAGACCATTATTTGACTTATTGGACGGCATGATTCAAAAGGAGCATCTGCGCAGCCGGTTTCAGAGAGCTATGGATGGAATCGAAAGCACCGGCGAGATTATGCGAAGCGCTACCCGGGTGTATTCCACCGGCATCTATCCACTTATACATAATGGGAACGGAGACATCTTGGGTGCGGTAGGAGTTATGGAAGACATTACGGAGCTGGAGAGGCTTCGCACGGAATTTATGAATGTAGAGCGTTTAAGCTTGGTTGGCCAAATGGCGGCAAGTATTACCCATGAGATTCGCAATCCGATGGCTGTCGTGCGCGGATTTTTGCAGCTGATGCAGGAGAAGAGTCCTGATACGCTGGACCATTATTACCGGATCGTCATGGAGGAGCTTGATCGGGCCAACGGTATCATCAGCGATTTTTTATCCCTCGCCCAAAACCGGGTGGCAGAAAAAGAAGAGTGTCACCTTCATGACATTATCCATGAGCTCAATCCGCTCTTGTGGGCCGACGCGAATTTGCGCGGACAGAGCATTGAGCTGAAACTCGGAACCGAAATTCCCCATCTGTACCTGAATACCAAGGAAATGAAACAGCTGATTCTGAATTTATGCCGAAACGGGATGGAGGCTATGGACGATAAGGGAACGTTGACAATTGAAACTCGGATGGAAGGAGATCGGGCGCAGCTGTACGTTGCGGATACCGGAATCGGCATCTCGGAGAATGAGCTGGAGCGCTTGTTTGAACCATTCTTTACGACGAAGAGCAAGGGAACGGGGCTTGGACTCGCCCTGTGCATGAGCATTGTACAGCGTCATCATGGAACCATTGATGTGAAGTCGAAGCTTGGCGAGGGAACGGTTTTCATTATTTCTTTTCCTCTTCACTCGTACCCGCAAGGTTTGCCGGAATCCCAGAGCGCTGCCGCTTTCGAATAAACAGATTGGTAATTAGGCATCATAAGGCAGAGCTTAGGGTAAAGGAGGGATTCGGATGAGTAAAAATGATTCCAAGCAACAAGAGCAGCAGGAGCGTGAAAACAAAGATCGCCGTGGTGAGCCCATCGTTGACAAGAAAAAAGATGGGGTAAACTATCCTGCTACCTAGTTCAACCAATGGAACATGAAAAACGGGCGGTATCCTATTTTGTGATGCTGCTCGTTTTGTATTTTCTTGCTTTCACTCTTTAGGATTGTATAATATAGATATCGATGAGCTGTTATAATTCGAACAATCTTGTTTATATAAGGAGTGAAGAGTTATGGGTATGTCTTTTGACCGATATATGCGCGATATGGTTCAACCGATGCGGGATGAGCTGACCAGCTTGGGAATCAAGGAACTGACAACACCTGAAGAGGTAGAGGAAGTTCTTCCTACAGCGAAAGGTACAACGCTGGTCGTTGTAAACTCCGTATGCGGCTGCGCAGCAGGGCAAGCGCGTCCTGGTGTAGCCATAGCGCTTGAGAACCAGGTGAAGCCGGATCAATTGTTTACCGTGTTCGCCGGACAGGATAAGGAAGCAACGGCTAAAGCACGTGAGTATTTTGCTCCGTATCCTCCATCCTCCCCATCGATTGCTCTGTTGAAGGACGGGGAATTGGTGCACTTTATTGAGCGTCATCAAGTGGAGAATCGTTCTGCAGAAGAAATCGCGGCGGATTTGACCGACGCATTCAATCGCTACTGCCAGTAATCCGGCAGTTACATAGGCCCCGAAGCATTCGGCATATTCCGAAGCCGCGGGGCTTTTGTTATAGATATAGAATTTATAAGTTATCTAGCTAAGCTGATGAAATTCTATATCGCAAGAAAAACTTCCCGCTAAATGCGGTCTGTCTTCTGAGGAAGTACGTCGATAGACGTTTTTATTATAGATATAGAATTTATAAGTTATCTAGCTACGCTGATGAAATTCTATATCGCAAGAAAAACTTCCCGCTAAACGCGGTCTGTCTTCTGAGGAAGTACGTCGATAGACGTTTTTCTTTTATCAATGAAGTACTTCAGAAAGAGAGAACATACTGAAAGGAGTCATATATCATGAGCCTACAAGAACAAATTATCGCAGAGCTGGGTGTCAAACCTACCATTAATGTGGAGGAAGAGGTACGCAAGCGCGTTGACTTTCTGAAAACCTATGTAAAGAACTCGGGCACTTCCGGACTGCTGATCGCCATTAGCGGCGGGATTGATTCGGCCGTGGCTGCCGGTCTGTGCAAGCGGGCCACCGATGAACTCACGGAGGAGATTGGCAAGGAATACAAGACACTCGGGGTGTTCCAGCCATACGGCGAGCAGGCTGATATTTCAGACAGCTATGCGACAGCGAAGGCCTTCGATTTGAAACATACCGTCGAGACGAATATCGAGGAAACGGTGAACGAAATAGCTTTGGAGGTTGAGCATGGCCTGAAAAATATCGGGGTCCATAAGCATATGAGTATTCCGGGTAAAGGCAATGTGAAGGCCAGAGTGCGTATGGTGGTACAATATGCGCTGGCATTCGAGCAGAATTTGATCGTGGTCGGTACGGATCATGCTTCCGAGGCGATTACCGGCTTCTATACCAAGTGGGGTGATGGAGCAGTGGACATTACGCCGCTGAGTTCCTTGAACAAGCGTCAGGTTCGTATGCTTGCATCCTATTTAGGAGTTCCGAAATCGATTCTGGATAAAGCCCCTTCTGCCGGCCTTTGGGAAGGTCAAACAGACGAGAAAGAGCTCGGAATCAGCTACGAGGATAACAGCGATTACCTGGAAGGTAAGACAATTGATCCTGATGTTCAGCAGAAACTCGAGAGTTATTACGTCAAAACCGCACACAAGCGCAATACGATTCCAGGCATCTAACATACGAATATCCAGGCAACCAGCCTTCCGGTGGAATAACCTCCGGAAGGCTAGTTTATTTAGCGCGGCACTAGGTATATATGATATTGTAGGTCGGTTTGAGAACGCCGTTGGCATATTGCTTCATATCGACCAGTTCGAGTTTTAGCCGCGGTTTGACACTGCCGAACAACGGAACCCCGTCACCAACCATTACCGGGTTTACCTTTAATACAAGCTGATCGATCAGTTGATGCTGAAGCAGGCTTCCTGCCAATTCCCCGCCGCCGCACAGCCACAGCTTGCCGTCTGTCTGTTGTTTAAGATTATGGATGTACGGGATGGCGTCCTCCTTGACTAATTCAACTTCTTCATTGGATTCGAATTCTAATGAGCGTGAGAATATATAATGCTTGAGTCCTTTGTAACCAGGCTCTCCTGGCTTAGCCCCCATCTTAAATCCAAACTCATACGTTTTACCGCCCATCAGCACAGCCTCAAACTCCTGGATTTCTGCCAAGAAGTCCGGAACATGCTCTCCATCGAATAAAAAGAGAGTTCGGTCGATCCTTCCATCCATCATGGCTTGATCGGCGATAAAATAGTCAAGCGAAACAGCCACGTGATAAATCAATGAGCCCATAATATGGTTCCCCTTTCACCATGCTATTTTGTACAGTCTATATAGATGAAATTTGAAATACAACAAATTTATTTAATTCATGTTGTTGTAACACCGTTGGTCTCGCGTTGACGTACATCGACTGATACAATAAGTAAGAGTATATTTTTTGGACAGGAAGACTGGATCCATGAAGGAGAGCGGACGATTGTGATCTACGGAATCGGACATGATGTGCTGGACATGAAGCGAATGGAGATGTTGATGACAGGCCCGCATGGAGAAAGATTCATGAAGCGCGTGCTTACGCAGGGTGAGCAGGTCATTGCCGCCGGTAAGGGGGCGAAACGGACGGAGTTTGTTGCCGGGCGCTTTGCTGCCAAAGAGGCGATATCCAAAGCCTTTGGCTCCGGAATTGGAGGTATAATCGGGTTCCGTGACATAGAAGTGCTGCCGGGTGTTCTTGGCAGGCCTGAGACTCGACTATCCCAGGAAGCCTGGGAACGCCTCGGAATGGAGGAGTCCGCACATTATGCGATTCATTTGACGATTTCGCATCAGACCACGCTGGCTTCCGCTTTCGCCGTGGTTGAGAAGATAAAGTAAGGTTGACGAAGGAGATTACTTATAGATGCATAATACGGAACACAAACAATACTTCAGCCAAGAGCTGCTGGATTGGTATGAGATCAACAAAAGGGATTTGCCATGGCGCCGGCATCGTGATCCCTACTATATATGGGTATCTGAAATTATGCTGCAGCAGACCCGGGTGGACACGGTAATCCCATATTTCCACCGGTTTATCGAGCGGTTTCCAACGATTCAGTCGCTTGCGGATGCGCCGGAGGACGATGTGTTGAAGTGCTGGGAGGGCCTTGGCTATTATTCCCGGGCACGCAACCTACAGGCTGCCGCAAGGCAGGTGACAGAGCAGTATGGGGGCGTTATGCCGAGCGGCAAAGATGAAGTGTCGGGACTTAAAGGCATTGGTCCATATACCTCGGGTGCCATTCGCAGCATTGCATTCAATATTCCTGCCGCAGCAGTGGACGGTAACGTCATGCGTGTGCTGTCCCGCTATTTTTTGATTGAAGAAGATATTATGAAAGTGAAGACCCGCACCAAGATGGAGGAGCTGGTGCTGACGCTGGTTCCGGATGGGCGAGCATCGGATTTCACCCAGGCGTTAATGGAACTGGGGGCGTTGATCTGTACGCCGAAGTCCCCCAAATGTCTGGTATGCCCTGTGATGGAGCATTGTACAGCACGGTTTGAGGGCAAAGAGGAGTCCCTTCCTATTAAGACGAAGGCCAAGCCGCCACGTCCTGAATACCGCCTCACGGCCATTGTAGAAGGCACTGGCGTGCACGAAGGGAAGATTCTGATCCGCAAGCGTCCATCCACCGGTTTATTGGCAGGGATGTGGGAGCTGCCGCATGTGATCGTGTCGACCGAGGGGAGCGGCGTGCCGGTCGTGATGTCCGAGGAGACGGCGATGAGCCGCTTGCGTCATGCCTTGCTGGAGGAAGGAGTTCCGATCCTGCCGATGGGCCATGTGATGGACGCCGAGCATACCTTTAGCCATATTCAATGGCATATGGGCGTGTACCGCTGTAAATGGCAGGATGTGCCGCCGGAAGCCCTGGAAGTAGCAGAGAGTGCAGCGGCATATGAGACAGGCGAAGAGAGCTTTCGCTGGATTCACGTTCATGACATGGAACGCTACGCATTTCCGAATGTGTTCATTCGGATTCTGAACTCGTATTTCTCATCTTAAAGCCTTATTTCCCTTGCAATGGGAGATATAATGTTGAAACGGCTTGTAAGGAGTAGTGGAGATTTTGCATAGCTGGAAGAATGCGCTTCTTTACATTTTTGGCATCGGGGTTTCCAATCTGGGAAACTGGATCTATCTGGTCGCGATTAATTTGCTTGTGCTGCATATGACAGGTTCTCCTGCGGCAGTGGCTGGATTGTTTATCATCCGGCCGCTCGCAACCCTGTTTACCAACTCCTGGGCGGGCAGTATTATTGACCGGGCGAATAAGCGCAGGCTTATGATCACCACCGATGTGATCCGGGGGGCTTTGATTGCCCTTATCCCCTTCATGTCCTCGGTTTGGGGCATCTACTGTATCATGTTTCTGATTAACGTTGCGGGGGCTTTCTTCGGGCCTACGTCCATGACATATATAACGAAGCTGATCCCGGCAGAGGAACGAAAGCGGTTCAACGCATGGTCCAGCTTTACGACATCCGGCGCGGTGCTGCTTGGACCCGCTATATCCGGTCTATTGATCGCTTATACGGACATTCGGATCAGCATCTTCATCAATGCCGTATCTTTCTTCATCTGCGCGCTTGTCATTTACTTCCTTCCCGATGTGGATGGAAAGGAAAGCGCAGGCAATGGACGGGATGCCATCACAATGAAGACACTGCTTCAGGACTGGGCTGCGGTTATTGATTTCGGAAAAGCGGCGAAGTATTTTATGCTTGTATACTCGTTATTTCAATCTGCCATGCTGCTAGGCTTCGCGCTCGATTCCCAAGAGGCAACCCTTTATTAAACAGGTATTGCTCCTCGGCGACGAGGATTACGGACTACTCGTCAGCGTAGCCGGAGCTGGGTATTTGGCCGGCTCAGCGGCTGCGTCTCTAACTGTCAAATGGCTATCATTGCGCATGTTTATCGGGGCTGGTGTGCTTCTATCGAGTGCCGGGTATATGATCTTCTATGCCGCATCCGGCCTCCTGACGGCCGTTATCGGCTTTATCGCGTTTGGTTTCTTCTCTTCGTATGCGAATGCGGGATATACTACCTTTTTTCAAAATCAGGTGCCTATTGATCTGATGGGGCGCTTTACGAGCGTGACCCGCTTATTGGAAGGGATGCTGCAGATTCTCTTAACACTTCTGCTCGGTTTTGCCGCCGATGCCTGGCCGCTGCAGGCCGTATGCCTGATCGGTGCAGGTGCAGCCGTCCTGATCTCGGTCATTCTGCTGGTGGTCATCTATGCACCATCCAAGGTCCGCCATTATGAGTCAGGCTCTGCAGCAGCGGTAAATAACACGTAACAGCATGATATCGATATAGAGAAAGGCTGCTTTCGCAGTAGACAGGGTCTACAGCTGAAAGCAGCCTTTTTTGGTATGATATCGGTTTTTAGTTAAGCGATATTTATTTCGCGTTATCGTAACGTTTGCCGACTTCTTCCCAGTTCACTACATTCCAGAATGCGGAGATGTAATCAGGGCGTTTGTTTTGATATTTCAGGTAGTAAGCATGCTCCCAAACGTCCAGGCCGAGGAGAGGTGTTTGACCTTCCATGATCGGGCTGTCTTGGTTCGGTGTGCTGGTTACTGCCAGTTTGCCGTCTTTAACAACGAGCCAAGCCCAGCCGCTGCCGAAACGGGTTGTAGCCGCTTTTGCGAAATCTTCTTTGAATTTATCAAAGCCGCCCAGTTCACTGTTGATGGCATCAGCCAAAGCGCCAGTCGGTTGTCCGCCGCCGTTTGGTCCGATAACTTCCCAGAACAGGGAGTGGTTAGCATGGCCGCCGCCGTTGTTGCGAACCGCTGTGCGGATGCTTTCCGGTACAGCGTCAAGGTTAGAGATCAGATCCTCAAGGGATTTGCCTTGAAGCTCAGGAGCGTTCTCAAGAGCAGCGTTCAAGTTGGTTACGTAGGTATTATGGTGGCGATCATGGTGGATCTCCATCGTTTGTGCGTCGATATGAGGCTCGAGCGCGTCGTTTGCGTAAGGAAGTGCTGGTAATTGAAATGCCATAGTAAAAACCTCCTGTAAATTTAGTTTTTGGTTATGATGAAAGGGTCTTCCTTCATCAGGAAGTCTTTATCATCCCGGAGACGTAATATGTAATCCGGCTACACTACATATATTAAACCGTTTTGGGTGATTAAATCAACTTTTATGTTTGAAAAGTCCGAGAGGGCTGATTTATTGCATGAACGAAAGTTGTGACATCGAAAATTAATGGAAAACTTTTCTGTGAAATTTGTCGTTATATATATAGTCTTGAACAAATCTATGATCGAAACGTCGATATAGAAGGGATATGTCGAGGTAGAAAGGAGTCGGTACATAACATGAATAGTACAAAGCTCAGAGTGACTGCCATTCTGATGGCTGCCATTCTGGCTGCGGCACCGCAAGTGGAAGCTGCAGCAACTAAGACACAGCCATCGCAAATCACGAAGTCGACTGCACAGAAGGGTGCAGCTCTGGCCTGGAGCGTGCAGCTTGGGAACAACGTCACAGCAAAGCTTGACCATGCCGACGTATGGCAGCAGACCGGCACGAATGTGGCGGTATTTACACTGACTTATAAAAATGGGGGGAAAAGCGCAGCGCGCCTGGTATCTTATTTTCCCAAGGTGGTGCTTCCCGGCGGTTCCGTGACGGCGGCCAATCCCATATCCAAGGATCTGGCCAAGAAGAAGGTAGAGCCCGGGCAAAGCCTGAGTGTAACCTACTATGCGAAGACCGAGAGCAGCTCATTGTCCGGCATGAAGCTGGTGATGGACGTATGGAATCCGCAAGTCAAAGGCTACCTGCAGCGTGTCGGAACGTACAGAATGCCCGCCAATTATACAGCAGCCGTACCATCTGGTTCGAGCTCCAAGCTGAATCTGGGCGGCACTCCGGTTACCGTACAGGCTGAATCACTGGAGATCATCAAGTATGACGGCAAAGTCATCGCCAAAGTCGGGATGTATATGACGAACCATGGTGGAAAGGTATGGAATGATCGGGGGTTCGAACCGTATTTGGCGACGGCAAGCGGCAGTTCGTTCCTTCTGCGTCATGAGGCAGGGGCTGAGGGTGTGCCTGTTCAGCCGAAAGAAAAGAAACTGGTTTATTACATAACAGAAGTTCCCTCTTATCTTAAAACGACCGGTTTGCATTTCCTGTGGACCGAAAACGATGAAACGCTGAAGCTGTCATTGCCGGTCGCATCCTTCAAGCTACCTGCGGCAACAGCTCCAAAGTGGGACGTTGCGGCGGGCGCGGCCAAGAAGTTGACCATCAAGGGGATTCCGGTCGATGCCAAAATCCGCCAAGCTTCGCTGCGTGCCTCAGGGGGGCAGGGCATATGGAATATCGAGATGGCCTTCAAGAATAAAGGAAAAAAATCGGTGGAGGTTCCGGCCTACGAATTTGCGATTAAAGCATCCGAAGGCTCCTTCCATCCTTACACTCCGGATAACAAAGCGGGTTTGACGCTGCGTCCCGGGGAAGAGAAAACGATGGTGATGGAAATAACGCTCCCGCTAGATCTCAAGCAGGACCGATTGAAGCTGCAAATGATCGGGACATCTGGACCAGCCAGCTCATCTAAACCGCCGGCGAGCTCGGGTGAACCGGCCGGTGAGCCGACCACCGAGGTCCAGGAGTCATTGACCCTGCCGATTGCATACTTTGCCATCCCTTATCAAACGGAACGCAAATCATCTATCGGTGTGGAGTACGACGCGCAGACAGCCAAAGGATTTGCGTACACGCTGGAATCCATCCAGCGCCTGCCATGGCAGGATCAGGATCTGATCGTTGCAAAGCTGCGTCTGCGGAATACGCAGGAATCCAAATCGCTGCCGCTGCCTGAGCTTAAAGTGAACGTCACAGCGGACGAAAAAACAAGTCTGGCTGGTTCGGAGGTTATTGCGGAGGAGCAGGGTTCCCTGATTTCCCCGGGGTCATCAACCGAGGTATATGTCATGGCTCGGATCCCGTATACCAAGGATATCCGTTCGCTTCGCTTCGAGCTGTTTACGCAGCAGGATACGGCCAAAACGTCGTTCCTTACCATGACCACGTCCGGCATGACGCAGTCGATCAGCACTTTGGAGAAAGGGAAGCCGTATACCGTTACCGCGATTGGTAAGCGCGCAGAGGCGCAGGAACGGCGGACGGTCATCTATGAAGGTGTGGACTCCGATATTGTCTATTCCGAGTTCTTGCTGACCAGCAATGAACAGCGCCGCGTCCAAGCAGCGGTGCTGAAGGGGTATTTCCAAAGCACGGATGGAAAGATCTATGAAGCGGAAACCATTCAGCCTGAAGCCTCGCTTCAGCCGGGGTCCAAGCAGTCGATTGTCTTTTGGGCCAGAGTGCCGAAGGGGGCTGCAAGCGAACTGGGGCTTGCTCTGGGTACGGCGATGACCGGAGGCAAGCTTGCTGAAACGGGTAAAGATGCTACCGGTGTCATGGGCATGAAAAAATTGATGCTGAATCCGATCAGACCTGCCATAAGCTCCGGACTGACAAACCTCGATTGGTATCCTTACCACGTTTCGGTTACGAAAGCGGTAGGACATCTGCAGGAAGGCAGCTCATCCATTCCGCTGAATATCACGATTGATGTGAAACGCAGCGAGAGCATCATTGCGGCGGACTCCGGCCACAAGCTGATTTTAATCATCAAGGACAACCTCGGGCAGACACAGGAGCGCACGCTCACGCCAGGAACCGATATTCAGGTCCCAGGCACCCGGTCGATGTCGATCGAGCTGTCGGATGAGCAATACAAAAAACTTCGAGGCGGTTGGTTTAACTTGACCCTGGTGGATGAATTCCAGAATGAGCGGATCACGCTGGGCAGTCAAAGCTACAATCTGATATTCACGCCTACAGCAGTTCCTGACGAGGAGAGTTAAATTAAGAACCGGAAAGGAATAGCGAACATGTTGCGTTTGGAAAATGTATCGCACAGCTTTAAGAATGGTAACGAAGTGTTAAAGGTGCTCCATAATATCCAGTTCGAAGTCCAGAAGGGAGAGATGATTGCCCTGCTGGGCAGCTCCGGGTCGGGCAAGTCTACGCTGCTCAACTTGATGGCAGGACTGATGAAGCCGACGGAAGGCCATATTTATATTGCCGATCAGGATATTGTCAAGTACGGGGAAAACAAGCTTGCTGTCTTCCGGCGCAAGCATATCGGCTTTATTTTTCAGGCCTATGAACTGATCCCGACGCTCACGATTCGTGAAAACGTGGAGCTTCCCCTGGTCTTTCAATCCGTTTCTCCGTCCAAGCGCCGGAAGAAAGCGATGGAACTTCTGGAGATGACGGGGATCGGCGATAAGGCTTCACTGTACCCGTCCCAACTGTCAGGTGGACAGCAGCAGCGCGTTAGTATTGCGCGCTCGTTGATTACCGAGCCTTCCGTCATTTTTGCGGACGAGCCGACGGGTAACCTGGACACCAAAACGGAAGAGGAAATTATCCGAATCATGATGGCGCTGAACGAGTCCATGAAAACGACATTTGTCATCGTTACTCACGAGATGGAAGTCGCTGCCCAAATGAAAAAAACGATTATGCTCCGTGACGGTTATCTGGTTCAGCCGGAGGACTATACAACGCCAGCAGCAGGTCAACGGGGGCCAAACGGCCCCTCGTCCCTGCCTGGGGTCCCGGTTCATACGGAGGGGGCAGGTGAGGTCAGCTGATAATTTTAGACAGCATACGGCTGGCATGGGGACAGATTAAACGTCGTAAAGTGGTGACGGCCCTGTGCATGACCGGTATTTCGATTGGATGCGCGGCTATTATCGTAGCGATCAGCATTGGGAACGGCGCCCAGAATTATTTGGAGACGGAAATTATAGGCGGCATGAAGCTTGACGAGATTACGGTGACTCCACAGGGCTCAAGCGGGAAAGGAGAAGTCAGTGGCCCCGCGGCCGGAGCTGACCGGGGATTGCTAACGGATGATAAAGTTCAGGTGATTCAGGGCTTTGATCATGTCAAATCCGTTATAGCCACCAAGCAGCTCGGGTATTTTAGAGCCATTTCGTCCGATAACCTGATCAACGACGGCTTCAACGTCGTGGCCGTGGACCTGTCAAAGCTCAAAGAGCAGGGCAACAGGTTCAAGGAAGGTGGCGCGCTTGAACAGATCGGTGCTATGGTGCTCAATTACGGAGCAACAACCGGATGGAAGGATGCAGAGACGAGCGAAAGATTGATGAATATGATAAGTTCCGATCCTAATAACCCGAAGATATGGGAAGAATATCAGATGTATGAGAGCACCGTTTCGGAAATGCACGGCAAAAATATTCAGCTGGAGTCGATGGACGCAGACAAGAAACAGCTTAGCCCACAGCTTTATGTTGGAGGCGTGCTGGACGTGCCTACGGGGAGAGATGCCCAGTTTGCGTTCTACGATCGTCAGGCCTATATTTCCTTTGATACGGCGGAATGGCTAACAAACAGTTTGAACCTGCAAAATGGGACTACTTCGAAACAGCGGGTATACGATAGTCTAACCATCAAAGTGGATGATCTGCAGAGTATTAAACCGCTTGAGGATTTAATCTCAAAACTTGCGCTGAATGCGAGCGACAATCTGGCCATGCGTGATCAGGTCGCTTCCCAATTGGATACATTCAAAGCGATCGCTCTCGGCATAGGCGTATTTATCCTGTTATTGGCCTCGATATCAATCATCGTAGCCATGACGATGTCTACGCATCAGCGCCGTAGGCAAATCGGCATCATGAAGGTCCTAGGGGCGAATATGCCGCAAATCCGCAACATGTTCATCGTAGAAGCCAGCCTGCTCGGTTTGCTTGGCGGATTGCTTGGCATCGTGTTCGCATTTTTGATCATCAAGGGACTAAATTCATTCATTATGGCTTCGGCGGGCATGTCAGGGCTACAAATTGCGGTTACGCTGGAGACGCTGCCCATCGGCATTGCATTCGCTGTGATGACCGGAATCTTCTCGGGGATCTATCCGGCGATCAGTGCAGCAAGAACGAATGCGCTTCTAGCCATCAAGCGGGATTAGGATAATGAGCATCGGAAAGGAAGCTAAATCGGTATGATAAAAAAAATCATAAAATGGACGGTTATCGTTGCCGTGCTGGGCTTGGTGGGATATTGGGGATACGGACAGGTGAAACCGAAAGAACCTGAGATTCCCATGATGGAAGAGCCGCAGGTCATCACGTTTCCCGTAACGGAGGAAACCATCGTCTCGACCGTGCAGGTCAAGGGAACGTCCGAATACGGGCGGGAGACCAATGTGTACGCACCTTTTGAAGCGAAAGTGGAGTCCTGGAACGTCGAGAACGGCCAACAGATTAAGAAAGGCGATGCGCTTTTTAAATTGGAGCAAACGGCAATTCGCCAGCAGCTTCAGCAGAAGGAAGCCGAGCTGCAGAAGCGGAAGCTGGAGAAGGAGCTGAAGGAGTTTACGTTAAATCAGGACCTCGATAGCGCCCCGGCTTTAGCAACGGAGGCCGAACGTCTTAAAATGCTGGCAGATCAGGAAAATGCTCGGCTGAGCAGTCAGCTGGATGAGGTTACTAACGATATTGAGCGCCAGACGATGGCCGACTTGAATGACAGGCTGAAGAAAGCTACATACTTATCACCTGCAGCAGGCCTGTTTCTGTTCGACCCGACGCAGCAGCGGCCGCAATCGGTGACGGCGAACCAGTATATCGGCAAAATCGTCGACCTGGATTCTCTTCGATTAGTGGCATTTGTCGGGGAAAACGATATATTCAGCATTAAGCCGGACATGGCGGTTGAGGTTAAGATGCCGTCCATCAAAGATCTAAAGCTGAAGGGAAAGGTGCTGGAAGTAGCTAAATTCGCCGAGACGACGGCCCAGGAGAAGCAAACTTCCCAAGCACCACAGTTTAAGGTGATCATCTCGCTGCCGAAGGAAGATCGTTTAATCGGCGGCCTGACGCTGAACGGAGACATTGTAACCAAACGGAAGGATAAGGCGGTTGTAGTTCCTAAACTTGCCGTTATGACGGACGGAGGCGCCTCCTATGTCATGGTGGACAAGGGAGGCGGCCAGATTGAACGGCAGGATATCGAGACCGGCTTGCAGACGCTAGATAAAATCGAGGTTTTGTCAGGGCTGAAAGTGGGCGACACCGTCGTTCTCCAGTAAGTAAATATCATGAACAAATAAACACAGCGTTCCTCAGAGGCACATAGCCGAGAGGACGCTGTTGTTTTTTACTACATGTCTTTATCCTCGGTGGAACTGGAGAAGTTTGGTTATTTTATCGAAGTATAAATCTCAAACAAGAAAGAAAGGTCCTGGAAATTAATGGACCTATTTTAACAGTGAGCTAATGGTTTAGCAGCAGGAAACAAACCTAGCATTCAACAAAAATATGGAATTTTATCCAGCTAAAATGATGAAAACGCTTCCTATAAAGCGCTTTCAGAAGAAAACTCGTGAATTTACGAGAAAGATGTGGTTTAATGGACAAGGAAAGAGGATTTTCGGGTTTTTTGTAGTAATATAAATGTCAGGTTTGCGTAAACGGAATACTAGATTTTTGTAAACCGGGTAAACCGCATCATGCTAACGAAAAGGGAGATTTTGAAATGCATGTTCGTTCCTTTCAGTTGAGTGACTGTAACCCCGTAACCGAGCTACTTCAGATTGCTTTATCGGAAGAATGCTACGAAAACACGATGGAGCCCTTCTCCAGGCAGCTAGCTTGGGATTCCGATCTGATTATGGTAGCTGAAGAAAACGGTGAAATCGTTGGTGCCTTAATCGGTACGATCGAACGCAATCATGGTTGTTATTACCGCATTGCCATTCATCCCGACTATCGTAGAAAAGGGATTGGCAAATCTTTGATTTCGGCAATGGAACAGCGTTTTCAATCACGGAAAGTCAGTCGGATTATGGTAGCCGGAGACGAGCACAACGCCGCAGCCATGCCATTTTATGAAGCCATGGGATACGGTGCCAGCCAAATCCTGCGGTCGTTCCAGAAGCTCAGTATCCTTGGTCAATAGTCGTAATGACAAAAGCGGTACATACGAGCGACGCAAACGGCGGCTTTAAGCTTCGACAGAGATAAGAAACGACATTTTTTCGATATGAAGCATATCTTTCAGCCGTTGCAAATGGGTGGGAGATATGCTTTTCTATTAATGTACCTTTTTTGAAGGTGCCGCCTTCGTTTTCCGGAGGTGAAATCGAAGTAAAGTAGGTGTAGCATGGGACAAGTGATTTCTCCGGATTCAACTGAGCATGGCGAGAACAACGAACCTCAGAATCAACCTGGCAAGAAGAACGGCTGGGCTGCCGAGCTTTGGGATTGGGTAAAGACGATTGCGATTGCATTTGTTATTATGGTGCTTCTAAATATGTTTGTGTTCAACCTGTCTATGGTTAAAGGTGAATCTATGCAGCCGACACTGGTAGCATCGGAGCGGCTATTTATTAATAAAGTGGTATATCGCTTTTCAGCACCGAGCCATGGCGATGTTATTGTACTTAAGGACCCGAGTGATGGCCCGGATAAGAAGGAGTTTCTGGTAAAACGTGTCGTGGGCGTACCTGGAGATACCATTGAGGTAAAGGACCAGAAGCTGTACGTAAACGGGGTTGCAAAGCAGGAAGGATATACCGATGTCCCGATCGAGGACCCTGGCTTTGAGCCTATAGTACTGGAAGAGGGTCGCTACTTCGTTATGGGAGATAACCGCCATCTCGGAAAGAGTAAGGACAGCCGCATGTTCGGCAGCGTGAAGGAAAGCGACATCGTAGGCAGAGCCGAATTTATTTTCTGGCCGTTGTCTGAGATCAAAAAGCTGTAACCTGAAAGACAGAACATCATCCCAGAAAAGGAGGCGCTGGAGAATGACCTACACACTCGGCTCGTACGCTCCTCCGCCTTCGGTATGGGAGGAGCTCAAGCAGGAGCTCAAGGCCGTTGCGCCGGAGCTCGGGATTGATGATATCGGCTTCGCTTCGGCGGAGCCGTTCCAATCCCTAAAGGGAATTTTGCAAAACCATCGGGATATGGGATATGAGTCCGGCTTTGAGGAGTCGGATCTGGATAAGCGGGTTACTCCCACACTCCTTGGCACGGAGCCGAAGTCCCTGATCGCCATCGCCATAACCTACCACTCCAAGATGGAGAACCCGCCCAAATCGGAGCCAGGTAAATACAGGGGGATTATGGCGCGATCAGCTTGGGGAAGGGATTATCATCAGGTGCTCCGGGAGGCCATGAGCCGTCTCGAGGAATACATTAAAGAACGCGTGCCGGATGCGAAGCTTGAAAGCATGGTGGACACCGGCGCGCTTGTCGACCGGGCGGTTTCGCAGCGAGCCGGGATTGGCTTTAGCGCCAAGAACTGCTCTATCATCTCCCCGAAATTCGGTTCCTGGATATTCCTTGGCGAAATGGTAACGAACATCCCGTTTCCTCCGGATACGCCGGTAACTGAGGATTGCGGGGAGTGCACCAAATGCATCGATGCTTGCCCAACCGGCGCCCTTGTCGGTCCCGGGCAGCTGAATGCTCAGCGCTGCGTTTCTTTTCTGACCCAGACCAAAGGGTTTCTGGACGAAGAGGCCATGCGCAAGATCGGCAACCGGCTGTATGGATGCGATACCTGTCAAATTGTTTGTCCGAAGAACCGGGGCAAGAACTGGACTCATCAAGAGGACTTCAAGCCCGATCCTGAAAAAGCCAAGCCTCTGCTCCTGCCCATCCTGGATATGAGTAACCGGGAATTCAAGGAGGCATTCGGAGATACGTCGGCCGCATGGCGCGGCCGAAAGCCGATTCAGCGCAATGCTGTCATCGCGCTTGGCAACTTTAAAGATATTTCAGCCGTACCGAAGCTGAGCGAAGTACTGCTGAAAGACCCGCGCCCGGAGCTGCGGGGAACCGCTGCATGGGCTCTGGGCCGTATTGGAGGCGAAGAAGCGTTGAACAACTTAGAGAAAAGCATGAAATCAGAAGGGGACTCCCAAGTACGAGATATGCTGCAGCAAGCCTTGAATAAACTGAATGAACCAAGTGAGAAAGAAGCGTCTGCCGTAGCTGCGGCTGATGCTTCCTCCGCTAGCACTCCTGTTGCAGGTTCCTCTAATGGGGACAAGCCGGGACAGGAAAGTCCTGTTATTCAGGGAGTCGAGCCGATGGCCGTCCCTGAGGGAGGACCGGAAATGCTGTATTACGATGAACTTCAATCTCCGATTGGACCGCTGACGGTCTGCGCAACGGAGAAGGGATTATGTCTTATTGAATTTGGCAGCTTCTATGTGAAAGAAGCGGTCATCCAGCAGTGGTCACGGACCTGGGCCGGTAACGGCGGCTATCAGCGTGACGAGGCAAGATTAGCTCCTGCTATCACACAGTTGAAGCAGTATTTTGCAGGGGAGCTAAAGGCGTTCGACGTACAGCTGGACATGCGCGGCACCTCATTCCAATTGCAGGTATGGGAAGCGCTGAAGTCCATTCCTTATGGAACGGTTTGTTCCTATAAGGATGTAGCCGAATCCATCGGGCGTCCTAAAGCAGTTCGTGCCGTAGGTGGGGCGAACAACAAGAACCCCGTTCCGATCATCGTGCCGTGCCACCGGGTGGTAGGAGCCGATGGAGCCTTGATCGGCTATGCCGGCGGTCCGGAAATCAAGCGCACCTTGTTAACGATAGAAGGAGCCATGCCGGACCGGAAAGGGTCGTAGTTGACCAGGGCGTATCATCAGGCCTGTCTGCTGCCATGTATCTGTTATTTTCATTTGCTGTGATGAAAAGGACATGCTATGATAGGTTCGTGTATGCGCCATTAAATGGCAGATATTAGTAGAAGGTGGTCAAGTGATGGAGATTGTCATTCCGATTATTACATTGATCGTGGGTCTGGTCGGCGGATTTTTCATCGGCGTATTCTATTTGCGAAAGCAATTGGAAAAGATGCAGAACGATCCGCAAATGCTGCAGAAGATGGCAAAACAAATGGGGTATAACATGAACAGCAAGCAGATGCAGCGTGCACAGCAAATGATGAAAAATCAGCCTGTGCCGGGTAAAGGGCAAGGCCGTAAACGCAAATCATAATGCAAGAAAGCCCACTCCCGTCTGAATGGATGACGGAGGGGCATTTCTATTTAAAAGGCCGCTAACAGCGGCTATAAGTTAACCGTTTGCTTTTTATATGGAACGAAAAAGGGGGATGTACTGTGGCAGGTGTAAAGGATTATGTAAACAATAAAGTCGGCGATAACCGAGAGCAGATCGAGTATCATGTAGAGCAAATATTGAAACTGATCGGTGAAGATCCCCAGCGTGAGGGACTCCTTGAGACACCGGCCCGTGTGACGCGGATGTATGAGGAGATCTTTGCCGGATACGAAGTGGATCCCAAGGATGTTCTCGGGGTTACCTTTGACGAGAATCATGAGGAATTGGTTATCGTGAAGGATATCGTATATTACAGCCAGTGCGAGCACCATATGGCGCCGTTCTTTGGTAAAGTCCATATCGGTTATGTCCCTAGCGGCAAAATCGCCGGCTTGAGCAAGCTGGCACGTCTGGTAGAGGCGGTTACCCGCCGTCTTCAGGTGCAGGAGCGCATTACCTCGCAAATCGCGGATATTATGGTGGAGGCGCTGCAGCCAAACGGCGTGATGGTGGTAGTGGAAGGCGAGCATCTGTGCATGTGCGCGCGCGGTGTGAAGAAGCCGGGCAGCAAGACGGTCACGTCAGCTGTACGCGGTACCTTCCAGAGTGATTCTGCACAGCGTTCGGAATTTCTGTCTTTGATTAAAGACTAATCATGATCCAGACAAATGAAAAAGGCTTCGCCCACGGAGGCGAAGCCTTTTTTTGTGCTTAATAATGAATGTGAACTCATGATAATCGATGTTGGGCAAGGGTTCCTCAAGAAGCGCCATCCACTTGTTTCATATATTGCACATACTGGATGAGTGCATGTTTTTGCTCCTCGATATCCCGGATGCGGCGGGACATCTCCATAAAGAAGGTTTCAATCTGGTCGCGCAGCACATTGGCGGATTGTCCCTTCCAATCCTGCAGACGGGCGTACATGACCCTAGCCTCCTGTTCGTCGGCTCGAATGGCTGCCAGCAGTCCTGACAGCTCGCGTTCGGCTTGAAGCAAATCATCAAGCTCCAGCAGAATCTCTCGACTCATCTCCATCCCTCCCGGTAGTTTTTGTATCGATGTTTATCCGCTGTTGTCGGTCCGTTCAAATAAATCCGCTTTGAATTTAATATATTGAACGATGTCGGTGGTATGCTGCAGATGCCATTGACTCATCGACATGATGGATGTATCCAGCTGCTGGACAATCGGCTGTAGACGCCTGCTGTGGCTGGAGAACATGTATTTGGAGAGGCGCTGCCGGATTCCCTGTAGTTCGGCATCACTTTGATGGGCGTGCGCTCTCCATTTCTCGGCTACGCTTCGCAGCTCGGCAGGGGTCACCTGAATGGTTCCAGCTGAGCCTCCTGCGGAGCCGGCTATGGCTGCCAGCGAGCCGCCTAAACCTAAGCCCAAATGGCTCATCGGACCACCCAGGCCGAACAAGAGACTGCTATGGGCAGGTATTCTAGGCGAATCAACGGCTTTGTCGGTAGCGCCGTCGTACAGAGGATTTGAGATGTAACCATCCTCGAATCGATAGCGGTCAAGCTGATGATAATTGGGGCCGCCCAGTGTATTATCAATTTTTTCCTTTATACTAAGCCCGTCATTGGCGTCTTTATAACTGGAGTCTATGTAATAGGTTGAACCGACGTGGCCATCGAAGCCGCCGAGTGCACCGCTGCCAATAATGTCGCCAGGATGGACGAAATTAGTGATTTGAGAGTCAAATTCCCCGTTCTCTGCCTTTCTTCTGGCTTCAGGGGAGAGGCTTCCGATGACCGACGGAGCACTGAAGGTGACAGCCGACATGCCCGTATAGGCGGCAGCATATTGCGCATTGGCTCCCCCCAAGGAGTGACCCGTAAGGGTGAAATCAACGTCCTTGTATTTCTCCTTCATTTCCAGCGCATAATCCTCGGCTTGATACAATTGGTTGGTTCCCCATATATCCGTTTTTTTATCGATCTGTCTCGATTGTTCACCGAACCAATCCGTGACATCGTTAATCCCCGTGACTTCTTTGACTTTGTCCACATGGTCCGCCCAAGGTGGCCGAAATTCCGGGATTTTTCTTTTGATCTCTTCAATACCAATATCCGCATCAGCCAAATAATCGGGGAGAGCATGGGATAAATCTTTGCCTGCCTCGGTGCCCCGGTATGCGATAACGGCCTGGTTCGTTTCCTTGTTGTAGAAAGTTACCGCATCAAAACCTGATATGCTGTTGCTCTTATAGTCCTCAAGGACCTCCCATCCAGGCAAGTCCTCAACGGTATCTTCTTTTTTCAGATCGAGATAAGCCGCTTCTGACATCAATCGGTATGTCTCGTCATCCACTTGCGGTGAACTCAAATATACTCCCTCCTTAACATGACTCAGCAGGATCAGAACATGTAGTTACAGCCAAAAGGCAGCCGCAACCCATCACTCGCCCTTAATCGCTTTTCTGAGCTCCGGGTTCATCACGAAGTTGGATGTCTCGCCTGTGTTGAAATCAACGGATATTTTAAAGGTTTGTTCAGGATGATCTACGACAAACCCTTCGAGGTTGACCTTGTCCGCTACGATCGAAGGCATCATCTCTTCCTTGGTAATTTCTACATCCAAGTCGTATTTCTCTTTAAAATGCTGAACGGCTGTGGTTTTAGCCTTCGTTATGACTTCGTCCGAGCTGTCGTCTGTAGTGGCTTGGTTATTGTTCACGGGCTGGCATCCTCCAACAATTAAAATGATAAGCACAAAAGCAAAAATGAAAACACGTGATTTGAACCTACTGTTCACACTGACCCATCCCTTCAGTGGTGATGTTCTGCTCTTACCGGCACGCTGAATCTTGCAGTCTTAGTATGGATCGCATAATTTCTCTTCGTATCGCCTTAGGCCATACAGAGACTGCTTATCAAGCTTACTGTCATATCATAATCCAGCATATGGGAGCGTTCAACCGAATAAATAACCAGATATATGGTAAAAAAGACCTAACAATAGGGTCGGGTTACTCCCTAGCTTGAATAATCAAGTCCAATTCTGGACTCATGACCAAGTGCCCGGTTTCAAGAGTCTTGTGGTTTACGGATATATTGAAAGTCTGATCGGGATGCCCTATGACATATCCTTCAACATCAATTTCATCGGCTCCCGATCCCTTTATCCAATGTGCTCCAGTGTACAGAGAGTCACCCCCTTGAATAATGATAAGCCCTCCTTAAACTCCATAATGAAGTAAGGAGGGCTATAGACATCATACCCAATATTAACCAATGTGAAGCAGCCCAGCTAGGTCTTGAATTAAAAAGGCTTCCATTTCAGCATGCTGGCATGCTTGAAGCGCTCCGCAACCTCCGGCCAGTAGACCACGTTCCACCAATCGTTGATGTAATCCTTGCGTTTATTTTGATGTTTAAGGTAATAGGAATGCTCCCATACATCCAGAGCGAGGAGAGGGACGACATCCCACTGGGAGAGATTCTGATGTTTCTCGGCCTGCAAAATTTCAAGTCGATGGCTGCGCGGACTCCAGACGAGGATTGCCCAGCCGCCGCCTTCCACTTTGTCTGCAGCTTCGCTAAAGTGCTTTTTAAAGCGGTCGAAACTTCCAAAATCCTTCTTGATCTGTTGGGCTAGCTCCCCGCCAGGCTCGCCACCGCCCCGCGGGTTCATAATGTTCCAGAAGATCGTGTGCAGATAGTGGCCGGCACCATGAAAAGCCAGCTCGCGTTCCCAATGCTTCACCAGCTCGAAATCACCGCTTTTTCGGGCCTCCTCCAATTTCTTCTCCGCCTTGTTCAGACCGTCGACATAACTTTGGTGATGGATGTCGTGATGAATCCGCATGGTTTTCTCGTCAATATGAGGCTCCAGCGCATTATAAGCGTAAGGCAGTGGAGGAAGGCGGTGCCCGCCAATCGGAACAGCCTTGCCGCCGCTGTCTCCCATGCCTTGAATGGATAGCTCGGCCTCGGGAGGAGACGGCGGAGGAGACGTGGCCTCGTGTAGCGTCATCGACTGCATCGGCATATCCACATCCATGAATCTTTCCAGTGCTCCGGCGGAGTTGAGCGTCTCCAGCGTGTTCAGGAAGTATTCGGACTCCCGAATCACATGGTGCAGGACCGTGCCGGCGAGCGGCACTTTCCGAACAGCCTCGCTGTTCTCCTTCAATCCGTGGAGCTGGCGGATGAACTCTCGGGATTGCTCGCAGGAAGCACGCAACAGCTGCTCGACCTGGGCCAGCACTTGGGGTGAAGGAGGTCCGTCATAACGAAGAATGTGACGCAGAAGTTCGTCTGCCGCTTTTTCCGTGTCAGCGAACACCACGGCCCATTGATCCAGCATCTTGACATAGACCGGCTCCAGATCCGGAACAATAGCTTTGATGAGCCCGGTATGCTTCCTTTCCTGATGCTTCCAATAGCGAATCTCTTCGAGTAATCGTATCGGGAGCTTCGCTCCGTAAATAAATAACATGTCCGTTCCCTCCAGTATCAGGTTCACTAAACACACTATATTCAGTTAGCGGCCTGTATTATGAGGAGGAAATTAAAAATCCCCCCGCTGCATCAAAGCAGCGGGGGGTGATGGATCGTATGATCAATAAAGCATCAGGATTCATCCGGAGTTTCGAGTTTTCCTAGAAAGGTGGATACTCTGCGCAGATATTCTTTAGGGTGCTCACGGAAGATAAGCTCATGATGCGCATCCTCTACAATCCAGGAATCCGAATCCGTATGGGTCTGATTGGAAGCAATCTTCTCGGCGATCGGGTAAGGTGCCTTATCGTCTTTCGTTCCGTGGATGAACAGGGTCGGGAACGGATAATCGTGCTTCTTCACCTCATTGTAAGGGATCTGATCCAGGCTTGTGCCGTTAAGCACCGGGAAGAGCAGCTCCAGAATCTCCAGGGACGGATGACGAGGGAGATTGATCTGGTTGTGAATATTATGGTAAAGCGTGTCCGGCTCCAATAAAAAGGCGCTGTCCAGAATCATGGCATCCACATCCTTGGTCTCAAGCCCTGCCTGCAGTGCGGTTCCGGCCCCCATGGAGAAGCCCCAGACGACAATTTGCTTCGCGCCGCGCTGCTTCACATGTTCAATGGCTCCAAGAAGCTGGCGTTTCTCTTCCTTGCCTCCGGTCGCCACTTCCTTGCTGGTCTGGGAGGCAAAACCGTAATCAAACATAAGCACATTAAAATTCATATTATGCGCATAATGGGCGAGATCGTACATCGGTACCCAGGTTTCCTCCCGATTGGCGCCATAACCATGGCTGAGCACGATGGTTTTAGAAGAATTCTCGGCCGGTATATACCAGCCATTTATATTTCGTTTCCCGTCAATGGAGTGGAATGTGACATTCTCGTAATTCATATCTTTAGCAAGCTTGGGGTTAGAATAGAGTGGAGCAACCGTTGGATTCGACAAAACCCAAGCAATATAAGCATGAAGCGCAATAAAACAGAAAACAAGGAAAAAAACGACAGATAATAACAACGCTAATATAATATGCTTTAAACGAACTAAGCCCGTCGACAGCTCGGCTGGCGTGTCATTTAATTGGGAGAGTGGGGCATTACTACCAGTCGTTGTGCTCATAAGTGGCCCCTCCTTACCATATAGTCTGGATATGTTTCGTTAACATGAAAGAGTTGAAATTATAATAATCGTATGCCCGGATGCCTATAAAGTCAATGCAAATCCATAGATTGTAAGACAACTGTAAAGTCCCTGTCTCGATGGTTTACTTTTGAGAAGAATTCTCATATAATTCTTGTAACCAGGTTTCATAGAATGAAACAGGAGAGGAGCTGGTCGGGATGGAAGATCGTAAATTAACGGTGCGTGCTGTAGAGCGGGCACTTGATATATTGATGTGTTTTACGAAAGAAAGTGAACTTGCCCTCACGGAGATTTCTTCGCTTATCGGATTACATAAAAGTACTGTACATCGGCTGTTAACAACGCTGGAAGACAAAGGATTCGTTGTTCGTAATAAAGAAACGGAGAAATATCGGCTCGGCTTGAAAATATGGGAGCTGTCTATGCATCTGTCCCAAAGCGACGACCCGGCGATTCGCCTTTTGCCCGCGATGGAAGCCTTACGGGATCGGCTTGGGGAAACGGTGAGTTTGTATTTAAGAGACGGTTCGGATCGTCTTCGGATTCAAGCGGTTCAGAGCAACCAGGGCATTCGGCGGGTCGCCCAGGTCGGAGTACGACTACCGTTGTCGGTTGGCGCCTCTAGCAAGGTTCTGGTGGCCTTTGCGCCACCGGCCGATCAGGAGGAGCTGCTGAATGCGCCGGATTGGCCGGAGTCAGTTGATAGGATCGTTTACCGGCAGCAGCTGGCCGAAATACTGGAGAAGGGATACGCGATCAGCATCGAAGAGCGCGAGCCTGGAGCCGCTGCGGTATCTGTACCGATTTTTGACCGGAATGGTCAAGTGGCGGCAGCACTGTCGATGTCAGGGCCAGTCACCCGTCTGTCAGCGGAAACGCTCCGCGAACATGCGCCAATCCTGATGGAGGCGGCACGGGAAATGGGAATGATGATTTAATTCATTCTATTGCCGGAGTGCGGACAGCATCACTATAAGTTATTGAATGACCGGGAGGCTCCATGTGATACAGCCGCCCGGTTATTTTTATGCGGGGGTCAACCATTTGAAAACGGGAATTGAAACGAAACGATACGAGACGAAATATACGAAACGATACGTTACATGGCAAGGCCAAAGGATATAAGGGAAGGGGGTTCAATCCTCATTCCAACAAAAAGACCGCTCCCTACAATCTTGGCGATTGGGGAAACGGTCCTTTTGTCGTAACGGCTCAACGATATAATAGGTAAGCGTCTCTTAGGTCAGCTTCATATTCTTTTCCTTTATTTTCTGATTGAGGATCTCTTGGAAGGTGAGGGGCTTATCTTTTGCTTCCTCTCTTTTGGGTGCAGCCACCGGCTGCGGCCGTTGGTATTGATAATGGAGCGATGTCATCGTATGTATTTTGATCATAGGTACCTTCCTCCTAGGTCTGGATTTCCGCCAATGTTTTTTACCCATTAACCTCCATGGCATCATTCGAAACGGAGTTTCCAATATTCAGGAAAGAAGTACCGGAAAATAACAAAATCCCCATCATCCATGCGCGGATGATGGGGATTTTTGACTAAGGCCAAATCACCTATAAGAATGCCTTATTGGTTCGATGCGATCATTTGACGCAGTACCGTTTGGAGGATACCTCCATTATGGTAGTAATCCACGTCCACCATGCTGTCGAGACGGGCGATAGCTTGGAACTCGAATTGGGTTCCGTCTTCGCGCGTAGCGACAACCGTCAATTCCTGGCCTGGCTTCACGTCGTTGCTGAGGCCCAGGATATCGAATGTCTCGCGGCCGTTCAGACCAAGGCTCTTCCAGCCATGACCTTCCTGGAACTGGAGCGGAAGAACGCCCATGCCCACCAGGTTGGAGCGGTGAATACGCTCGAAGCTTTCAGCCAGGACAGCTTTGACACCGAGAAGATAGGTACCTTTTGCCGCCCAGTCACGGGAGCTTCCTGTACCGTATTCTTTACCTGCGATAACGACGAGGTTCTGTCCGCCTGCTTGATAATTCATCGAAGCATCATAGATGGACATCACTTCATCCGTTGGCAGGTAAGTCGTTACGCCGCCTTCCGTACCTGGAGCTACCTGGTTACGGATCCGGATGTTAGCGAAGGTACCGCGCATCATGACTTCGTGGTTACCACGGCGGGAGCCGTAGGAGTTGAAGTCTTTGCGTTCAACGTTGCGGTCGCTCAGATATTTGCCGGCAGGGCTGTTGGTTGCAATGTTACCCGCTGGGGAGATATGGTCCGTTGTAACGGAATCGCCCAAGAGAGCAAGCACGCGCGCTTCTTTGATGTCCTGGATGTCGTTCAAGCCGTTGCCGAGGCTTTCGAAGAATGGCGGGTTCTGAATGTAAGTGGATTGATCGTCCCACTCGTACAGCTCGCCTTCAGGAACAGGAATCTTGTTCCAACGCTCATTGGCGGTGAACACATTCTCGTACTTTTCACGGAAAGCGTCAGCGCTAACGGCTTGACCGATCGCTTCGCGGATTTCCGCGCTCGTTGGCCAGATGTCTTTCAGATATACAGGCTCATTGTTCGGATCGTAACCGATCGGCTCGTTCTGCAGGTCGATGTTCACTGTGCCTGCCAGGGCGTAAGCCACAACTAGCGGCGGCGAAGCCAGGTAGTTGGCTTTGACTTGAGCATGCACGCGGCCTTCGAAGTTACGGTTACCCGACAATACGGCGGCTACCGTCATATCGTTGTCGGTAATCGCTTCGCTCACTTCATCCGGCAAAGGACCGGAGTTACCGATACAAGTTGCGCAGCCATAGCCTGCAACATAAAAGCCGAGAGCTTCAAGGTAGTGCAAGAGACCGGACTTCTCGAGGTAGTCGGTTACGACAAGGGAACCTGGAGTCAAGCTGCTCTTCACATAGCCGGGCTTTGCCAGGCCGCGTTCAACGGCTTTCTTCGCCAGGAGACCTGCGCCGAGCATAACGCTTGGGTTTGACGTATTCGTACAGCTGGTGATGGCTGCGATAACAACCGCACCCGTTCCCATTTCACTGGTAGAGCCGTCTTTATGATTGACTTTAACGGTTTCCGCGATTTTCTCATCGCTGAGGCCGTATCCGCCTTTGTCGATTGGCGTACGGATGATATCGTTAAAGTTTTGTTTCATGTTGGTCAGCTCGATACGGTCCTGCGGACGCTTTGGTCCAGCCAAGCTTGGTACAACCGATGCGAGATCCAATTCGATTACATCGGAGAACTCAGGGTCCGGCGTATCTGCCGTACGGAACATGTTTTGCGCTTTATAGTAGCTCTCCACGAGTTCAACCTGCTCGTCGGTGCGGCCCGTATTGCGGAGATAAGCCAGGGTTTCACTATCAACCGGGAAGAATCCGATGGTAGCGCCGTATTCTGGAGCCATGTTGGCTACCGTTGCACGGTCAGCCAGGCTGATGTTAGCAAGACCCGGTCCGTAGAATTCTACGAATTTGCCTACAACGCCTTTCTTACGGAGAAGCTCGGTTACCGTGAGGGCAAGGTCGGTCGCTGTTGCGCCTTCCGCCAGGCTGCCTGTCAGCTTGAAGCCGATAACTTCAGGTGTTACAAAATACAGCGGTTGGCCGAGCATACCGGCTTCCGCCTCGATACCGCCTACGCCCCAGCCCACAACGCCAAGGCCGTTGATCATGGTTGTATGGGAGTCCGTACCTACGAGGGAGTCAGGGAAGACAAGCGTCTCGCCGTCAACCGTCTTCGTAGCTGCTACGGAAGCAAGGTATTCCAGGTTAACCTGGTGAACGATACCCGTTCCCGGAGGAACTGCGCGGAAGTTGTTGAATGCCGTTTGAGCCCAGCGAAGGAAGCGGTAACGCTCTTCGTTACGCTCAAATTCAAGCTTCATATTCGTTTCAAGAGCTTGGTCGGTACCAAAAGCGTCAACCATGACGGAGTGGTCGATAACGAGGTCAACCGGAACGAGAGGGTTGATCTGTTTAGGGTCGCCGCCGGATTTCTTAACGGTGTCACGCATAGCTGCAAGGTCAACGACAACCGGAACGCCGGTGAAGTCCTGCAACACGATACGGGCAGGAATGAACGGGATTTCCTTGTTGTTGTCGCGTCCTTCATTCCACTTGGACAAGAGTTTTACGTGATCTTCGGTAATTGCGCGTCCGTCGAACTGACGTACGGCAGCTTCCAGCAGTACCCGAATGGAGAAAGGAAGCTTGGATACATTGCCGTATCCTTGCTCTTCGAGCGCCTGCAGGCTGAAATAACGGTAACTTTTACCACCCACCTCGAGGTTGCGTGAGATGGAGAATTGATCCTTTGCTGGCATTGATGAACCTCCTTAAGTCATTTCATAAATCGAATAAAAGTGTGAGTTAAATCCTCTGTGGTTTCACTAGGTGAAACCTAATTTCATAAATTAACTACTTTAAGTATACCGTTTTCAACTCGCTGCGTAAAGCATTTTTTATAGAAGAAAAGTATTTCAAAAAGGTGAAAACAAGCCCGTTTTTAACCCGGATACAGTCGCGTGTGATCCCGGTCTTTCTGTATTCTCTTGACCGAAGTTCATAGCCCGGAGATTTTCTTCATATAGTTGTGATAGGGAACAGCGTGAAAGGCAAGGTTAGAGGAGGAGAGTAGATGAACAGTCTGAAGCAAGCAGAGAAGCCTTGGAAGCAAGCTCTATATATTTACGTCAATCAATATAACCAAAATCGCGTGGACTATTCTTCAGGCCTGAAAGAGCAGATTGTAGCGGATCTGAATTTCCTGGTAGAGAGAGGAGAAAGGCAGTTTCGGCTGCAGACGTGGTATGCCCAGCGGGAGGCAACGCCGCTTAAGAGCGAGACTCGTGCCCGCCTCCTGCGCATCCTGAGGGAGACGGAGGATGATGTGGTCGCGGACGTGCGGCTTCACAGCGTATTTTATTATGAAAAAAGAGGCATGACGCACCGGGAAGATACGGTTTTTAGGGAGCGGCTGACGCTGATCCGGGACGGGGATGTCTGGTTGATCGTTGGCATTGAACGTCTGCAGGATGAACGCCATCCCCTGCAAAGAACCGGTGTTCCGGCAGCAGGCGCGGATGGGGCTGGAAGAGAGCCGTCCATCCCCTATATGAATGGCCGCGTATACGCCGCCGGCAGCAGCACGCGGTCCGGCCGGTATGAGCGTGAAGCCGCAGCTGCTTATGCCGATCGTTGGTGGGATTCCGGGAATCCGGAGTTTGAGGAATTTGACGTGGACTGCACGAATTATATCTCCCAGTGCCTCTTTGCAGGCAAAGCCCCAATCCTCTATACTGGTAAAAGAGAAACGGGATGGTGGTACAAGGGATACGTAAACAAGCGGGAATGGTGGAGTTACAGCTGGGCGGTATCGAACAGCTTTGCGCATTATTTGAACGCCAGTACCTCGGGGCTGCGGGCCGAGCGGGTGGAGCGTCCCGAACAGCTGATGCTGGGGGATGTCATCGTGTACGACTGGGACGGTGACGGTGCGTTTCAGCACAGCACCATCGTGACGGCATTTGACGCAGGCGGCATGCCGCTGGTTAATGCACATACGGTGTCCAGCCGCCATCGCTATTGGGACTACCGGGATTCCTACGCTTGGAACGATAACACGGAATACCGGTTTTACCATATTCCCGATTATTTTTAAGATGACAGCATGTCATGCTGCAATACGGACAAGAGAGAGGTTAACATGGGACAGGATAAATTGACGGTTGGTTTAATATACGGGGGGAAATCCGGCGAGCATGAGGTGTCGCTATCCACGGCATTCGCAGTCATGAACGCTTTTGATTATGATAAATATGAGATTGTTCCGTTTTATATTTCCAAGCAGGGTACCTGGAGAATCGGCAGCAAGCTGTCGGCTCCTTTTGCCCAGTTGGAGGAATTGAAGCTAGCTGAAGGGGAGGGCACGCAAACAGCGCTGAACGCCGTGTTCAGCAGATTGTATGGCCAAGAGACTCAGGCGGTGGATATTATGTTCCCGCTTCTTCACGGGACGTTCGGGGAGGACGGAACGATTCAGGGACTGTTCGAAATGGCGGACATCCCTTATGTGGGAACCGGTGTGCTTGCGTCGGCTGCGGGGATGGATAAAGTCGTGATGAAGAAACTCTTCGCCCAAGCAGGATTACCGCAATGCGAGTATTGTTATTTCAATCGTACCCAGTGGGAGCGGAGCCAGCATGAAGTGCTGAAGGATATCGAGGACAAACTCGGATTCCCAAGCTTCGTCAAGCCGGCTAACCTAGGCTCAAGCGTCGGGATATCCAAGGCAAAGAACCGGGAGCAGCTTAAGGCGGCGATTGAATCCGCGCTCCGGTTCGATGACAAGATCATTGTTGAAGAGTTCGTCGATGCCCGCGAAGTGGAGGTCAGCGTGCTTGGCAATGATGAGCCGATGGCATCCGTTCCGGGTGAAATAGTCTCTTCCAGTGAATACTACGACTATGCGGCCAAATATACAGATGGACAGTCACAGATGCAAATCCCGGCCGAGATCGAGCCGGATACGGCTGATCGTCTGCGTGATCTTGCCATTACTGCGTTCAAAGCGATTGAAGGCGGCGGCATTACTCGGGCCGACTTCTTTGTCCGCCGTTCGGACGGCGCGATTCTGATCAATGAAGTGAACACAATGCCGGGCTTTACACCGTACAGCATGTACCCGCTTCTGTGGCGGGAAACGGGCGTGTCCTACCGCGAGCTGCTTGACCGGATGATCGAGCTGGGTCTTGAGCGGTACAACCGCAAGCAATCCCTAATTTATGAGAACCAGGCGTAAGCCGTCACAATAGGATATGAAACACCAGGGGGAGTCCGCGCTATTCATTACGGCTCCCCTTGACTCTAATATTTTGGGATGAAAGGAAGATACGTAATATGGGATTTCAAACCGAGTTCAATTCCGTTTGTAAGTTTAAGAGTGAGCAGGAGCTCTATGAGCTGTTGGAATACGGCCGCGGTAAAATGCTGAAGGATGGGCTTCGGGTATTTCCGACAGGACAGAAGGTTATTGCTTATACGCCGGATAACCAGGCGGTGGCAATCGTTCTGATCACCGCATGCGTATCAGAGATTAACTTCCAGGGCCGCGAGGTCACTTCGGTCGAGCTGCAGCTGATCCGCAAATTGACCGAAGAGGAAGCACGTATACAGACAGCACTCGCTCACGAAATGTTTTTTGGAGATCATGCATGATTGTTCGTTTCGGTTATGTAGCCATGTCCACGGTTGTGCAGAATGCTTCTCCTTCCAAGACGATGACCATGAAGAGTTTTATGAAGCTGAATGACCGTGAGGCCGGCTTGCACAAACTGGAGCGGATCGCGAATGAGAATCTACATAATACCCTTCGGCTTCTGAAGCATAACGCGGCTCACGATATCAAGGTGTACCGCTTCTCGTCCAAGCTGATTCCGCTGGCCACGCATCAAGATATGCAGGATTGGGATCCATTCCCGGCTTTGCGGGAAGGCTTTCAGGCCATTGGGGATTTTGTGAAAAAGCACGAGATGCGGGTATCTTTTCATCCGGATCATTTCACGGTGCTGAGCACGCCGCGTCCTGAGGTGCTGGTCAACTCGATCCGTGATCTGGAGTCGCACGTCCATATGCTGCAGGCCATGGAGCTGCCTGCTTCCATGAAAAATAACATTCATATCGGCGGCGCTTATGGAGACAAGCCTTCGGCCTCGGCCCGATTCGTGGATCATTTTCATAGGCTTGACCCACATATCAAGGAACGGCTGACCCTTGAAAATGACGACAAAACCTTTACTGCGCAGGAAACGCTGGCCGTATGCCGACAAACGGGGCTGCCGATGGTGCTGGATATCCATCATCAGTGGGTCAATAACGATGGCGAGGCACCTTGGGAACTGTGGCCGGATATTCTTCGCACCTGGGAGACGCAGCTAGCGCAGGCGGATTCGGACCGGGCGCACCCGCTGCCGCCCAAGATTCACGTATCCAGTCCCAAGAGCCCTACCGATATCCGCAGCCATGCGGATGGGGTGGATGTTGTGCCATTGCTGGCGTTTTTACGGAATATTGCGAGGTCTACGCCGAAGGTGGACGTTATGATTGAAGCGAAGATGAAGGACGGCGCCTTGTTTGATCTGATGAAGGATTTGGGAGATTATACGGCAGAGGGCGTAACCATTCTCGACGGTGCCTCCGTACAAGTGAACCCTTAACCCGATAAGATGAGCTTGTTAACACTTGCAAGTTGATGGATTTTGGGTTACGTTGGAAGTATCCAAACAGAGATTCCCCTTAATACATGACATTGGATAAAAAGTTCGTTCTCGCCAAGCATTCAGGTGCACAGCATAGGACGGACTTTTATTGAAATAGGCGGAATTTTCGCGTGGCTGCCCTTTCGATTACAGCAATGACTGAATAGGATGTAGGGATTGTCAAAAATCACTAGATTGATATAGAAAGTAGAGTGAATGCTTTGAACGAGAATGAAAAGATTCCTTATGTTGTCAGCAGTAAGAGCTACACCGCCGTTGCGATTAATTGCGCCGCCAAAGCGGGAGAGTGGATTAAGAGCAAACTCGGTACAGTCAAGCAGTTGAGCACCAAGTCTTCAGCACAGGATATCGTAACCGAGGTGGACAAAGGCGCCGAGCAGATGATCCGCAAGCTGATCTTGACGCACTTTCCGGATCATGCGATCCTCGGAGAAGAAGGGGTTGCCCCGGGCACCGATGCCTATGTGAAGGCGCTCGAGGACGCCAAGGACGAAGAGTATCTCTGGATTATCGACCCTGTGGACGGAACGACGAACTATGTTCATGGATTTCCGTTTTACTCCGTGTCGATTGCACTGGCTCATCATGGTGAAGTCATTGTCGGCGTTATTTACGATCCTTCCCGGGACGAGTTGTTTGTTGCGGAAAAAGGAAAAGGAGCCTACGTTCACGGCAACCCTACCTATGTTTCCAAGGAAGATCAATTGTCGGACAGCTTGCTGGCCACGGGCTTCCCGCTGGACAGCACGGTCAACCTGCCGCTGAATATGGCTGAGCTGCAGGCGCTGCTGCCGATGGTTCGCAATGTAAGAGCCGGCGGCTCCGCTGCGCTTCATCTTGCTTATGTGGCTGCCGGTCGGCTTAGCGGATACTGGGAGCACGGTTTGAGCGCTTGGGACGTTGCCGCAGGCGCACTATTGGTTCAGGAGTCCGGCGGTAAAGTAACCGATACGGAAGGAAAGTCATACGATCTGTCGGTGCGTCATTTGGCGGCAACCAACGGGCTGATTCATCAGCGTTTTCTGGATACACTAAAAGACGCGGGCGAAGCTTTGATTCGCTAAAGGCCCGGGACGGCATGCAAATGCAGGTCACTTACAACCGCTTGATAAAGGAGAGTGCTTACGATGAATGAGAAGTCGGATCAGGATTTGGAGCGCCAGCTCAGCGAGATGTTAACGGACGGTGAAATGCAGAAGAAGGACCGGGAGAAGGAGGAGCGCAGGCTTCTCTCTCCGAAATACGAGATCCGGATTCAGACGCAGCTTGATCCCATCGTGGAAGAGACGCAGAAGTACCGCAGCATGGCGAAAGAAGTGGATGATCGCTATGACAAGTACATGGATAAGGTAGTTAGGAAGGATAAGCCTGAGGATTCGGGTGAAGAAGCTTGATAGCGCTTTAAGGGATGTTTACGAAGCGGGACATCTCTATTCATGAAAGGCCCGAATCAGGAATGGACAGCATAGAGCGAGCTGTCCATTTTTTTATGATCACTAGTCAAGGTAACACTTCTCAAGATGGCTCAAATTGGAGTCACGAGGTTTAGCCTTGTCCTTAGGGAGAGCGCGCGGTGCGAGTTCGGCTTCAATTTGATCATGTTCTGGGAGGCGCAACAGGGGCAGTTTCCATGGTGCTGTGGTGCATCCTAATCTTCTTCAACCCATATTCCGATGAGATCAGCTGGAAACCTGCCTTAACCACGTTCGTTATGTTATTTCTTCCAGCTGGTTTGGCGATGCTCGCGGTGATGTATTCATACCGATTGCTGCTGCTGGTTGCCTTTGGTTGGTCGATACTGCCAAGCTTGTATTTTGCCGCCACCCCTGGGATATTTGCATGGTTTGGAGTTACATCCCTCGGCTATTTATTCGCTTTTCTTTTCATGAAACCTTATCGTTCTGGTTGATTCGGTACCATTCACAGGCTGCTGGTGGTAAAATAAGGATGTATTAAGTTCATTGACATTAGGGGAGTGAAGGCATGTTCAAACAATGGAAGAAGGGGCTGGCGGCAGTAACCGGCACCTTGACGCTCGCGGTGGCACTGGTTGGACCGGGCGTTGCGCCGGCTTATGCCGATGAGATTACAGCCAAGGATACATATCATATTGTAGCGCTGGGGGACTCGCTGACCGTTGGGTATGAGCCGGGAATGGATCTGAACAGCAAGCCCTACGGTTTTGTTGACCGACTGTATGAGCAAGGTTTGTTCCACGGCCGGACCGAAGTAACGAATCTGGGGATCGGCGGCCTGAAAACCGATGGTCTGAATAACTACGTCAAGGCCGTCTTGGATGAACGCGCGATTACGGCGGAGGAACTGCAGCCAGGGCTCAGCGGCATCGATCCGCGCACCAAGCAGATGGGCGCTGACGCAGCGAAAGCCAAGCCGGTTATCGCCAATGCGGATCTGATTACCATTACCATCGGCGGCAATGACATGATGAGTCTAGTCAGTACCGTGGAAACATTAAGCGACGAACAGCTGAAAGCAAAGATGCAGGAACTGTTCAAGACCTATACGGATAATGTCTCATCCATCATTACCAACTTGCATGCCATCAATCCGGATGCCTCTATCGTGGTGGCGGATCAGTACAATCCGGTGCCCAAAGTCGCTGACGAGGTCGCATACGCCAAATTGCTTGCAGCATCTGGAGAGTTCACGAAGCTGGTGGAAGGCGTAGCTGACAGTTTTGCAACTCAGGGCGTAAACATCAAGGTAGCCCATGTTGCGAAGAAATTCGTGGGCTCCGAGCTGACGATGACCCATATCCTGAAAGACGATATTCATCCGAACCAATATGGATACGAGACCATGGCCGGCGTGTTCGCAGAGACGATCTGGGGCAGCTACAAGAATCCCCCTGTTCAGGAACAGGGGCAGCCGATGCGCATCATCGTGAAGGGGCAGGAGCTGAACACGCCATATAAGCCGATCCTACGCGATAACCTGAATTACGTCGCGATACAGGATATCGTAAATGCAGTGGGAGCGACGACCACATGGGAAAATAAAACGTCCAGTGCAACGATTACGTTCGGAGATCAGACGGTGGTGGTGAAGATCGGTGCCAAAACCGTTCAAGTTAACGGAACGGCTGTACCGATCGATACACCGGCTTTCCTGCAAAAGGTTGGGAAAGAAGATAAAACTTACGTTCCGCTCGCGGTGATTGCATCTGGTCTTGGTTTTGATGTTCAATACAGCACCAAATTGCGTACCGCATTCATTAACTTGTAATCCCATAAACAAGCTGCACCGGCTGGAAGGAGTCGATGCAGCTTTTTTTTGTTGTGATTACCGATTGTGGTGATGGCCAATGAGAGAAATCCATTTGATCTCCCCCGTTTGTTAACGGCGCGATTGAGAACATGCTTGGGATATAGATTTAGAGATGTACTTGCACACCGGTGTGATGTTTCTAACATGAGTAACTCCAAGCAGATGGTACAATACGACATCATTTCCTTTCATGCATGGTTTGACATCAGATCAGAAATTGCACCCCTTACCTGACATGATGGAAAGTGGGGATGTGTGTGAGCGGCAGGGAAAGGCTTATCGAATGTCGAATCTTGGAAGAAACATAGATATGGCATTATAGGGGGAACAAGGAATGAATGGACCGATGATCGTTACGTTGTCTGTCTTGGCCGTGGCATCCGCATTGTTCATGTCGGGAAAAGTGCGGTCGGATTTAGTCGCGATCGGCGTGTTGATGGTACTTATGTTAACGGACATTTTAAGTCCGTCTGAAGCCCTTTCAGGCTTTTCCAATTCGGTTGTCATTATGATGATCGGTTTGTTTGTTGTGGGCGGCGGCATTTTTCAGACCGGATTAGCCAAGATGGCCAGCGGTAAGCTGCTGAAGCTTGGCGGCGGAAGCGAGACCCGGCTCTTGATTATGATCATGTTGGTGACGTCGCTCATTGGCGGATTCGTCAGCAATACCGGCACGGTAGCGGTGATGCTGCCCATTGTTGTCAGCCTGGCGTTTAGCGCCGAGATCAATCCGGGGCGGCTGCTGATGCCGCTTGCTTTTGCGAGCAGCCTGGGCGGCATGCTCACATTAATCGGTACGCCGCCGAATCTCGTGATTCAGGAGACGTTGATCAACGCAGGTTACGAACGGCTGTCGTTCTTTGCTTTTTTGCCGATCGGACTTGTGTGTTTGGCAACGGGGATCATCGCGATATTGTTCCTTCGCCGTTTTCTTCCCAGCAATGAAGAAGGGGGAGCAGGTAAACAGGGCGGGCGCTCGCTTCGAGAACTTGCCAAACAGTATCGGCTGACCCAGAACCTGTATCGGATTCAGATTGGTGCCGATTCCTCCATTCGATCCAAAACATTGCGGGAGCTGGACATTCCGGCGAAGTTCGAAGTGAACGTCATTGAAATCCGCCGTAAAATGTCGGCCAAGAATCAATTCTTCAAGACGATCAACCAGGAGATCGCAGGTCCTGAGACTGTGATTGAGGAAGACGATATTCTGTATGTAAACGGCCCGTTCGAGCGGGCCGCGGAGTTTGCGGAGACGTATGGGCTTATCATGCTGGACCAGCGTGCACCAGAGCTTCGGAAACGTGCCGAAGAGTCGCAGTACGCCACGAGTGACGTTGGCATTGCCGAGGTGATGCTGACTCCATCTTCGCGCCTGATTGGCCATCTCGTTAAACATTCGGGCTTCCGGGAGAAGTATCGGGTGAACATTTTGGGCATCCAGCGAAAAGAACAGTATCTTCTGCACCATCTGAAAGAAGAGAAAATGCGCTTTGGCGATGCCCTGCTCGTTCAGGGCACTTGGAAGGATATAGCCCTCCTGGCTGCCGAGCAAACAGATGTCGTGGTGGTAGGGCAGCCAGTGGAAGAGTCGCGCAAATTGACGATGGACCATAAAGCGCCGATTGCGGCCGGGATCATGCTCTTGATGGTGATCCTGCTGGTGACGGAATGGATTCCGGCGGTCGCCTCCGTGATGGTTGCTGCGGTATTGATGGTTGTGTTTGGATGCGTGCGTAACATGGAGGAGGCCTATAAGACGGTCAATTGGGAGAGCATTGTGCTTATTGGCGGCATGATTCCGATGTCCATTGCCATTGAGAAAACGGGAGCTGCCACGCTGGTTTCGGATATGCTGGTCCATTCACTGGGCAGCTATGGCCCGCTTGCCCTGCTGGCAGGGGTATACTTCACTACCTCGCTGTTGACAATGTTCATCAGCAATACGGCCTGCGCCGTATTATTTGCGCCGATTGCACTATCGGCTGCCATTCAGATGGGGGCGAGCCCGTATCCGTTTCTGTTCGCCGTCTCCATTGGAGCAAGCATGTGCTTTGCTTCTCCGTTCTCTACGCCGCCGAATGCACTCGTCATGTCCGCAGGCCGTTATAAATTCAGTCACTATGTGAAGGTTGGATTGCCGCTTCAACTGGTAATCGGCCTGGTCATGATGGCGGTACTGCCGATGTTCTTTCCGTTCTAGAGGGATTTTGCATATGAACACCTCTATGTTGGGTCCGTTAGGATTTAGCATGGGGGTGTTATTCTATTTGGCTATAATGCATATTGGAGTGTACTTACCTATCAGGCAAATTTGCTCATGGTAAGTCCGTTAACAATTGGCAGGCCAGCCTTAGTAAGAAGGAAATCGCCTGTCCCGAGGCTAATAGTTGAATTTGTAACTTCCTGCCTCATCGTAAAATTACGCATCATTTCCGTAGAAATGACTACGCTGGTGCTGCTGGATTGTTGCTATGCTTGAGAAAGCCGGAGGTGCAAGTACCGATGAAGAACCGCTTCAAAAATCCGCTGGGCCGCATGAATATCAAACAGCAGATGATTCTGCTGTTTCTGGTGCTGGTCATCCCGTTGTTTGCGCTAAATGCCTATGGGAATTCCATGGCCGGTCAAATCCTGAAGCGTCATGTGACTAATGCTTATATCGAACTGAACAAGCAGAACTTCAAGCTGATTAACCGTGATATTGAAACCGTTAACAAAGTGACCTCTACGGTCATCCAAAACTCGCAGATCCAGCAGCTGGATCCCTTTGCGGAGGGCACTGTTCTTGCGCGCGTCAAAAACTACGAGCAGCTGGAAAAAATGCTGTTGTCGTTCTCTCAAGAGACGGATGAACGCGAACCAGTCTATTACTCGCTCTATGTGTATGACCCGGACAATAGCTACTTCTTTGCTCCCTATTACCCTGACCGCAGAAAAGCGGGGGTGTATTTTTTCTCCGACGAGAAGGAGAAGCCGGCATGGTTCGATGAGGCCGTGGCAATGAAAGGGAACGGATATCTCAAGCGGATAGCGAATCTGTCCCCGCCGGTACAAGGGCGGCAGGATCCAGAGACCTTAAGCTATGTGAGGGCCGTTAACAATATTTATAGGGGCGGGACCATCGGCGTTCTGGTGGTCACGAATTTGGACGCGCGGATCGGCGAGTCGTTATCGACGGTTTCGATACCGGACGGGGAGTTGTATTTTACGGATTGGAACGATAATATTCTGACCTCGTCGGTACAGGGCATGGCGGGCAAACTGGAATTGCCGCCCGAAGCGGATCCGGGCCATTCCACGATCGGCGTCATGGACGTGATCACGTCTGATTTTATCTATGTCATCGATTATAACTACGTGTTCCAGCAAAAGCTGGTCTACAAGGTGCCTGTCAAAACGCTGCTCGCCCAGCAAAGCGAAATGAAGCGCGTCATTCAGGTTATCTCCATCGCTTACTTTGCCGTGGGCCTCATTATCGTTTTCTACTTCTGGCAGTCACTGATGACGCCGCTTCAAAAGCTGGCGCATTTCGTGAGAAGGTACGAACCGGGGAACGTCGTGCCGGAAACCCCCTACCGACGCAGAAAAGATGAAGTCAGTGTCCTCATCTCCACGATTTATGATATGGCCCGCCGATTGAATGATCTGATCCACTACAAATACCGTATGGATCTGAAGCAGAAGGAAGCACAGCTGCAGCTGCTTTATCAGCAGATTAACCCCCATTTGCTGTACAACACCTTGGAAAGTATTTATTGGAAGAGCACGATGGAGGGCAATACCGAGTCCGCGGAGATGATCAAGGATTTGTCCAAATTAATGAAGATCAGTCTCAGCAGGGGGCGGGATCTCATCACGCTTGGGGAAGAGCTCGAGCATGCGGGGGCTTATATTAATCTCCAGCTGAACCGTTACGACTATCAGTTTACCGTCCGCTGGGAAGTTCCCGAGTCCTTGCTGGTGAACCATGTGCCGAAGATTACGCTGCAGCCGCTGCTGGAAAACGCAATTATTCATGGCATTAAAAATATGGGCGAGGACGGAATCATTCGGATTTCAGGACATCTGGAGGATAAATGCTTCCGGATCGTCATCGAAGATAACGGCTTCCGTCCCGTAAACTACGAGTCTATTCATAGACTGCTCCATAATGAAGTGCAGGACCCTTCATCGGGCTACGGCATTCGCAATATCCAGGAGCGGATTCGGCTGCATTTTGGAAACTGCTATGGGCTGGAATATGAACCAAGAGAAGAAGGGGGAACCCGTGTGACGATTACGATTCCCCGAACAGAAGTTGCAACCATTACCACAACCGGACAGGAGGTCTCCTGATGTATAACATTTTGGTGGTAGATGACGAACCTTTGATCTGCAAGGGCTTAGCCGGGCTGTTAACGTCCTCGGGCCTTGCCATCGATGGGATTACCACGGCTTACAGCGGGCAAGAAGCGCTGGATTACATACGGATGGGGGATATCGATCTGTTGGTCACCGATATCCAGATGGGCGAGATGAACGGCATCGAGCTGATGCAGCAGGCGAAGATCGTGAAGCCGTGGGTTCAGACAATCATTATTTCAGCCCATGAAACATTTCAATATGCGCAGCGGGCGCTTCAGCTCGGAGCCAAGGATTATTTGATCAAACCACTGAACAGTGAGCAGTTTCTGGATTCGGTCCGCAGCGTGCTGCTCAAGATGGACCGACCGGCGCCTCAGGTGGAGTCGTTTCTCATGGTCGATAACGAGCATTTTCGGATGGAGGAGCCTCCGTCCGAACGAATAGAGCGGCTGAACCAGCGGCTCTCCACAGAGTCGGATCAGCTGCAACTGGCCGGTCTAGACGAATCGGAACTGGGCTTGATTGGTCCTTATTTTGCGGTCATCAAGATGAAGCTGGGCCTAACGGAAGACAGCAGCGCTTCTTTTTCCAGGCAAGATATAAATCTGATTCAATATGCTGCGCTGAATATCGCCAAGGAGCTGCTGGAGCAGGAGCCGCACACCTTCGTGTTCTACTCGCCGGAGCGAGACATCAACATCATCCTTCAATGGAGCGAGCAGGAGATGGAGGAGAATGCGAGCAGCAAGATCCACCATCTGGAGATGATTGGCCGGAGCCTGCACCACCATGTGGAGCTGTACCTGAAACGTAGCTGTACCGTGGGGATCAGTCAAATACTGAGAGGGCCTGAATTTTTGAGTGTGCTCAGCCGTCAGGCGGACAAAGCGATGCTGTGGAGCGAGCAGCTGCATGATTTCCACGTGTTTTATTACGGGGATTTCAATTGGCACAACTATGCCCAGGAGACGTCGCAAGAGGTGCTCTCGAGCCAGAGCAACCGGATCGTCGAGAATACGAGGCAGTATATCGTGGAGCATTATCGCCAAAAGGGATTGACGATTCATGAGGTAGCCAAGAACAATCATGTGAGTCCGAACTATTTGAGTTATCTGTTCAAAAAATATACCGGCAGCAGCCTGTGGGAGTATGTCGTGAAGCTGCGGATGGAGGAGAGCAGGTCTCTGATCCTGAGCACGGATCTTCGCCGTTACGAAATCGCCGAGCGAGTCGGCTATGAATCCCCGGAGCATTTTAGCAAAATCTTCAAAAAATACTATGGTGTCAGTCCCAGCGAGTTAAAGAAGTAAGAACGGTTATACTTCACATAGTTTTAGACATGTTGTAAGACTCCCTTCCTTTTTACAATTAAAGCTGGACATTTAATAAAGGAATGAGGGAGTCAGATGGAAGAAACGGCCATGCCGCAAGGCCAGGCTCGGATAGAGCCCGGTCATCGCACCCGACAGGAGCACAAGCGCAAGCCGCTGTGGAAGAAGTACATATGGGGGTATTTGTTCCTCGTTCCGGCGATTGCGATCTTTATCGTCTTTTTGTGGGTACCGATCTTTAAAGGGATTTTTTACAGCTTTTTTCATATCGATTTCGTAAAAGGAAACACCTTCGTCGGGTTCGATAACTATGCCAAGGTGCTGAGCAATCCGGATCTGCTGCTTTCCGTTCGAAATACTTTATATTTCATGCTGTTAACGCTGGTCATCGGCTTCTGGGTACCCATCGCGGCCTCCATTGCCATCTCGGAGCTGAAGCTGTTCCAGGGCTTCGCCCGGATTGCAGCGTATCTCCCGTTTGTCGTACCCGGCGTCGTGCTCTACGGCATGTGGAGGTGGATGTATGATCCGGTAGGCCCGATCAACGCCCTGTTCGGCTTCTTCGGGGCAGAACCGGTATCGTTTATATCGGATAGCCGGTTCTCCATGGTGTCGCTTGTCGTTATGGAGACGTGGCAGCAATTCGGCTCGGCGATGCTGATCTATCTGGCCGGCGTGCTCAGCATACCGAAGGATTGGTATGAAGCTGCCGAAATCGACGGTGCGGGCGTATGGGCCCGGATTAAATACATTACGCTCCCCTCGATGCGCAATTTGATTATGCTCATGCTGATTCTGCAGCTGATCGGCACTTCGCAGGCGTATCAGTCGCAGCTTGCGATGCTGGATGGCGGACCGAACAAGGCCACGCTCACCTATGCGCTTCTAACCGTAAAGTACGCGTTTAACCAGCTGGATTACGGGGCAGGAACCGCCATGGGCATTTTGATGTTTCTGGTGCTGAGTTTGCTGGGCATCCTGCAATTCAAGATGAACAGGGAGGAGTACTAGGATGAAAGAGAGAGGCATACTGTCCGTATCGGATTTGAGAAAACCGTGGAACAAGGCGGTATACGGGTTTATGGTGCTGTGCATCGCGGTGATGGTCTTTACGATGCTGTACCCGATCGGCATGACGATGTTCAACGGGCTGAAGAGCAATCAGGAGATCAACACGTTTCCGCCACGCTTTTTCCCTTCGGAATGGCATTGGGATAACGTCCCAAAGGGGTGGGAATACATCGATCTGCCGATGTTTCTGAAGAATACGCTGCTTATTTTTGGCGGCAATCTGCTGGTGACGATTCTGGTACTGGGCTTGGCGGCCTTCAGCATTTCTCGTATCCGAGTTCCCTATCACCGCGTCATCTATTTCTTCATTCTCATGACCTTGTTTATTCCGGCGTCGAGTTACATGATTCCGAACTTCGTTAATTTGAAGGAGCTTGGGCTGTTGAATTCCTACTGGGCCTTCTGGCTGCCGGCCGGAGCCAATGCTTACTTCTTCCTGCTGATCAAAAACTTCTTCGATGGCATACATCCGGAGATCTTCGAGGCGGCGCGCATCGACGGCGCTTCGGAATTGAGCAGCTTTCTGCGGATTGCCGTTCCGCTGTCCGTCCCGATCTTCGCAACGCTGGCGATCTTTATCTTCTCCACGGCATGGAATGACTGGTTCTGGCCGTCGCTTGTCATGCAGACGCAGGACAAGTACACGCTGGCTACGGCCATCTACAAGTATGTCATTAACGCTAGGAGCCTGGACAGCAGCATAAAATTCGCGATTCTGTTCATGGTCATGGTGCCGCCGATCTTTGTATTTCTGGTGTTCCAGAAATTCATTATGCGCAGCGTCAGTCTCTCGGCCGTTAAAGGGTAGGGCAGCGTATACCACACCATCGTAGCCCTGCACATGATCGTCATATGAATGCACATCGTCCTTTCCAGGTTTCAATTTTATGATGGAGATAGAAACGGACATTATCATTTCAATAAGGAAAAGGGGAGTATCCATGCGCAAGTTCTCAGCACTACTGATCTGCCTTATGCTGTTCAGCTCCTTGCTCGCAGCATGCGGCGGCGGCAAAGCAGCACCGGAGGCCGGTAATAAAGACGGAGGGACCGCCAATTCGGGCGGAACGACTACAACGCAGACAGAGGAACCGAAAGAGGATATCGCGGATCAAAAGATAACGATCAAGATCCACTATCCGCTGCCGGATGACACAACGCTGCGTCAGCAGGAGGATGATAAAATCGCCCGTTTCCAGGCGAAATATCCGAACGTGACCATCGTGAAGGACGACTGGCAGTACAGCGTCAACGAAATTGGGGTCAAGATGGCTTCGAACGAAGCACCGACGTTTTATAACACTTGGGCTACGGAAGCACAGCTGCTCGTGGAGCGGGGCTGGGTGGCCGACATTACGGAGTTTTGGAACGACTGGGAGTACAAGGATGACATGAATCCCGTGCTGCAGGATCAATTCATCGTGGACGGCAAGGTGTACGGCGTTACGCAGAACGGTTATATCACGTCAACGATCGTGAACAAGAAGCTGCTGGACGCGAAGGGCGTGCCCGTCCCGCCGATGGATTGGACATGGGACGACATGTACAACACGGCTAAAGGCGCTGCGGACCCGAAGGCCGGTATATCCGGAATCGCGCCGATGGGTAAAGGCAATGAAGCGGGCTGGAACTGGACCAACTTCCTGTTCGAAGCCGGCGGGGATATCGAAGTGAACGAGGACGGCAAAGTGAAAGCGGTGTTTAACTCGGAAGCCGGCGTGAAGGCACTGGACTTCTATAAGAAGCTGAGATGGGAAGCGAATGCTATTCCGCAGGATTGGGCCCTCGGTTGGGGCGATGCCGTCAGCTCGTTCCAGCAGGGACGTACGGCAATGGTTATTGCTGGCGCATTTGACGTGATCCAGCCGGCATTGAATGAGGGCGGCATGAAGCCTGAGGATGTGCTTGCATATCCGATGCCTGCGATGGAGAAAGGCGGAGCGCATCATGGCATTTTGGGCGGAAATTATTTGGTCATCAACCCGAATGCCACGAAGGAAGAACAGGAAATGGCATTCCGCTATATCACGTTTGATTATTTTACGGATGATGCGCTGAAATCGGTGGAAGATACGATTAATGCCCGCAAAGCCGAAGGCAAATACTTTGTACCGACGCCGCTTGAATATTTCAGCGATGATTCCGAGTATGCCGCGAAGGTGAAGGCCATCTACGATAAGTACGACAATGTCTACAAATATGATCCGCAGCTCTTCAGCCTGTTGGAAGGCAAACCGGAAGCGCAATTCGGAACGCAGGATTATTATGCGGCGATGTCCAATGTCGTGCAGGAATCGTTCTCGAAGGAAGGCACGGATTCCAAGAAACAGCTAGACGAAACAGCCAAGTTGGTTCAGGAGAATTTTTTCGATAAGATCGAACAGAAGTAAGGGTGCGGCTGTCCCGGATGGGATTGGGGAGAACTCTGCAGCACAAAAAAGAGAGACGCCGGAAACAGCGTCTCTCTTTGCTTTTTCATATCCTTGGCAATAGCTGCTAAAAGCCGGGCGAAAGGTCAGCCCTTCCCAAGCATGGCCGCCAGATTTGTGTCCGGGTCCCGAGACCGCCACAGGCGACTTTTTCTGTATTATCTATCATTTTTACTGCGTTTCTACGAGAAAAGAGCCATAATTGGTATAATGATTGGCGATTATGATGTTTTTAATCCAAGAGACATAACGCTGCTTACTTGGAATCCGGCTTCGGAATGATCGTATTGGCGATGCGGATCAGCTCTTCGGCAGCGATCTCTCCCTGGGCAGAGCTAAGCCTAAGCATGTAGTGGTGCCCGGTCGTTGGTTCTTCATAGGCCCAGTCCAACTGCGCCGAGCTTCCGCCGTTCCACGTTTTTTGCAGAACGTCCTGCCCATTGATCTTGATCTTGCGGTTGATCATGTCACTATTGTCGTCCCAGTAGGAGGTCACGCTTCCGTGGTCCCCGTTATTCAGGATGGTAAGGGAGACTTCCTTGTTGTCGCTGGTATAATATACCGTTGAAATCCAGAAATTATCGGTGAACTTCACCGGCATCAGGGCGTAGTCCTTCCCGGAAGCTTTGGCTTTCTCAAGCAGCTTTTTGGCGATGTTGGCTTTTTCCTGCTCGGTCAGCGGGTTCACGTCAGTCTCGCGCTCCATGTGCACGCTGGCGTTATTGAACGTGTATGTGCCCGAACCGGACAGCTCCTTGGCCAGCGGCAAACCGGGCACGTTCACCATGCTTTGCAGCTTGGCGAAATCCTTGACGGCATGTGGAGTGGATTTGATATCGATGGCATGCTTCGGATTATCCGGTACGACATAAATGATGGCGGCTTCGCCCGGCTTGATCTGTTCGTCCCAGATGGTGTTCATCAGATGTATGCGGTTCAGTTCCTCTTTTGAATAGTCTTTAGGCGAAGGCGACTCTGCCTTCGATTTCTCCTCATAGACAACCTCTCCCTGGCCGTTGGTTAAAGAGTGGTACTTTACTGCTGCGAAACCGGTCGATGCGGTAAGCAGCATGCCGGTAATTAAGAGAATGCTTACTTTGTTTTTCACGAAAAATCGCTCCCTTTTAAGATGTTTTTCCCGAATTTGGTTCATGACGCGTTCCGGGAGGGCCGTCCCGAGCGGCTCAACCCTTTGAAAGAGTGGTTTCAGGTCCTGGTCGTTGTCCATGCTCATTCGTTTCTTCCCCCTCGGCCATGGCATAATGTTTGCGGAACTTGGCTGCAGCCCGCTGAAATTTTTTCCTAAGATAGGTCGTGTTTTGTTGCAAAATAAGGCTGATCTCATGATAGCTCTTGTCCTCAACGCAGCGCAGGATGAGCAGGCTCCGTTCCTCGGCGGTCAGCCTGGCCAGCGCCCGGAGCACGGACGGATTGTAGTATTTGTGCTCGATGACCTGATCGACATGCCTGTTATCCTGATCCTTCTGATACAGAAAGGGGAGGTATCGGGATAGCTTTCGCTTGCGGAGGTAGTCGATGCACTGGTTGGAGGCGATGCGGTACAGCCAGGCTTCGAAGGGCTTGTCCGATTCGAATTTAGATAGATTGCGATAAGCTTTCAAAAAAGCTTCCTGGGTGCAATCTTCGGCTTCGGCATAGTCGCCAAGCATGTGATAGCAATAGTTGAAGATGGCTTTGTGGCAACGGTTCATGATCAGCTCATATTTGTCGATCTCTCCCTTCAAAACATCAGCAACGATCTGATGGAATGCTGGTTCATCCAAGTGGTTTCACCCCTTTACAATTTGTATTACGCTTGGGCAGAGCACAAATGTGACAAATAGATTCAATTAATCTTGTTTGCAGGAGAGCGCATTTCGAAAATCGGGTTGGAGTAAGGGAGCGCTCCCGGATGGGACTGGAGAAAATTCTGCATCGCAAAAAAGAGAGACGCCGGAGCGGCGTCTCTCTTTGCTGATTCATTTCTTTGCAATTGGGAGTTGATTTGGACCCGTGGTCAGTCCTCCTCGAGCACGGCTGCCTGATTCCATATTTGGAATCAAGGGAACTGCAGCTTCCGCAATCTTAATAAATCGCCTTCGCATCCGCTGGCAGCTGCCGGACATGCTGCAGGAAGCCCGTTACACGCCGATCCTGCCCCATATCGTATTCAAAGCCCAGCTGTTCAGCGACATCCAGTGCGGTTCTGCGAAACAGCGCTCCCATCGTAAACAGCGCCTCCCACACCTCTTCGTAGGTTCCGCGGGGGTAGGTGGACATCAGCTCGTTCCAGCTGTCCGCAGACAGGTAGTTTTTCAAGTAATTGCCGTTCTTGCCCACGCTGAGCGAGAAATCGGTCTGGGTGCCCACCTGCCACTCCAACATTTTCATCAGCATCGGCCGCATGATGTTGTGGAAGTGGTCTTGGGCATACAGTATTTCTTCCCGCCACAAGCCCTTGGCTACATACGTGGATACCCACCAGAACTCATTGCAGCAATCCTCGAAGAAGGCTGCGGGCGGATGCTGTACCCAGAAATCCTCGTCGGACGGAGCAGGAATCTTGGGAAAAGTCTGATCTTTATCCATTAAGATCTGGATCAATTTGTCTTCCTTGCAGTATTTCTCCTTCTCCTCGATGGGAATCAGAGTCATGTCAATCCGGTTGCCGTCGGTAAATAACATCAGGTACGAGAACCAGCCTCCAAGATCCGGAGGGAACATGGCCATATCTTCCGGCGTCTGCAGAATCAACCGTTCCCCGAAGACATCAATCCAGTTCGGATTCTGAATAAAGCTGTCCATGTCCGTAACATGAAAGCTGATATCGTAATCCTGAAAAATATCCTTCGGCACGTTGGGATTCGTTCGCGAGCCCTCCAGGGTCACCGCCCGAACCCGTTCGTCGCGGGCTGCGTAGCCCAATACCAAATCCATCATTTCTTGTTCGCTTCTCATGTTATCCAGCCTCCGCATTCATATTTAGATGACTCATGATTCGAATCGGACAGGTCAGGAGGTCCACGAATCCGGACCGTAGAAGCATGGCATGGATATGGAGCATGTTATAACTTGTTCAAGCGCTTTTTCATAAGGAAATCTCCTTTTCCGATGTTGAATGTATTTAAATTAATTCTTCATGGCCTTAAAAGATTCCTCCGCAGCCTCAAGCGTAGCCTCGATGTCAGCATCCGTATGGGCGGTGGTCATGAACCAGGCCTCGTATTTGGAAGGAGCCAAGTTCACGCCGCGGTCCAGCATATGGCGGAAGAATGCAGCGAAGGCTTCACCGTCGGTGTCCTGCGCTTCGTCATAGTTCGTGACCGGATGATCGCAGAAATGAGTGGAGAAGGAGCCACGGATGCGGTTGATTGTGAGCGGAATGCCGTGGCGGTCGGCGGACGCCTGCAAGCCTTCCGTCAGCTTGATGGTCAAGCGCTCCATTTCTTCATATACGCCTTCGCCCTGCAGAACCTCCAAGCAAGCGATTCCGGCTGCGATGGAGGCGGGATTACCCGCCATAGTTCCGGCCTGATAAGCAGGGCCGAGCGGTGCGACCTGTTCCATCACGTGTTTACGGCCGCCATAGGCGCCGATAGGCAGGCCGCCGCCGATGATTTTGCCAAGAGCCGTAAGATCCGGCTGAATCGCCTCGTGATTGGCCAGACCCGCATAGGTTTGGGTAGATCCGTAGTGGAAGCGGAAAGCGCTGATAACTTCGTCATAGATGACCAGTGAGCCGTTGTCGTGCGTCATCTGACATAGGCCTTCGAGGAAACCCGGCTTCGGCATCACCATCCCAAAGTTGCCGACGATCGGCTCTACCATAACGGCAGCCACATCATCGCCCCATGCGTCGAGGGCAGCGCGCAGGCCTTCCAGATCGTTGAACGGAACGGTAATGACTTCCGTCGCAATGCTGGCCGGGATCCCGGCACTGTCCGGAATACCAAGTGTGGAAGGGCCGGAGCCTGCTGCCACGAGGACAAGATCGGAATGGCCGTGGTAACAGCCGGCGAACTTGATGATCTTGTTGCGCTTGGTGTAGGCGCGGGCGACCCGGATCGTCGTCATGACCGCCTCGGTACCGGAATTGACGAAACGCACCTTATCCATGGACGGAATGGCGGCCTTCAGCATTTTGGCTAAGGTGATCTCAAGCTCTGTTGGCGTCCCGTAAAGAGTACCGTTTTGAGCTGCTGTTGTGATTGCAGCCGTAATATGCGGATGGGCATGTCCGGTTATGATCGGACCATAAGCCGCCAAGTAATCGATATAACGGTTGCCATCCTCGTCCCAGAAGTGGGCTCCGCTTGCGCGTTTCATAAAGACGGGGGCACCACCGCCTACGGCTTTAAAGGAACGGGAGGGACTGTTTACGCCGCCTACGATATGCTGCAGCGCTTCTTGATACAGAGTTTCGGAACGGTTTCTTGATGTTGCCATGATAGTAAAACTTCCTTTCTTCATGAAGCAGGACAGGAAGCTAAAATGACGTAGCGTCCTGTCCTGCTTGCTGTAAGTGTATTAGTTACGATCCGTTGTTGCAGATGGGGCAGTGGAGCTTTCGGGATTACCATTCTCAGAATCGTTGTTCACAGAACCACGGGTCTCAGAATTGTTTTCCGTACCTTCGCTGCCTCCGGTTTCAGGGTCAGGCGTTGGCGGATTTAAGATGTCCTGGATATACTGTTTCAGCGTATCCGGATTGCCTACCGTTAGAACGGCAGCACCGCCGATATGTTCTTCCTTCAGGAGTTTCATCGGAGGAACCTGTTCGCTGCCACTCATTTTACTCTTATAGGCAACGTTCGCAAGCTTCCACATATCCTCGACATCGAGATTGGTATCAATATATGGGCTGACGGACTTCAGAATGTCCGGAAGCTTCATGATGGACGTGGTGGTCTGCATTTTCTTGGCTACGGCCTTCAAAAGCTCGCGCTGCCGCTCGGTGCGGGTAAAGTCGCCCATCGCATCATAGCGGAACCGGACATATTGCAGCGCCGTGTTGCCATCTAGATGCTGCATGCCTTGCTTCAATTCAATGTCGTATTCGTTTTTGTCTGCTTTACTGGAATAATTCATGTCCTTCTCAACATAGAAATCAACCCCGCCGACGGAATCAACCAGCTTCATGAAACCCTGGAAATCCGTATAGACGTAGTATTGAACCGGAATGCCCAGCAGATCGCCTACAGCCTTCATGGCCGTATTCGGGCCGTGCGTGATGGCCGTATTGATTCGGTTTCGGTCATATCCGGGTATTTCTACGTAAGTATCGCGCAAAATAGAGAATAAGTGCATTTTTTTCTTCACCGGATCAATCGAGGCAACAAGCATACTGTCGGAACGAGGAATTTCGCCTTCCTCAAAACCGCGTGCATCAACGCCCATCAGCAGAATGTTAACCGTCTCCGTTCCTTCCCACTCGGGTGGCGCAGGAACCTTGGCATCTACCTTTTCAATTTCGCGAAAAGGGGAGGAATCACCTGATTTCTGAAGACTTTGCAAGCCGTCGTAGAACGACGCCGCATAATAAATGCCGTAACCAATAACAGCGGCGAGGATGAGGCTGACACTCCATATAATCGTCTTCTTTGTTTTTTTGGTCATTGTGTTCTTCCTTTCGGATTACGCTGATGAATAAATTCGATAGAACATTTGAACATTCGACATTCATTCTATTATAATTTTTTTCGAAAAGACAATCAATTTTCGGGACTAAAGTCCGTACAGTAGGAGTTGAGCCTTATCGTAGATCAAACGCAGTTGACAGTCGGAAGCCAGGTGCCGGATTTTTCACTTCCGGCTTCGAACGGGGAGAAGGTAGCATTAAGCGATTTTCGCGGACGTAAAGTCGTGCTGTTCTTCTATCCGAAAAATATGACCCCAACCTGTACCGAGGAGGCTTGCAGCTTCCGGGACAACTATGGTGCGTTGGAGCAAGCTGGCGCAGTGGTGATCGGGATTAGCCCGGATCCACTGAAATCCCATGCCAAATTCATTGATAAGCATAGCCTTCCCTATTTGCTCATGTCTGATGAAGAGCACAAGGTAAGCGAAATATTTGGCGTATGGCAGATGAAGAAGATGTTCGGCCGCGAGTATATGGGTATTGTACGCTCTACCTTCTTGATTGATGAGCAGGGAAAGCTTGCAGGCCAGTGGCGGAAAGTAAAAGTGAAAGGTCATGTCGAAGCGGTTCTCACAGCCGTGCTGTCATAGCTATATGAAGAACGGTCCCTCAGCATGCCTGGACAGGCATGATAAGGGACCTTTTTTTAACAAATAAGACCAGAGGAATAATGAATTCAGTTTACTCAAATTCTAGTCTTTTTTTGAAACACCCTCCATATAATCTATCAGGAAGCCGAACTCATAGAAACGATGGAGGTAGAGTTGATAATGAAAAATATGGTGCGGGTAACATCAATTGCGGTATTTTTCGGCGTATTGGCAGTGCTCATCATGATCGGTATGGGGCTTGAGGTCCAGCAGCCGACTGACATATATATGGAACACGCTCCTCTGGCAGCAGCGCCAATGACAGTGACTGGGCAGGATATACAGGTGAAGCCGGAAGCGTCAAGCAAGCCTATCGTTACGACTGCATACAAGAATACATCGGCTGTGAACGCCGCACCTGTTCAATATAAGAAACAAAGTGACAAAACGGTATACCTGACATTTGATGACGGGCCATCGGATTTGACGCTTGATGTGCTGAATATTTTGAAGCGAGAAGGAATTAAAGGCACGTTTTTTGTACTGGGTAAGGAAGCGGAGACCCGTCCCGAGATTATTAACCGCATCTATGAGGAGGGCCATGTGATCGGGAATCATACATATGATCATCGTTATGACAAGCTCTACGGGCATTTTCAGGATTTCTGGGGACAGATTAAGAAAACGGAGGAAATCATTCGTTTAATTACGGGGGAACGGCCGCAGCTGGTCAGAGCTCCCGGGGGAACGGCCGGCCATTTTGACGAAGCCTATTTTCAATTCATGAAGCAGGGGGGCTATCATGTATTCGATTGGAACGTCGACAGCGGCGACTCCAGGTATCGAGGCGTCCCGGTTAAAGACATCGTAAAAGGAGCAACCACGAAAGTGAACGGCAATGAGGCAATTGTGCTTCTTCATGATGGTAGAGGTCATGCCGAAAGCGTAAAGGCTCTGCCGGACATCATTTCTTATTATAAAAAGCAAGGCTATGCCTTTGATGTACTGTCTCCGGAAATCCAGCCCGTTCAATTTCGTGCCCAGCAGAGTGCACGTAAGGTTTCGCAGCCTTCAAAGCAATGGATCGAGGAGCATGTCGCAGCCAATGCCGCGCTATTTGAGACTGGGCGAACGCTGGCCGTGGAATTCGGAGGAATGGAGACTGCGTTCGCGGCAGGGGAATACAAAATGGTGGACGGCCGGTTGATGGTACCGCTGCGGGCCCTGGTGGAGCGGCTCGGCGGAAGCGTGTCCTGGAAGTCTCACAACAAGACCGTGCAGGTGACGCTGGCAGGGAATCGCTGGGAAGCAGACCCGGTTGGCGGCTTGCTATTCCCCATGCAAACAGGGGGCAAACCGGTGTCTTCGGATGTTCATTTAATCGGCGGTACTGCTTGGATTCCGCTTCGGGAAGCGCTTGACTTTTCCGGCCGCCCTGTTACAAGAGTGACATATGAAGAAAGCGAGTATCGCGTTCTAACTTTGTAGTCGAAAATTGCATTTTATGTTTGTAATTATGCTTCACAAGTTATAGACTAGTACTTAGAGATATTTATCACAATCCCTAAGATTGTTTCAGAATAAAGGAGGGGGAAGTTTCCCCCTGCTTTATTTTTGGCGATAGTGAGTCACCCTTAAGTTCGCACTTTTGTAAGTGATGCATAATAGATACCGGTTATCCGAAAATTAAAGCTAACCGGTTCGATCGTCGCCAAGTCCATCTTGGGAATTCACTTAAAGAAAAGGAGGCAATTCTTTATGACAGAAACATCTTCTCCACAGCCGTCCGAAACTCCGGAAAATGTTGTAGGAAACCAAGAAGCTGCGGCGTCCAGCCGTCCTGATGTGCTGCTCGAACAACTGCTCAAGCCCGAGGTTCAGGAATCCCTCACAACTCTCGTGGACAATCTTCCAAAACTTGCAGAAATGCTGACCGTCATGACTAAAGCTTATGACTTCGGTAAATCCGTAGCTACGGATCCCGTGCTTGCGGAAGACACTATGGCTTCCCTTAGCGGATTCGCGAAGCCGGTCACGACAGCAGCGAAAAGCGTTGCATCTGCAGCTATCGAAGCCGGTGACCGTGTACACGCTCAAGGCGACCAAGCTCAGATTGGCGTATTTGGTCTGATGAAAATGCTGAAAGATCCTCAGGTTCAAAAGGGTCTTCGCTATGCTCAGGCTTTTTTGGACGTTCTTAACGAGCGCGACCAACAAAACAAGCGTTAATCCATAAATCATACGAAGAACGGAGGATGGTCATGTCTAAACATATTTTAATTTTGGGCGGAGGCTATGGCGGCTTGCTTAGTGCGCTTTCTGCACGCGAGCATTTTGGTGCTGGTGCAAAAATCACGCTGATCAACCGTTTCCCAACCCATCAGATCATTACAGAATTGCACCGTCTGGCAGCAGGCAACATCGCAGAGAAAGCAGTAGCTTTGCCACTCGATAAGCTTCTGCGCGGCGCGAACGTTGACCTGCGCATCGGCAACGTTAAGGAAATCAAGCCGGATGAGCGTTCGGTTTCCCTCGATGACGGCGGAAACTTCACATATGATGCCCTGGTTATCGCACTGGGCAGCGAAACGGCCTTCTTCGGCATTCCAGGACTGCAAGAGAACAGCTTTATCCTGAAGTCCGTGAACGATGCTAACCGTCTGCGTGCTCATGTGGAGTCCCGCATTGCGGAATATAGCAAAACGAAAAACAAAGCGGACGCTACCATCGTTGTTGGCGGCGGCGGCTTGACAGGCGTTGAGCTTGTTGGTGAATATGCCGATATGAAAAGCGAACTGGCTCGCAAATACGGTATCGATCCACAAGAAATCACGCTTTATTGTGTTGAAGCAGCTCCTTCCATTCTGCCAGGCTTCCCTGCAGAACTGGTTGACCGCGCAACAACAAGCCTGCAAAAACGCGGCGTGAACTTCCTGACCGGATTGCCGATTACCAAAATGGATGGCACTACCGTTGAACTGAAAGACGGCAGCACGATCGAAACCAGCACATTGATATGGACTGGCGGCGTACAGGGTAATTCCGTTGTGGCTAACTGCGGCATCGAAGTCAACCGTGGTCGTGCGGTTGTTAACGAATTCCTGCAATCCGCATCCCACCCTGACGTATACGTTGCTGGTGACAGCGCGGTTGTTATGGGACCGGAAGGTCGTCCATACCCGCCAACAGCACAGCTGGCATGGCAAATGGGCGAGCTGATCGGCTACAACATCTTCGCTCAATTGAATGGCGGCGTACCAGCTTCGTTCACACCGGTATTCTCCGGTACGCTCGGCAGCTTGGGACGTAAAGATGCCATCGGTACCATTGGTGCTAACAAGACCCAATTGAAGGGTCTGCCTGCAACCTTGATGAAAGAAGCAAGTAACATGCGTTACCTATCCCACATCAACGGTTTGTTTACACTGGCTTACTAAGCCTAGAAGGCGGCATTATATTCACATATAAAGAGATGGACCCTGAGTTTTCGGGTCCATCTTTTTTTATTTCGCAGCCCAAACATAAGCAGATGGACTTAGGGACATCGACATGAAAACATAATACGATGGTTACACCCGGGAGCGAGGAATACCAAGGGATTTCACACGCGTGCTTCAGAGCGGGATGTTAGAGAAGGAGGTAAGGGAGAGACTGAAAGGTGAAAGTCCAAAAGGAAGAAGAAAGAAGTTTAAACAGTTATGTAAGCGCTATTGCAAAAGGTTCGCAGTTTTCATTTTATGAAACGGAGGGAGCATGTATGCGGGGATATCATCGTCTTCATTCCATTGTCATTCAACTTTTTTTGTTTTTTTTCATCGGCACCACACTCCCGGTTCTCATCATGGGTTTCCTGTCGTATCACAAGTCAGCCTCAATCGTGGAGGAGCAGGTCAGTAAAGTGGCTTCCCTCACGATCACCCAAGTCAGTGACAAGCTGAATATGTTCTTCAAGAAACTGGATGACTCCTCAATGATGGTGCTGAACAGCAAAGTGGTTCACGGCATCCTCGAGGATCAGGATATCAGTAAATACGACCTGACGTTGAAGGTGAAGGAGGGAAAGGATCTGTTGACCTCCATCATGATTAATTCGCCGGAGATATTGGACGTGTACGTGTTTGACGTGCAGCGGAACAATTCGGTCCTGAGCGCCGATTCCTTGATGTCCATCCCGGACCAGTGGGATTCTCCTTGGTATCGAGCGATACTGGAGGCGAACGGGCAGGCGGTATGGTTCGGCTTGTCGGATACCTCCTACCTGAAGCAAACGGGAATGGGATTTCCCGTGTTTGGGCTGGGCCGGGCAATCCGGAGCTGGGATACCGGGGAGATTGTCGGGGTGATGTTCATCGAGATTATGGGGGATGTCCTGATCGATGAATTAAACCATGTCCAATTCGGCAACACGGGGTATATGTACGTGGCCAATGACGAGAATCGTTACTTTTACCATCCCGATCCTTCCATGTACGGGAAGCCGTCCAAGATCAAGCTGCCCTCGGGATTGACGGAATACAACCTGAACAACAACAAAACGCTGATGATCCCTTCGCGCCTGAACAACGGCTGGCATGTGGTCGGCATGGTGCCGCTTAAGGAATTGACGGCCGATTCCGCCAGCATCCGGAGTTTCACGGTCTGGATTGTATTCGGATCGATTCTGGCAGCGATCGGAATCGGTTATTTCATGACGCGGAGGATCGGCAATCCGCTCGTTCATTTAAGCCGCTTGATGCGCAGAAGCGAAGCAGGCGATTTATCGGTCCGCAGCAAGAATGTGGGTCCCAGTGAAATCGGTCAGCTGGGCAGAAGCTTCAACAAAATGATTGAGCAGATCGATCTGCTGATCCGACGAATCGCCGCGGAGGAATCCGAGAAAAAAAAGGCGGAAATCCGCGCGCTGCGGTATCAGATCAACCCTCATTTTCTCTACAATACACTGAACTCGATTCGCTGGATGGCCAAGCTGAACCGGACGAATGACGTGGATCGATCGGTTACGGCCCTTGTTCAGCTACTGGAGGGGAGCCTGGAGCGCAATGGGGTATTCATACGCCTTGGAGATGAACTGGAGCTACTTCGGAAATATATGATCATCCAGAATTACCGATACGACCATCAAATTGAGCTGAGGATCGAATGTCCCGAGCCAATGGAGGATCTCTATGTTCCCCGGATGCTGCTCCAGCCGATTGTGGAGAATGCGATCTTTCACGGGATCGCCCCGCTTGATGATCCTGGCGTTATCACGATTCGAATAACACCGCACCAGCAGGATGTCATGGTTCGGATCGAGGACAATGGAATCGGCATCAAGCCCGAACGAATAGCGGGACTGCTGTCGTATGAGCAGGATCACTCCAAGCAAGGCATGACCCACATCGGGCTGCGTCATGTTCACCAAACGGTCCAGTTGTATTACGGCAGTCGCTACGGGGTATGGGTAGAAAGCCCGGAAGGCGGAGGAACGCGGGTCACGATAACATTTGCGAGGCAAAGGGGGGACGATTATGTACAGAGTGCTGCTCGTGGATGACGAAGCGATCGCACGTACAGGACTTCGATCGACCTTCGATTGGGAGAAGTATGGTTACCGGCTTGTGGGCGAGGCCTCCAACGGACAGCGGGCCATGAAATGGATTCTGAACGGGGATCTGGACATTCTGATCACGGATATCGCGATGCCGGTCATGGATGGTTTGGAGCTGACCCGCCGGACAAGGGAGCTTTGTCCTTGGGTGAAAGTGCTGCTGCTCAGCTGTCATAGCGATTTTGAGTTCGTGCGCGAAGGCATCAGGCTTGGCGCATCGGATTATATTCTCAAGCCGACGCTGGATGCGGACTCTTTGGGTGCTGTGCTTGATCACATGCGTTTGAAGCTGGAAGAGGAGAAGCAGATGCAGCGGATTTTGACCGAGCATGAGCAGCAGCAGCGTTTGAATCAGAAGAAGGCCGCGGAAAAAGTCCTCTTTCAGGCGCTGTCCGGGGAGCCCGGTGCGCTCGCAAAGCTGGAAGCATGGAACCATAACGGTCCTTATCTGCTGGCCGTGCTCCAGCTTAATTCTGATCCAGGGGCTGGCGCGGCCGGGGTTCAGCACAAGGATTGGCATGACGAGATCGAGCGATTAATGGGACAGTTATATGACCAGGTGCCGGAGGCGCTGGCAGCTCGGCTGGAGACGGATCGGATCGCTGTCTACGTGCCCCTACGGCATGCAGGAAGGCTGCCAGCTTCAGAGCACGAAGCGGCCATCCGTCTGCCGATCCGATGCGCGATGGGGCTCAGCAGGAGATATAACGGCATGGATAAGCTGCAAGAAGCGTTTCGAGAAGCTAGCGAGTGCCTGGAAGGCCTCTTCTTTCATAAAGATCAACAGATTCTTCGGGCAGAGGAGCTCCCTCTGACCGAGGCCGATTCGGCTCAGGAGAGGCCGGCCGCTGAGCTGCATGCCCTAAGAGCCGCGCTGACCGTCGGGAACATGGATATCAGCGAAGAGCGCCTGCAGTCCATTATGCTGCGCTGGCAGCCCGGAAGGATGAAGAAACGGGCGGTCCTCCGGGAAGCAGCGGAGCTTCTGAGCTTGCTCGCTATGTTTCATCTTCCCGGCAGCCCGCCGTTTCCGCAAATCGGAGAAGTGGGCAAGCTTCGCTCGGTAGAGGAAGTGAAAGAGCTTGTGCTCCAAGGCTTCCATACGTTGCGGGAAGAAGCCATGCGTCACCCCGTACCGGAATCCACGCTGCATGAGCGAATCGTGCTGCAGGCCGTCCAATATATTAAGGCGCACTTCACCGAGCCGATCTCCCTGCAGGAGGTGGCCAACGAGGTGGCCGTAAGCCGCAACTATTTTAGCGAATTGTTTAAGCGCGTCACGGGGCACAACTTCATTGACTATGTGATTGATCTGCGGCTAAAACGGGCCAAGGAGCTGCTTTCCACCACATCGCTACGAGTGTATGAAGTGGCGGATCGTTCCGGATTTAATGACGTGAAATACTTTAGCAAGCTGTTCAAGAAGATGGTAGGCATGACGCCTGCTGAGTACCAGGGACAGCATCGAAAATAATGCGAATTTCATAGGATCGGAAAAGAATCCACTTTTTCGGAACATAATCCGTTCAAAAGGTTTTTGCCAAAATTTTATAATTAAAGCGTTTACAAAAGCTGTGCAGCGAGTCCAAATTTGGTTTGAATGGAGGAAATGAAATGACAAGGAAACAGGTGAGAGGGTCATTGCTTGCAATCATTCTTCTACTATCATCCATACTCCAAGCGTGTGGAGGCGGCGGAACATCAGAAGGCGGGGAGCCCGGAAGCGGCGAGAAGGTCAAGATTAAATGGGCGACCTGGGGAAATCCCGGGGAGCTTAGCCGCTTTCAGGAGCTCACGAAGGACTTTAATAAGAATCACTCGGACATTGAGGTCGAATTTATTCCGATTCCGGGCGAGTATGATCAGAAAATATTAACCCAATTAACAGGTGGGACGGCCCCGGATATCTTCTATGCAGGGGACGCCCTGGTCGTGAAACTGATCGAGAATCAGAGCATTGAGAATTTGACGCCGTATATGGAAGCACCGGAAAGCGTGATCAAGAAAGAGGATTATTTCGAAGGCTTGTGGGGCGCAGCCGTGCGGGATGATCAGACCTTCGGGGTACCGGTGGACTGTAACCCGATGGTGCTGTGGTACAACAAGAAGGTGCTGAAGGAAGCAGGGATCACCGAGATGCCGGCCGATCTTCAGGCGAGCGGACAGTGGACCTGGGACAAATTCAAGGAGATGTCGGACAAGATCCGGGACAGCAAAAAGTACGGCTACGTGCTGGATAACTCCTGGAACAGCTACCACAGCTGGGTTACTTCCAACGGCGGCCGGGTGTATGACGACGAAGGGAACTTCGTGGCGGCTTCGGATCCGAAGGCGATGGAGGCGTTCCGCTTCCTGTACGACAACGTGAAATCCAAAAACATCACCTTCTCCGGCACGCTTCCTAAAGGGCAGGGTGGGGATGCCATGTTTATGTCCAACCAAGTTGGATTCGTTGCTGCAGGCCGCTGGTACTTGCCGCTGTTCAAGAAGAATCAAGGACTTGAATATGACGTGGTCACATGGCCAACCAATACCGGCAATAAGATCGAGCCGGCCGGTATCCCGACCGCATACATGGTGATGAACAAGGCATCGAAGAATAAGGAAGCGGCATACACCTTCTTCTCCGAGTACGTAAGTAAAGAGGGTCAACGTTTTCGCCTGCAGGGCGGCGGCAATGCTGTCCCGTCGGTACAGGGAACGGATGAGGTGGTGCTGGAAGGGAATCTGCCGGAGCATGCCCAGTTATTCCTGGACGCGCGTGAGATCGGGTATTCCCTGACTCCGTTCGAGGCCGGCATTCCCGGGCTTAGCCAGGATATTACGTCCAAGTTCGAGGCACTATGGCTGAAAGATCAGGATCTTGAAAGCTCGATGAAGGACATTCAGGATATGGCTAACAAGAAAATTCAAGATTACAAGAGCGGCAAGAATTGATCCAGCTCTGGGGAGGAACGGTGAGATGAAATGAACACGCAGCCTGCAGGAAGCTCCGGCGCCGCTCCTTCTCCGGAGCGGTTTCCGGAGAGGAGAACGACCTTAAAGAGCAAGACGTCCGATGGTTTATGGGGCTACTTTTTTATCTTTCCCCAGATGATCGGCTTGATCGCTTTTTCATTGATCCCGCTCATCTCGGCTTTTGTCATCAGCATGATGAACTGGGACGGCATGGGTGCCAAGAAGTTTATCGGTCTCCAAAATTTCGTGTCCCAGCTTCAGGATGAGGAGTTCCACATCGCACTGGTGAACACGGTGTATTACACGATTCTTTCGGTACCGACAGGCATCGTTCTGGCCATGCTGGTGGCGGTAGGCTTAAACCGGGTTCGCGGGAAGATTCTGTACCGGCTGATCTACTTCATGCCGAACATTACGATGTCCGTTGCCGTTGCCGTCGTGTTTATGTGGCTGTTCAACGCCGACTTTGGCCTTATTAACATGTACTTGCAGCAGTGGTTCGGGATAACGGGCCCCTCCTGGCTGACGGATTCCAGGTACGTGATGCCTTCAATTGCCCTGCTGAGCGTCTGGATGGGGCTGGGAGGCAATATGGTGCTGTTCCTTGCCGGGCTTCAGGGCATATCGAGAAGTTATTACGAGGCGGCCGAGATTGACGGTGCCGGCAAATGGCAGCAGCTGATCTATATTACGATTCCGCTGCTGTCCCCGACGACCTTTTTCGTAACGATCATGTCCATTATCGGTTCCTTCCAGGTGTTTGACCAGTCGTTTGTCATGACTTCCGGCGGACCGGCGAAGGCCAGCTATACGCTTGTCTATCACATCTATGAGACGGCCTTTGCGGACTTCACCTTTGGCAAGAGCACGGCGTCGGCGGTCATCCTGTTCGTGATGATCCTGTCGCTCACCTTGTTCCAGATGAGGATGTCCAAGCGGTGGGTGCATTACGAAGACTGACGGTCGAACCTTTAGGAAGGAGGGAAAATGAATGATACATCGGGGATTGAGGATGTCCACCGTAGTGCTGCATATCGTGCTGATCATAGGCGCGTGTATGATGGCCTTGCCGTTTGTCTGGATGGTGCTCAGCTCGCTCAAGGATTTGTCGCAAGTATTCGTCGTGCCGCCCAAATGGATTCCTGACCCGTTCATCTGGTCCAATTACAAGGATTCGCTGACGGCGCTGCCGTTCGGGCGCGCGTATTTTAACAGCTTCTACATCAATATGATCGTTGTGGTTTCACAGCTGATTACCTGTTCCATGGCGGCCTATGCGTTTGCCAAAATCACGTTCCCGTTCCGGGAGCCGCTGTTCATTCTGTTTCTAGCTACCATGATGGTGCCGGGACAAGTGACCATCATTCCGCTCTATCTGATCATGAAAAATATCGGATGGCTGGATACACATCTGGCGATTATCGTCCCTTCGGCACTTCTCAACGCCTTCGGGGTGTTTCTGCTCCGGCAATTCTTCAGAGGCATTCCGAAAGAAATGGAGGAGGCGGCCATCGTGGACGGCGCGAACCGCTGGACGATATACACCCGGATTATGCTGCCTTTAATCAAACCGGCTTTATCGGCACTCGGGATTTTTACCTTCCTCGGGATGTGGAACAACTTCTTTAACCCGCTGATTTTTCTCAGCAGCACGGATAAGTTTACCGTGCCGATGATGCTGAATTTGTACCGGGGCATGTATTCAACGGATTGGACGCTCATGATGGCTGGAGCATCCATTGCGCTCATCCCGGTCCTCATCGTATATATCATCGGTCAGAAATATATTATTGAAGGCGTTACTTTATCCGGGATTAAGGGATAGGTGAGCTTAATCAGCCCGTAAGCGGAGCTCCTTGAATGAGGAACCCGCTAACGGGTTATTTGTGTTCTGACCAGAATCAAGATGGAGTACAAGCAAGGTACAAATACGCTTCATGTGAATGATTTGTCAGCTGAAGAACGGCTTCTGCTCCAGAAGAGGGTCATGGCTGAGGCGGAAGGAGAACTGTGCCAATATAAAGCAGCCGAGCTGCAGTATATTTTCACAGATATACTAGTATGGTAGTATAAGGTAAAATGGGTGCGCTTACATAATTACGCTCGTGAAGGGGGACGAGGATATTGTTCAATGTACTTCTGGTGGATGATGAACCATGGGTCCTAGAGGGACTTCGAACCATGATCGACTGGAACCGGTTTGGATTTCAAATATGCGGAGAAGCTCTGAGCGCTCCAGAAGCGCTAAAGTTAATGGAACAGTGGAAGCCCGAACTGGTGATGACGGATATACACATGCCAGTCCTGAACGGCCTTGAATTGATTGAGCACAGTAAACGGATACTGCCTCTTCCTCCGAAATTCGTTATTTTGAGCGGTTATGATGATTTTGGATATGCACATCAAGCCATGCGCCAACGGGTCGCCGAGTATTTGCTGAAACCGATAGATGACGAGGAGATCGAAGCTGTGCTTGCCAAGCTCAGCCATGAGATCCGGGAAGAACGAGACGCTGAACGCAGCCACCGGAAGAAGGCGGGCCTTGCCGTCCATTATTTGTTGAACCGGTTAATTCAGGATGAGCTGAGCCATGATTTGGCCGAGAAAGCGCGCAAAGCGATGTTAATCCAGGGCAAGCCGCTGCTGCAGTGCCTACTGATTGAGGCGGAGATTATTGAAACGGGAGTGGATTGGATCGAATGGATGGCCGATTATGGGCCCGAGAGCTCGCTGGGATGTTTCCAGGACAACAGCGGGAGCATCGGAGTGGTGCTTCATGTGGAGCATTCGACTCCGGATGATGTTATGGAGACCGCGCTTCAATTGCAATCCGCTCTGGCCCAGGAGCTGAAAGGACCGGTTATCGCAGCGTTAAGCGGAATGGGGACAGGAATTCAGGCGATTGGAGAGCTTTACAGGCAAAGCGCGGAGGTGCGTGATGATAAACGGAGCCAAGGCAGAAGCGGCGTGTTTTGTTATCAAGAGTGGAGGAGGGGCGAGCACCTCCGGGGGCTACCCTTCGGATGGATAGACGAATTGTTTTTTGTGATTATGGCGGGGGAACAAGCGTCCATCGAGTCATGCTTGGCGCGGATTTATGCAGCCATGACTGATCACCTGCCCCACCTGAGGGCTCTTCAAGCTGATGTGGCCGATCTGGAATTGAAGCTGTGCCGAAGGATCGCGGAGATGAAGGGAGATCCGGATCTTTTCATGAACCGGCTGCAAGGGGAGCTTGGACATCTGGGTGAAGCTTGCCATAACGCAGCGTTAAAGAATTATTTGCGGCTGCTCTCGTTCGAGGCCGCTTCGCAGTTGGCCGAGTTAAGAAAGCTTAACGAGCACAACACCATTTTTCAAGTGATTCAGTATGTCGACAGAGAATATCGAAGCAAGCTTCAGCTTCAGGATTTGGCACGGCATTTTCATATGAACGCCACTTATTTGGGACAGCTGTTCAAGAAGCATGCAGGCAAGCCGTTCAAGGAATATCTGAATGACAAGCGGATCGAGGAGGCCAAGCTGCTGCTGAAACGTAGCGGCATGAAGGTTTCCGAGGTTGCGCTCCATGTCGGGTTCCCGAACGCGGACTATTTTATCCATAAGTTTAAGCTGACAACCGGGATACTGCCCTCGAATTACAAGAATCATGTTGAAAGCAAGCAGCGCTAAACCGGGAGGGTGCCTTCATGAAGAGGATGTTCAGGCTGGGGAATTTCGTGAACGATATTCCGCTGAAAACTAAATTTTTTCTTATTTTTGTCATTGGGGTACTGCTGCCTATTCTGGTGGTCAACCTCATCTTTATGGATCGGATGTCGGAGCTGATTCGGGAGAGAGAGGAGCAGAACCTCGATATCTCGATGGAGCGGGCTAGGAAGGATATCCATAATTTCATCGACGGAGGGGTCGCTGTAAGTCATGCGCTGAGCACAGATAAGACCCTTTACGAAATGCTCGACCGTGAATATGAGTCCCAGTTGGACTTCTACGAGACCTTTGATGAGCAGCTCCGGAACCGGGTAACCAGCTACATACCGGTTAACAACCAGATTCAGCGAATTAGCATCTTTACCGAAAATTCCACCATTGTGTCCGGCGGCAATTATCATGTGATCGACGATAACGTGCTTGAGAGCGACTGGTATGCGTTGTGGAAGAGTTCGGCCCATCCTGTGCTGGTGGCGGCATATAGGGCTACGGAGGCAAACAACTCGGCTTCGACGGTTCCATATTTAAGCGTCATTGAGAAGATGGATTATTTTGATAGCTATGCTACCTATGAGAAGCTGCTTCGCATCGACATAGACCTGAGCAAGATCTATGACGTCATAGTACGGGAACGCGATTACCTGGATATGTATTTGGTCAACGAGAACAATGAGATTATTATGTCGGCAAGCAACGGTTATGAAAGAGGGAAGTACAGCGCATATTCGAAGTTTGATCTGGGGCAATACGATGAAGAGGATCGGCATGTGTTCTCGATCGGAACAGCCAGGTACGTGAAGGGATGGAAGCTGATCGGCATCAACCGGGGCAGCCGGATCACGAGCGCCATGCTGGATATGCAGCTGTTTACCGTCGTATTGGCAGCGGTTGTTACGCTGGTTGCGGCGGTCTTTATTACCGTTATGCTCCGGTCCTACAATTACCGGGTGAAGCGTTTGTCCCGTCATATGCAGAAGGTGAGCAACGAGAAATTCGACTTGATTGAACTGGACGAAGGCCGGGACGAGATCGGCGGACTCATCCGGAATTTTAATCAGATGACAACGAAGATGAACTCCCTTATCAACAATGTGTACAAGCTGGAGATTCAGAAGAAGAGCCTGGAGATGGAGCGGGTTCGGGCTGAATTAAACTTTTTGCAGAGCCAGATGAATCCCCATTTCCTGTTCAATACCCTGAATGCGATATTGGTGGTCTGCACGAAGAACCGTTACATGGAAGTGACGGATATTATCAAAAGCTTGTCCAAGCTGCTTCGCAGACTGCTGAGCTGGAGAGAGGATCTGGTCTCCGTGGAGGAGGAATTCAGATTTATCGAAATGTATCTCAAAATCGAAAAATTCCGCTTTCGGGATAAATTCGAATATCAATTCAACATCAACTTGGAAGCGCTTCATTATAAAATTCCGAAAATGAGCATTCAGCCGCTCGTTGAGAATGCATGCAAATATGGTCTGCAGGCGATGGATGGAGCCGGGTTGGTGACCATAAGCGCTTCGGTTGCCCACGACTACCTTCGCATCGTCATAACGGATAACGGTAAGGGAATCGAGCAAAGCAAGCTACGGGACATTATTCTCTCGGTCCGTAACGAGCAGTTCTCGGGCAACAGCTTCGGCATTCGAAACGTATATCGGCGGCTGGAGCTGTACTACGACGATCATGTCATTTTCAACATTGCCAGCACGCTGAATCAAGGGACAACCGTTTCCTTCGAGATTCCGATCCGGCTGCTGGAGTTTCAGGAACATGAAGGCGGAGGGGAGGAGAACCATGCCATTCAAAGTGTTGTTGATCGATGACGAACCGGGTGCGCTGGAAGGGCTGGCGCTGTGGATCGATTGGGAACGCCTGGGGTTTAGCGTCTGCGGAACTGCCGGCAACGGAGTGGAAGGCTTGAAGATGATTCATGGGCTTGCGCCGGATTTGGTCATTACCGATGTGAAGATGCCGCTAATGGACGGACTTCATATGATTGAAACCTGGCAGCAGCATCACCATGACAGCGGCGTGAAGTTTGCCATTATGAGCGGCTACAGTGAATTTGAATATGCAAGGAAGGCATTGCGGCATGGCATCCATCACTATATGCTGAAGCCTATTATCGCAGAGGAAGCCGAGGAGGAGCTCGGCAAGATTCATGCAGAGCTAATGCAGGAGCATCGCAGATTAAGCCTGAGCGTGATTGCTAAGAGGGAAGAGGATGTTTCGCTGATCAAGCAATCGCTCCTGGAGATGCCGCTTCGGGCTAGCAGCCTGTCGAAGCTTCAGGTTATATCCTCCGCCCATCAAGAGTGGAACGTATGTCTGATCCAGGCCGAGTCTGCCTTGTTTCCTGACGTCAGGGAAACCGTCGCCCGCTTGTCCGCCCAAGCGAATTCGGAGTATGTCATCGATCTGGAACCGAACCGGCTTGGTTTGGTGTACGGCTATTCTCCTGACAAAGGGATCGTACCCTCGGGCACGATCCGCGAGCTGCTCCGCCGTTTTGAAGGTCAACGGGTGCTTATGGGTGAAGGAGAAGGGAGGCCTTCTCTGATGTTGATCCATCATTCCTACGGGACCGCCAAGGAGGCTGTCGAGCATACATTTTATGATACGGATAATGGCCGGGTTATATCTTATCTAGAGGCACGGGATCGGCCGTTTCGTTATCATTACCCCACAAGTCTGTTGGATGAGGTCATCAGGTCCGTGGAGCTTCTCAGCAAGGATGATTTCCGTGAGGCTACCATATTGGCGGCATCCAGGCTTCGGGAGCAGCGAATTGCACCAGTCATCGTGAAGAAAATGGTCATCCATGTTCTATATAAGATCAGGAGCCTGGTGAAAGAGACTGGAGGCGGGGAAGATCATATCCTGTCAGCTAAAAATAATATAACCGAGTTAACAAACGGGACGACCCATTTGGACGATTGGTTCAGGGAACTGATGCGCTGCGGGGAAGCAAGCATCGAGCTTCTTCTCAAGGAGCAGGCCCGGCAAGCGCAAGGCGTAATCCAGGAGATTAACGATTATATTCGGCTGCACTACCGCGAGAATCTGACGATTAAGCGATTGGCGGAGCTTTTTTATCTGCACCCCGTCTATCTCGGCCAGCTGCTGATGCGTAAAAATGGGATCGGCTTCAACGAACTTATACATAATTTGCGGATCGAGGAAGCGGTCGCGCTGCTGAAGCAGAACAAGCTGAAGAACAGTGAGATCGCCGAAAGGGTCGGCTACAGCCATTACAATCAATTCCTTAAGCATTTCGAAAAAAGATGGGGCATGGCACCGAATGAATTCAAGAACAGGATGTTCTAAAGTTTTTAAGGTTAATGCTTTAATTATAGTATAGTCCGCCTTTGAAAGCGCTCTTACAATATAGATAGGTTACACGCAGAGGCATTTTAACCAACGGTGTAACCACATTATGACGGAGGTGCTTTTATGGGGGGAAAGACAAAATCATGGCTTCGGCTCAGCACGGTGTTGCTGTTGTCGCTTAGCATCGTCCTTACAGGCTGCGGGGGCGGAAACGGGAATAACGGGGCCAAGCCGGAACCAAAGGACTCCGCTGAACAAACAACACCCGGGACGGACGGGAATAAGGTCGAACCATTTGAGGTGAGCGTTTTTATTGGGGAGGCTGGGCAGCAGCCGACACCGGATAACAAAATCTATAAGAAAATCAAGGATGAACTCGGCGCCACCTTTAACTTTGAGTTTCTGGCCGGCGATATCAATCAGAAACTGGGCGTTATGATTGCCGGTTCCGATTATCCGGATATGATGACCGGAAATACGAAGCTTACAGCGGCAGGCGCTTATATTCCGCTGGAAGATCTGATTGAAGAGCATGCTCCCAACTTGAAAAAGCATTATGAAGACTACTGGAACATGATGAAGGACCCGAATGACGGACATATCTATATTCTTCCGAATTATGGCGTGTTCAACGGCAAGCTGAACAGCACATGGTATTCGGGTCCGGCATTCTGGATTCAGAAGGCCGTGCTGGAGGAGTTCGGATATCCGAAGGTAAAGACGCTGGACCAATATTTTGATTTGATCGCCAAATATAGAGAGAAATATCCGACGATTGACGGCAGCCCGACGATCGGGTTCGAGATCCTGAATTATGACTGGAGAAACTGGGGGCTGTTCAATGCGCCGCAGCATCTGATCGGACATCCGAACGATGGCGGCGTCGTCGTTAAGAATGGCGCTGCCGAGGTGTTTGCCAACAAGGATTATGCTAAGCAGTACTATCAGAAACTGAACGAGATGAATGCGCAGGGCCTGATTGATAAAGAGACCTTCGTGCAGAACTATGACCAGTATCTGGCCAAGCTGTCCAGTGGGACGGTGCTGGGGATGTTCGACCAGCACTGGAACTTCCAAAACGCAGAGAATTCCCTGATTACGCAGGGCAAGGATGAAAGAACGTATGTAGGCCTTCCGCTGGTCTACGACGAGAGCATCAAGGATCACTACCGCGACCGGGGGCCGCTGAACCTGAACAATGGCTTCGGCATCAGCGTGAATGCCAAGGATCCGGTCAAAATCTTGAAGCTGCTCGACGCCTTGATTATGGAGGATTGGCAGAAAGTATTGAGCTGGGGAATCGAAGGCGAGGATTACATCGTGAATGAGGAAGGCCGCTTTATGAAAACGCAGGAGCAGCGTGATGCGTTTACAGACGGGACCTGGAAATTGGCGAACAAAGCGGATGCCTTCTTCGGCTTCGCGCCAAAAATCGAAGGAAGCTTCAGTGACGGCAACGCCACGGATGCGGCGGCTCAGCCTGAGGAGTATAAAGCCGGCCTGAAGGAATACGACAAGAAGTTCCTGGAAGCTTACGGCTTTGACAGCTACGTGGACTTCTTCAGCGAGCCGCCGGAGAATGAGGTGGCCTACCCGGCATGGACCATCGATTTGGTTGAAGGATCAGAAGCGAAGGTGGTCAATACGAAGCTGAATGACCTGTCTACCAAATACCTGCCGAAGGCCATCCTGGCTAAACCGGCTGATTTTGAATCGGCATGGAGCGAGTATACGGCCGAAATCGGAAAGATCAACATCAAAGCCTATGAAGATCGAATTAACGAACAGATCCAATGGAGAATCGACAATTGGAGCAAATAACCGGTTGAAGATCAGAGGGTGGAAGGCGAGCTATTGGCCTTCCACTTTCTAAAATTAAGGTTGGTGGGGAGAGCAGCTTGATATGGATGAGACCTTAGCGAAAAAAAGAGCCATGCGAAATCCCAAGAGGGGAAAGAAACAGCCCATCACATGGACCCTCATCAAAAATCAGAAGCAGCTGATCATGATGTCGGTCCCGTTGATGCTGTACATTATCCTGTTTGCCTACGTTCCCGTATGGGGCTGGACGATGGCTTTCCAGGATTACAAGCCGGCCAGGGACTTCGGGCAACAGACATGGGTGGGGCTGAAGCACTTCAAATTCCTGTTTACGGACGACAATTTCTTGCGCGTGCTGCGCAACACGGTAGGCATGAGTATGATCAACCTTGTGCTTGGGTTTGTTACTGCCATTATTTTGGCGCTGCTGTTAAACGAAATCAAAAAAGTGTTTTGGAAACGAACCGTTCAGACCATTTCGTATTTGCCTCATTTTTTGTCCTGGATTATCGTAACGGGCATCGTGGCTACCTCACTGGCCTCGGATGGGATCATCAATGATCTGTTAATGAAGCTGCAGATCATCCAGGAGCCAATTCTTTGGTTGAGCGAAGGCAAATATTTCTGGGGCATCGTCGGGAGCTCCCATGTTTGGAAAGAGGTGGGCTGGAACACGATCATCTACTTGGCTGCCATTGCCTCCATTGATCCGGCACTCTACGAAGCCGCCGAAATTGACGGGGCCAGCCGCTATCGCAAGATGCTCCATGTGACACTGCCCGGCATCAAGGCAACCATCGTGATCCTGCTGATTATGTCCATCGGACACATCCTTGAAGCCGGATTCGAAGTGCAGTATCTGCTTGGCAACGGGCTTGTGGTGGATTGGGCGGAGACGATCGATATCTTCGTACTGAAGTATGGAATTGCGCAAGGGAACTACTCGATGGCAACGGCCGGCGGGATCTTCAAGACGGTGGTCAGCGTCACTATGCTGCTGCTTGCCAACTGGACCGCAAAGCGGCTTGGGGAAGAGAGGTTGTTATAGACATGGGAAATCAGCAGCTCAGCCCGCCAAATGCGGCAAACGCTCCCGTGAAGAAAGATATCGTCAGAACGCGCGTGGAGCCGTTTCTGTTTAATACGTTTAACACTGTATTTATGGTCTTCCTCGTGATCGTGACGCTGTACCCGTTCCTGAACACGATTGCGGTGTCGTTCAACGCGGGGAACGATACGATCCGCGGCGGAATCTACCTGCTCCCGAGAGAGTGGACGTTGCAAAATTACAAGGCTGTATTCGCTTCGGGAACGATTTATGACGCATTCTGGATCACGGTCGCTAGAACCGTGCTCTCCACCGTATTGAATATCTTCCTGACGACGATGCTGGCTTACACGTTAAGCCGGCGCGAATACGCCTTCCGCAAGCCGATTACGCTTGTATTTGTGTTAACGATGTACTTTAACGCCGGTTTGATTCCGGGTTATTTTCTCATCAAGGATCTGAATTTGCTGAACAGCTTCTGGGTATACATCCTGCCGTCCATGGTAAGTGCCTTCAATCTGATTGTGATCCGAACCTATATCGGCACCCTTCCCGAAAGCCTGGTCGAATCCGCAAGAATCGATGGCGCGGGGGATTTCAAAATCTTCATGCAAATCATCTTCCCGCTGTGCAAGCCGGTGCTTGCCACGATCGCGCTATTTGTTGCAGTAGGCGCATGGAACACATGGTTTGACGCGTTCCTGTATACGTCGTCCACGCAGAAGCTGAGCACGCTGCAGTATGAGCTCATGAAGCTGCTGTCGTCGAGCATGAATTCCAACAGCAATCCGAATGTGGCCGCTGGAGCAGGCATGACCCAGGATTCTGCCGCCGCCATGGTAACGCCGTTGTCCATACGGGCGGCCGTAACGGTCGTGGCTTCTGTACCCATTCTGGTGGTGTATCCGTTTTTGCAGAAATATTTCGTTGTTGGTTTGAACGTGGGCAGCGTCAAAGAATAACCAAGAATTCGATAAAAGACAGACTAAATATGCAACGAATGAGGAGGCAAGCATTCCGTGTCTAAGAGAACCATCATTAGGAAGATCAGCCTGATGCTGATCGCGTCCCTGCTGCTCATTCCGCCCAGCTGGAGTGTGGCGGCAGTTGAACCGGCCCATACGCCCGCTGATCAGAATCTGGTGATTCACCATCATTTTGATGGCGGGACGGAGGGGTGGTTTAAGCGAGGGACGGAGACGGTGACTTCCGCGACCTATGCCTATGAAGGGACAGGGAGTTTATTGACGGAGGGAAGGACGGAGACTTGGAACGGACCTGGGTTTAATCTAGCCGCCACGAATCGAATGGACAAAGGAGCTACCTATGAAATTTCCGCATTTGTCCATCTGAAGGAGGGTACCCAAGGGTCTCAGAAGCTTCAGCTTGCCATGCAGCAAACCGGAGCTGAGCCGGAATACGTGAACTTCAGCAGTGCGGTCGATGCAACTGCCGACGGGTGGGTAGAGGTGAAAGGCCATTATAAATACGATGCTAACGCTTCAGCCCTGCAGGTTTATCTGCAAAGCCCGAGCAGTCCGGACGCTGCTTATTATATGGACGAATTCAAGGTTCGGTTGATTGAGCCGGCACCAGACCCGGGGAATGGGGTACCGGGAGGAGAGAATACGGTCGTATGGGATTTTGAAGACGGAACGACGATGGATTGGGGACCACGCGATTCGGAGACCGTAGAAGCTGTGCCAGAAGCTGCCCATAGCGGCGGCTACGGATTAAAGGTCCATGATCGGACAAACAACTGGAACGGACCCAGCCAAGACGTGAAAGGCATCATGGTGAGCCAAAAAACGTATACGATCTCAGCCTATGCGAGGCTTGAGCAGGCGCCTGCCGCTCCGGTCAAAATATCGCTTTCGATGGAGAACAAAGCGGCGGGCGCAGCGGACACATCCTATACGACCCTCGCCTCAGCCTCGGCGAGCGGCACGGAGTGGGTGGAGCTGAAAGGAACCTTCGGCTTCAGTTCGGATATGGAAACATTGAAGCTGTATATGGAAACCTCGGATCTTTCCAATTTCTATATCGATGACATTAAGATAGCACTGCCGGGCTCCATTCAGACGGATATTCCCGCACTGAAGGATGTGTACCAAGAGTACTTCGAGATCGGGGCAGCCGTTGAACCCAAGCATCTGTCCGGCGTGCACAAGGAGCTTCTCGATTACCATTACAATTCGCTTGTTGCCGAGAACGTGATGAAACCGGAATCTCTTAGTCCGAGCGAAGGAACCTATAACTTTACCAATGCGGATTTGATCAGGGATTATGCCAGGGATCATGGCATGAACCTTCGGTTCCATACGCTGCTGTGGCACCAGCAAGGAGCCGAATGGATGCTGAAGAATGATCAGGGCCATTATCTCGAAGCCACGCCGGAGAATAAAGCGCTTGTCCTTCAACGGCTGGAAGCTTACATCCATGAAGTGGTCGGTCGTTACAAGGATGACGCCCGGGATTGGGACGTCGTGAATGAGGTCATTGACGAAGGGCGTCCGGATGGCATGCGAGACAGCCAGTGGTACCGGATAACGGGACTCGATTATATCCGGACCGCATTTCATGCAGCGCGTGACGCTGCCGGCCCTGAGGCCAAGCTCTACATCAACGATTACAGCACGCACAATCCGAAGAAGCGTGATTACCTGCTGAAGCTTGTGAAGCAGTTGAAGGCCGAAGGCGTTCCGGTCGATGGCGTGGGCCATCAAACGCACATCAATATAAGCAGGCCGTCCATCCAGCAAATCTCGGATTCCATCCGGATGTTCGGCGAGGCGGGTTTTGACAATCAGCTTACCGAGCTGGACATTTCGGTGTACACGAACAATACCGACGTCTACCAGACCGTTCCTCAGGAATTGCTCGACAAGCAAGGCTATCGATACAAAGAGCTGTTTGAAGAATTGAAGCGGCTGGACCAAATGGGCGCTGATGCAGGTGTGGAGGGGGGCTGGATCAGCAATGTCACCCTTTGGGGGATTGCAGACGACCATACCTGGCTGCATGATCGTCCCGCGGGGACGGGCCGCCAGGATGCCCCGTTTCCTTTTGACAAGCAATATCAGGCCAAACCTGCTTATTGGGGAATGGTCGATCCTTCCCGATTAACGATCGTGAGAAAGACCGGAACGGCTATTGAAGGTACAGCAGTCATCGACGGACAACCGGATTTTGCATGGAATCTGGTTCCGGCACTTAAGACGGAGCAGCTAGGATCGTTATCTGCTGAATTTAAGACATTATGGGACAAGGAGCATATGTATGTCAGGGTTGACGTGAAGGACGGATCGATATCTCCAGGAGATCAGGTTGACATCTTCGCTGTGGTGAACGGTACCCTGCAAAAAGCCCGGATTCAGCGTGGAGCCGCCAACACGGCAGAGACCGCTGGTGGTTACGCAGGGGAAGCGCTGCTTCCGCTTAACGGAGAAGGATCGCTGGGCGGCGACATTTATTTCGATATCAGAGTAACGGATTCCGGTACGGATGACGGCTCCGAGCATGGCAAGAATGGGGCGATGGTGTCCTGGAGCGATCCAAGGCATGCCCAGGAGAGCGATCAGACCGGACTCGGCATTCTTACGCTCGCTGCCGCGCCGAAATCGGCCCAGGCCCGCTATGGCACCCCGAAGGTTGACGGCGAGCTCGATGGTATCTGGAAGGATGCCGGGGAACTGGCAACAAACGTGTGGGTCGAGGGAATCAGCGGCGCGACCGCTACATTCCGGACTCTGTGGGATGAGAATCACTTGTACGTTTATGCCGTCATTAGCGACAGCTTGTTATCGGATGCGAGTTCCAACGTATGGGAGCAAGATTCGGTAGAGATTTTTGTGGATCAGAATAATGGAAAGACGGATGTTTACGAAGAAGATGATGGTCAGTACCGGATAAACTTTAACAATGTGCGTTCCTTTGGCGGTCATGCGGGCGAGGATAACTTTACATCCGCAGCGAAGGTAATCGACGGGGGATATGTCGTTGAAGCAGCGATCGGCCTGGATAAGATTAAACCTCAGAAAGGGACTGTGATCGGGTTCGATTTTCAGGTGAACAACGATGAAGACGGCCAAGGTACAAGAGACAGCGTGGCCATATGGTCGGATCCGACCGGCCAATCCTATCAGAACACGACCAGATTCGGCGTGCTGGAATTTACGAAGAGCTCCGCTCCCGGCGGAGGAGATGGAAGCGGCGGCGAACATAACAGCGGCGGTAACGTAGGAAGCGGTGGAACTGCGGGCGGTGGCGGAAGCAGTACGAGTCCAGCTCCAAGGACGCCTTCACTCGAAATCCGGAACCATGACGGGCGGATCGCGGTTGGAGTCTCGAGCCTAATGCTTCAGCAGGCATTGGAAAGGGCAGTGGCTGGAACGGACGGAACGAAGCGGACGCTTGTAGACGTTCCGGTGCAGAAAGGAGCCCAGTCCTATGATATTCAGCTGCCGGGTAAGTGGCTGCTGGGGAATCCGCAGGCAGTTCTCGTAGTCCAAACGGAGTTTGGTACGCTGGAAATGCCAAGCGTGTTGATTCAGGGGACCGGTGTAACGGATACGGAAACCGTAACGCTACGTCTGGAGAAAGCGTCGGGCGGCAGCCTGGATGCGGCCCTTCGCGAGAAGATCGGCGATCGTCCGGTGTTCCGGGTAGAGGTTCTTGCTGGCGAGCGGGCTTTGTCCTGGAAACAGGGCACGCCTCGTCTCATCTGGTCGGTGCCTTATTCCCCCACCAAGGAAGAGCTTGCACGAGCGAATCATATCATAGTTTGGAATATCGACTCTAACGGACGCGGGGTTCCGCTTTCCAACAGCCGGTATAATTCCGCAGATGGGATCGTTCGTGCTGCGCTGCCGCATGGAGGCACGTTTGAAGTCGCTTCCGCGTTCAAGACGTTTCATGACCTGAAGCATGTGCCATGGGCGATCGATGCGATCGAAACGATGGCATCTCGCGGGATCATTCAAGGTGAGACCGAAACGAGATTCAATCCGTTGAACCCGATTACTCGAGCCGAATTCCTCGTTATGCTCGTACACGCGTTGGAGCTGGAGGGCTCGGACGAAGGCCGGGCAGCGTTCGGAGATGTTTCGTCTTCGGCATATTATTACGAAGACGTGCAGATTGCCGCAGAGCTTGGGCTGGTCCAAGGTGTCGGAGGAAACCGTTTCGTGCCGGACACGCCAATGAAACGCCAGGACATGATGGTGATGACGCAGCGTGCTCTGGAGGCAGCCGGCAAGAAGCTGGAAGGACAGGGGTCTCTGGATTCTTTTGCTGATGGGGATCAGGTTGCCGAGTATGCCAAATCGAGTGCAGCGGCGCTTACAGGTTCGGGCATCGTGAGCGGCATGAACGGCAGCATTGCGCCTAAGGCGTACTTTACGCGTGCTCAGGCTGCGGTGATCCTTGACCGGATTTGGAATTGGAATGATTAAGGCTGTGAATCGTTAATATGATGATCGAACGTGAACGATGAAAGTCAGCATGTAAGTAGAATGAATTGGAGGCCAACCGTGAGCAACGGGCTGGCCTTTTTCGTGTAGATGCCGATCAGGCTAGGTGGACCGTACGCTATAAATCATGGAGGAAAGGCCAATCCTTTTCTAGCAAATGACGTCTATCTTCTTGCTTTCTTGGAAAACCTATTCATAGATTCAAGATTCCAAGTTACCGCTATCTAATAATCTATGAATATAGGTTGGAGGTTGATGTTCTTGTTTAGTTCATCCGTTCATGCTGAAGAAGCAAATCATCCGGAGTGGGCACCTGAGCTTCTGGGGAGGGTTACCAAACGGATCGGGAGTGTCATTGTCGGACATGAGGAGCAAATCTCCTTAACGATGATTGCCTTACTGGCCGGAGGTCATGTGCTGCTGGAGGACGTGCCGGGAGTCGGGAAGACCATGCTGGTGAAGTCGGTGGCTGCGTTAATCGGCTGTGATTTCAGTCGCATTCAGTTTACGTATGATTTGATGCCAGGTGATATTACAGGGGCGTCGGTCTATTATCCGCATACGGGAGAATTTGTATTTAGGCCCGGACCCGTGATGTCTAATATTGTGCTGGCCGATGAAATTAACCGGGCATCGCCACGGGCACAATCCGCGCTGCTGGAGGCGATGGAAGAGGGGCGCGTCACCGTGGACGGCCATACGTATCCGCTGCCGACCCCCTTCTTCCTGCTGGCAACGCAAAATCCCTATGAATATGAAGGGACAAGCCGTCTGCCGGAGGCGCAGCTGGACCGCTTTTTGATGAGATTATCGCTGGGATATCCCAATATAGAAGGCGAATTGGAGCTGCTGGAGCGGGGGATGGGCAGTTCCAGACTGGACGATCTGAAGCCCCTTATGATGGGATCTGAGCTCATCCGGATGCAGCAGATGGTTTCCCGTGTATTTGTGGATGACACCATAAAACGTTACATGGTCAGTGTGGCCGATGCTTCCCGAAAACAGCAGGGCGTGACCCTGGGGATTAGCCCGAGAGGGACATTGGCGTGGCTTCGCGCTTCACAGGCGGCTGCGTTTCTGACAGGACGAATGTATGTCATCCCGGATGACTGCCTGCGTGTTGCCGTACCGGTGCTGACCCACCGGATTCATCTGTCTCATGAGGCACGCGCTGCCGGTGTAACTACTTATGAAATGGTGGAGTCCATCATTACGAGGTTTGATCTGCCGCGCCAGCGAAGCCGGAAGGGAAATCCGTCGTGAGACGCCGTCTGATGGAATGGTCGAGAGGAGTGGCCATCTGGTCCGTTTCGTTGGGCCTTTATGTTTGGTTAGGCGGGGAATCGCTGCGGCTTGTATGGTGGGCATCCACGATTCTATTGCTTGGCGGGGCTTTAACGAGCTTGCTGGGCCCAAACCGAATCACCATATCACATACAAGCTTTCCTTCGTGCATACAGGCGGGAGATTCTGCTCAGATGACGGTTCAAGTAACCTATCGTTCCCTTCTGCCCGTGCCGTGGCTTATCATAACCAACCGGATCGGCAGCAGGGAGTATCGCAAGCTGCTGTTCCCGGGCATGAAGCGAAGGCTCGAGTATACCTACAGACTGAACCAGGTTCCCCGCGGAGTCTGGTCTTCGATCTATAGCGAGGTGGAATGGGGCGATATGTTCGGCTGGTTCAGGACAAGCCGGAGTGTGGAAAGCGATACAGCCGGCATGATCGTGCTGCCAAGGCCCTCCGCGTGGCCGGAGGCCCAGGTGCCCATGCATGGAAGCGATATGGACATGGAAGATGAACGGGTACGCTTCAAGGTTTGGAATGAAATGAGAGGATCGGGCGTGCGCGACTATGTTCCCGGCGATCCTATGAACCGGATTCATTGGAAGAATTCCGCGAAGCTCGGACGCCTGCAATCCTTCATGCCGCATGAGGGTTATGGATCAAGACAGGGGGTTGTCCTGGATACATCGCTCCAAGGGTATGCAGGTCTTGGAGCCTTGAAACCGGAGGATGCATTTGAAGACGCGGTATCTGCGGCAGCAGGATTTGTATCTCGGCTCATCCGCTACAAATTTCCCTATCAACTATGTATGGATGGGGATGGGATGGAGGATCGGCGGATCGAATACAAGGGTGTGTTCAAGGCGCAGCAGGATACGTTAGTACCGTTTGCCTCCGTTCAGCTAACCGGGAAAGATCCTTTACGGAACCGAAGTTTCGAGAAGTCTCTATCTCCCTCGCAAAAGAATACAGATTGGGCGATTATCACAGGTGTTTTTCATCAGGGAGCGGCTGTTGCAGCGATCAATCTGCTGAATGCTGGAAGCAGAAAGGTTACCATCTTCTGTACGCAAAGTGTAAAGCGCTTGAAACCGGCTGGAAATTCAAGCTCATGGGTTAGTCCAAATAGTCCAATGGAGAATCAGGCGCAGCCAGAATGGGCACGAGAGTTCTTCAGCAAAGGCGGGAGACTGGTTTATTTGCATGAACAGCCGACAGAAGGGAAGCCAATGCAGATAGGAGGTGCCGGCCATGATCGAACCGGAAAGCTCGCCCGTTAGGGAAGGAGGCCATCGGAAGACCAGTATATCCGGAGCCCATAGTGTACCCCATATTTTCGTCTCCCGATTGTCGCACGGAACGCTTCTTCATCGCATATTGATTACTCTGCCGGTTATGGGACTGCTGTCAGAGTGGCTCTTGCCACTTCGGGATGCAGGGGACATGGGCGGCCACCTTATGTTGCAAACCTTATTCATCTGGGCTTTATTCTTGCTGCTTCAAGGATTGTTTACGCTGCGAGGCTGGGTATGGCTGCCGCTGAACGCTGTTCTGGTGGTCTGGCTGTGTGCCCGATTGTTTGAATATAGCGATCCGCTGGCTTGGTTATCCGATTATGCTTCGGCTATACTTCCGGGTGACGTTTCGATATTCGGAAATGTGTGGGAGTTTACTGCCTTAAGCCAGGAGACGAGAACGATCATCCTGCTTGTCGGCTGGGCTATCATGGTATCCGCGGTCCATATGCTGGCTTTGTATCGCCGAACCCTGTGGTTGTTTGGCGGTTCGACGCTGGTTTATTTAGCAGTGCTCGAATCTGCCATGGAGGAGAGCGTATACCGTGATATGCTGCGGGCTGTATTGTATATTTTGCTGGCCCAGGGCATGATGCTGATTCTTAAGCTGAAGCAGGAAACCGTTGAGGGGACCCATAGGGGAGCGGACATCCCTGAGCCTGTTCGATCCGGCCGCTTGTCTGGGCTGCCTGTGCTTCGCTGGAGTCTGGTGGTGGTGCTTGCTTCCTGTCTAATCGCCGGAATGACCCGAGTGGGAGGAGCTTTTAGCGAGCCTGCGGCGGGTATGGGATTAACGGTATCCGAAATGGCGGAACGTATGACGGGATGGGGGGATCGGCTCTGGAGAAACGCGGAACCGTCGATTCCTGCCTCTCAGGTTGCCGGATACACTTCCGAGGGAAAAGATTTGGGGGGTCCGCTGACGCTGAGTGATGCGTTGTATTTTACCGCGCAATCGCCTGAACCGACTTATTGGCGGGGGGATACGTATAACCGGTATGACGGACGGAAGTGGGATGCGGATCCTTCCATCCGCAAGCCCGTCAAGCTATCCGAAGACCTGAGCCACATCCTGCCCTATTGGGAGCGTCCTTCCGGAGACAGGCTCGTCCAGACACTGACTTTTGAACAAGATACCCCGATCCAGTCCGTGCTGTCCGGAGGCATTATTACCCGCATAAAGGAGATGCATTTCTCCAAAGAGAGAGGTACACCGAGGCTTGCCGTTGACAGGCTGTCCGAAACGGTATCCTTGCAAGGCGAGAGGGCGGTATCCGGTTATACGATAGAAACAGTATATAGTCAGCCGGAGGAGCAGTCGCTCCGCAGTGCAACTAACAACGATCCCGAATATATGAAGGAGATGTACCTGCAGCTTCCTGAGGAGCTGCCCCTCAGGGTGAGGGATTTAGCGCAGAAGATCACATTGGACGCTGAGAACAGGTATGAAAAGGCGAAAGCTATCGAATCCTATTTGGAGAAGAACTATACGTATACGTTGCAAACATCCGTGCCACCGGAGGGCCGGGATTTTACGGATCACTTTTTGTTTGATACGAAGGAAGGGTACTGCGTTCATTTTGCTACGACAATGACCGTCCTGCTCCGATCTGAAGGCATCCCCGCACGCTACGTGACCGGATTTGCACCGGGTGAGCGGGTAGCAGGTACGGTTGATCGTTATGAGGTGGCCCAAAAGAATGCGCATGCATGGGTTGAGGTTTTTTTTCCGGGACAAGGCTGGGTGATGTTTGATCCGACCCCAGGCTTTGGCATCGAGCAGATATCCACTCCTCCGATTGCCGGTGATTTTGGTTCTGCCGGGCTTAAGTACTGGAACAGCATGTGGAATTCCATGCTTTACGGCGTCGTTAAAGTACTCTTTTTGATAGCCGCCATCGGTCCTGTGATGTTTGGGGGCGTTCTACTATTGATTCTTCCCATCCTTGTGGCAGTTGTTTATCAAATGCCGACCGTGCGCCAAAGCTTGACCTTCATGAGGATGGCCAGAACGATAGCGATAAGCAGGCGGGAGGAGCTCGTATCGGCCTCGGTGTGGGTTTGGGACAAGCTCCAGCGAAGATTTGGAGATGTGGAAAGAGGGCAGACCATGCGTCAATACGTCAATGCTTTGTCGATTGCCGATGTCGAATTCAGGGCGGAGCTGGAGCAGTTTGCGCAGCGCTGGGAGCGGGCGGCATACCATGATAAACCGTGGTCCCGTACCGAAAAAGTACTCTTTTTACGCCAATGTATTCGAATTGTCAAAAAACTGGCATGAAAACAAAAGGCCCTCTTTCTTGACGGTATGAATTCGGGTTGCGTATAATTAATTTCATTAATCAAGGGAGGCCCGGTAATGAATAAGCCTAATGAAATCATCGTCGTTTTGGACTTCGGTGGACAGTACAACCAACTTATAGCACGACGCATTCGCGATCTTGGCGTTTATAGTGAGCTTCTGCCATACAACACGCCCGCTGAGAAAATCAAAGAACTTTCCCCGCGCGGCATTGTTTTCTCAGGAGGTCCTTCCAGCGTGTATTCCGAGAATGCACCGCATGTGGACCCAGCCATCTATGATCTGGGACTGCCGATTTTCGGCATTTGTTACGGCATGCAGCTGATGGCTCAACAACTGGACGGAAAAGTAGAACGTGCTTCGAAACGCGAATACGGTAAAGCCGAATTGGAATTTGCTCCGAACTCGACGCTTGTCAAAGGGATTGAGCAAAAACAAACCGTGTGGATGAGTCATGGTGATCACGTGGTATCACTGCCTACCGGCTTTAAGCTGGATGCAGGAACGGAATCCGCTCCGATCGCTGCGATGAGTAACGAGGATAAGAAGCTGTACGGCGTGCAGTTCCATCCGGAAGTTCGTCACTCCGTCCATGGTAATGAAATGATCAAAAATTTCTTGTACGAAGTGTGCGGTTGTGAAGGCAACTGGAGCATGGAGACTTTTATCGAGGACCAGGTTCGTGAAATCCGCGAAGTTGTCGGCGAGCAAAAAGTGCTGTGCGCGCTGAGCGGCGGCGTTGATTCCTCCGTTGTGGCCATGTTGATTCACAAGGCAATCGGTGATCAGCTGACATGCATGTTCATTGATCATGGACTGCTGCGCAAAGGCGAGGCTGAGAGTGTTATGGAAACCTTCGTTGGCAAGTTTGATATGAAGGTCGTTAAGATTGACGCTCAGGAACGCTTCTTGTCCAAGCTGAGAGGCGTAGACGATCCGGAGAAAAAACGGAAAATCATCGGCAACGAGTTCATCTACGTATTCGATGAGGAGTCCAGCAAGTTTGATGATTTTGCATTCTTGGCACAAGGCACGCTGTATACCGATATCGTGGAGAGTGGTACGGACACGGCGCATACAATCAAATCCCACCACAATGTCGGTGGGCTGCCTGAAGACATGAAATTCACGCTGATCGAGCCGTTGAAAGCTCTCTTTAAGGATGAGGTTCGTAAAGTCGGCGAGGAGCTTGGTTTGCCGGATGAGATTGTTCACCGTCAGCCTTTCCCTGGACCGGGTCTTGCGATCCGCGTACTGGGCGAAGTAACGGAGGACAAGCTGCAAATCGTTCGTGATTCCGACTACATCCTGCGCGAAGAAATCGCGAAAGCGGGACTGGATCGCGAGATCTGGCAGTATTTCACGGCGCTTCCGAACATGAAGAGTGTCGGCGTAATGGGTGATGCACGTACGTATTCCTACACCGTAGGTATCCGTGCCGTTACCTCCATTGACGGCATGACAGCGGACTGGGCGCGTATCCCATGGGATGTGCTGGAGAAAATCTCCGTCCGCATCGTGAACGAAGTCGAGAACGTCAACCGTATCGTGTATGACGTGACGTCCAAACCGCCAGCAACGATCGAGTGGGAGTAGTTTATTTTCTGCTGTACTAAAACAAAAGCCTTCAATCCACATCTGTGGGATTGAAGGCTTTTTTATGTGTGGTTGTACCACACGAACTTTTTCCTGTATTCAATAGACGGATAGATGCCCATGGTTTTATTGTATGCATCTTTTGTGTAATAAGATCAATAATACGTTAAGGTGCAAATGTTAGGTGCGAGCGTTTAGGAGGTTGAGCCGAGTCCTAAAAGGAAGTTGAACCAAGATCGAGGAGGAAAAAGAATGAAAGCTATCGTCATTGATCGATATGGGGGAAAGGAGGAACTACAGGAAAGAGAAGTACCTACCCCTACACCACAAGCTCATCAGGTCTTAGTTAAGGTGGCCGCCACCTCGATAAATCCAATTGACTGGAAGCTCCGTGAAGGCTATTTAAAACAAATGATGGATTGGGAGTTCCCGATTATTTTAGGTTGGGATGTTGCTGGGACAATTTCAGAAATTGGGCACGAGGTAACGGATTGGAAATTGGGAGACGAAGTGTTTGCCCGTCCGGAAACGACTCGTTTTGGCACTTATGCCGAATATACTTTGGTGGATGAACACCTGCTGGCGCGTAAGCCTGCTGCTATTTCATGGGAGGAAGCCGCATCCGTTCCGCTCGCAGGGCTGACTGCTTGGCAGGCGCTTTTTACACATGGTGAACTGACCAAAGGAGAGAAGGTATTGATCCACGCAGGCGCAGGCGGTGTTGGGATGTTCGCTATCCAGTTTGCCAAACAAGCGGGAGCCTACGTTATTACGACCGCTAGTGAGCGTAATCATGAACTGCTGGCTTCACTTGGAGCTGATCAGATTATTGACTATCGCACGACCCCATTTCAAGATGTATTATCGGATGTGGATGTTGTGTTCGATACGATGGGCGGTGACGTTCAGAAGAACAGTTTTAAAGTGTTGAAAAAACACACCGGGCGAATCATATCGATTGTCAGCGATTTTGATGAGGAGCTGGTAAGAGAATACGACGTAACCGCCAAAAATATATGGCTGGATCCCAATGGTCAGCAACTTCAGGAAATAGCAGATCTGTTGGAGCAAAAAAAAGTAAGATCAGTAGTGGGAGCTACGTTTCCTTTTTCGCAAAAAGGGCTCTACGATGCCCAGGGATTAAGTGAGACCCACCATGCTGTCGGTAAAATAGCAATAAGTTTCTCCTGAGGAGCACACGATCCCAATTTCTCCCTGCGTGGGAAACAATCCGGTTTCGACTGCTTCTGCTACCATCGAGTGAAACACCTCCCGAACGGATTTCAGTGATCATGTGCGCCATATTCCATGGTGTATTTTGTCGTATGTAGTTCAGTTGTCCTAGAATCAATAGGTGGCGAAGCATCAATTTCCGAACATTTCTTTAAATTGACAAGCATAATATTCGCTTTTGTTATTGACAAGATTGGGCTTCTCGTCCTAGAATATGTGTAGAAACTGACATGACAACTACAAATAACGAGCTTTTTCGTATAATCCTGGGAATGGGCCCGGGAGTCTCTACAGGTCACCGTAATGATCTCGCTACGAAAAGAAGAGCGGCAATATAATGATGCGGACTCGTCCAGCATTCGAGATATCGGCCTGTTTATGGAGCGCCGCTCCATAAAGCAGCAGCCGGTTATTCGATAAGGGTGCTGCCTGGCAGCATGCGAATGATTGTTTTGCGGCTCTTTTTTCAAGCGATGGCCCTGGGGATTTATCCTTAGGGTCTTTTTGTATGTTGTCGGTCATTAATTTTAAGGGGGATATCTCTACAATGGAGCGTTTCTTTAAACTAAAGGAACACGGAACAAATGTAAGAACCGAGATTATCGCAGGCTTGACGACATTTATGACCATGGCTTACATCCTGCTGGTCAACAATCTGTTCCTGGGTCCTGATGGCGCAGGTATTCCGCAGGAAGGCGTATTTTTCGCTACTGCAGTAGGTGCCGGCCTTGTGACGATGGCGATGGGCTTCTTCGTTAACATTCCGGTTGCGTTGGCACCAGGTATGGGTTTGAACGCATATTTCATGACAGTTGTATTAAGCTCGAACGGAGCGATTACTTGGCAGGCCGCACTCGGTGCAGTATTTATCTCCGGTATTGTCTTCATTATTCTTACGGTTACCAAAGTCCGCCAAATGCTGCTGACTGCGGTTCCAAACAATTTAAAGATTGCCATTACGGTCGGTATCGGCTTGTTCATTACCATCGTTGGTCTTAAGCTGGGCAACATCGTGACGGCTTCCATTAACCCAGGAACGGATATTACTCATCCGGTACCAGGCGGTGCCTTCAATCTTGGTCTTGGGAATTTCATTCAGAACAAAGATACGCTGCTTGCGATAATCGGGCTGTTCCTGATCGCCATCCTGATGGTTCTCAAATTGAAGGGCGCTTTGCTTATCGGTATCGTGCTGACAACGCTGATTGGTATTCCAATG